>CAIJTF010000101.1 GCA_903823565.1 uncultured Flavobacteriales bacterium
AGGTTTAAGCTTAAGCACCACACAAGTGAACGTATTGTGTTATGGCAACAGCACGGGATCGATAAACCTAACAGCAACGGGCGGCACCTCACCGTACACGTATGCCTGGAGCAACAACACGACCCAAGAAGACCCTACTAATCTAGCTGCCGGTACCTACTCTGTAACAGTAACAGATGCAAACGGCTGTACGTCTCAAACGAGTGTAACGATAACCCAGCCTCAAGCCCCACTAGCGCTAAGCACCACGCAAGTGAACGTATTATGCTTTGGCAACAGCACAGGATCTGTTAACCTAACGGTAACGGGCGGTACCTCTCCATACACGTATGCCTGGAGCAACAACACGATACAAGAAGACCCTGCGAACCTAGCCGCAGGCACGTACTCTGTAACAGTAACAGATGCGAACGGCTGTACGTCTCAAACGAGTGTAACGATAACCCAACCCCAGGGAGGCTTAAGTTTAAGCGCCACACAAGTAAACGTATTGTGCTTTGGTAATAGTACAGGGTCAATCAACTTAACGGTCACTGGTGGCACCTCACCGTACACGTACGCTTGGAGTAATAATTCAACGCAAGAGGACTTAACTAACTTGAGTGCTGGATCATATACTGTAGTCGTTTCTGATAATAGCGCGTGTACTGCGCAACTTACTATTACCATTAATCAGCCGACAACTGCACTTTCCTTGTCCACAATGCAGGTAAACGTTGGTTGTTATGGCAACAACACGGGATCAATCAACCTAACGGCAACGGGCGGCACCTCACCGTACACGTATGCCTGGAGCAACAACACGACCCAAGAAGATCCTACGAACCTGGCTGCCGGAACGTACTCTGTAACGGTAACGGATGCGAACGGCTGTACGTCTCAAACGAATGTAACGATAACCCAGCCTCAAGCCCCACTAGCGCTAAGCACCACGCAAGTGAACGTATTATGCTTTGGCAACAGCACGGGATCTGTTAACCTAACAGTAACGGGCGGTACTTCGCCGTACACGTATGCCTGGAGCAACACCACCACCCAAGAAGACCCTGCTAACCTAGCTGCTGGCACGTACTCCGTAACGGTAACGGATGTAAACGGCTGTACGTCTCAAACGAGTGTAACGATAACCCAGCCTCAAGCCCCACTAGCGCTAAGCACAACGCAAGTGAATGTATTGTGCTTTGGCAACAGCACAGGCTCGATAGATCTAATGGCAACTGGGGGCACCTCACCGTACACGTATGCCTGGAGTAACAACACGACACAAGAAGATCCTACGAACCTAGCTGCCGGCACGTACTCTGTAACGGTAATGGATGCGAGCGGATGTACGGCACAAACGAGTGTGACGATTACACAGTCTCAAGCCCCACTAGCGCTAAGCACCACACAAGTAAACGTATTGTGTTATGGCAATAGCACGGGATCCATCAACCTAACAGCAACGGGTGGTACTTCGCCGTACACGTATGCATGGAGCAATAACACGACTCAAGAAGATCCTACGAACCTGGCTGCCGGAACGTACTCTGTAACGGTAACGGATGCGAACGGATGTACGGCACAAACAACGGTATCGATAACACAACCTTCTACCGCCTTAACAGCAAGTGCAACGGCTCAGAATATTCTATGTTTAAATGGCACAGGAAGCGTTACTGCCCAAGGAAATGGTGCGGTTGCTCCATATTCTTATTTATGGAATAATCAAGCTACAACACAAACGGTTACTGGATTACTAGCGGGGACATATGTCGCCACAGTTATGGACGCAAATGGTTGTACTGTAAATGTTTCTGCGACGATTGTAGCAACATTGAGCCCCATTCCTGTACAAATAATTAACTTAACAGGGACTTCTATATTAACATGTACGACACCAAGCATTCAAATTCAAGCTACTGGTGGAGTTTCGTATAATTGGACTGGAGGGACAACACCACTAAACGATACGAATTCTTTTAATGCTCCGGGGACATACAATGTTAATTTAATAGATCCAAATGGGTGTACTGTTGTGCAATCGGTAACGATAACTCAAAATATTACCCCACCAATACCAGCGATAATCAATAATACCGGAACAGCTGTTCTCGATTGTAATAATGCATCCATAAGTTTAACTGCTACTGGTGGAGGTAATTACAATTGGAACAATAACTTGGGAACAAGTCAACAAGTTAATGTCGTGCAGGCAGGAAGCTACACAGTGGTCATTACGGCAGCAAACGGCTGTCAAGATAGTGTAACCATTCTAATTACACTAGCTCCAACCCCAAGCATAACTTTGGGGGACACAACTATTTGTTCTGGACAAAACGTCACCATATCCCCAGTCTTTTATCCTTCTGGAGGGCAAGTTATTTGGTCAAATGGGTTGACGACTCAATCCATAACGGTAAGCCCTTCCACCACTTCGACATTTAATGTTTTATACGATTGGAATGGATGTACGGTAGCAGAGGATGCGGTCATAACGGTTATACCAACACCTAGTGTTTCCGTATCTAACTTTACGATTTGTTTCGGAGATAGCGTTCAAATAAATGCCTTATCGAACATTCCTAATGGTGATTTTTTGTGGACTCCTGGGAATCAAACCTCATCGAGTATTTTGGTGAGTCCGACGACATCAACGAGTTATTCGGTCCAGTACACCCTAAATGGTTGTATAAGCCCCGTTAGCACAAGTGTCGTTACGGTAACCCCTCTTCCTACACTCAGTGTGCCAACCATAACTATTTGTAATGGCCAACCTGGCACCCTTACGGCAAACACAAATACTCCGGGAGGGACCTATATGTGGTCTCAAGGATCCACCTCTCAAACGATCACGGAATCTCCCCAGCAATCAACAAGTTATCAAGTTGTATATAATGCAAACGGCTGTTATAGTGATACAGCTACAGGATTAATAATTGTAAACCCATTGCCTCAGGCGATGTTTACCATCGACACCACGTCTGGATGTGTTCCCGTAACGGTTACATTAACTGCTGATACATCGGGCCAACTTGCCACCTACACGTGGAATTCAAACGGGGCGAACCCAACAGCTGGGCAAACCGCACAAATGACCTTTAGCCTTGGTGGTTGTTTTGATATTTCATTAACGGCTACAATGAATGGATGTTCAACAACATCGAATTCAAACGATTTAGTATGCGTCCAAGACTATCCGATAGCAGCATTTACCTCATATCCTCCTGTATTTACAGAGTCTTCCCAAACGCTTAATTTTACGAATAATAGCCTTGGGGCATCGGGTTATGTTTGGAGTTTTGGCGAGGGATCTCTTTCTAATCAAGAGAATCCAGAACACTATTTTCAGTCTGTTGGTGAAGGCGCCTTGGTGACACTTACAGCCTCTACAACCATGGGGTGTATGGATAGTGCTTCGTTGTACATTCCCGCAGATTTAGGGCCAGTTTATTATATACCGAATAGTTTTACTCCTGATGGAGATAAGTATAACCAGGTATTTCTTCCTGTTTTTACAGCGGGAGTTGACTTGAATGATTTCAGCATGGTTGTTTACAATCGGTGGGGAGAAATAATGTTCGAAACGTTAAACCCTTATGTGGGGTGGGATGGTTCTTATGGAACCGAGGGGCTTGATTGCCCAGTTGGCACCTACACCTATAAAATTAGAATCAAAATACCAGAAACGGATGAGCGTAGGATAATAACAGGACACGTCAATTTAATTAAATAACGTGGCAACCGATTAGGGTTTATTTCGTCTTTTGCGCGAAATAATTTAACTTTACGAATCATTTGTTGACATGGTAAAAAAGCTACAACTGCTGCTTATTCTTTTATTGTTTAGTGTGGGCCAATACAAGGCTCAATGTTGTTGCGCAACAAACTTGGGCGCAATTTCCCCAAACATGACTTGGCAATACTTCCAACACACATGCTTGGGGTATGTATCTTTTCCCGCCCAAGCAGGGTGTACGTATATTTTTACCTATTGTAATTCCCAAGCACCATCGGCATACTATGGTGGAGACCCATATTTGACCATTAATAGTTCACCGATGTCAGGCGGTCTCGCCGCTAATGATGATTGGTGTGGATTGGGATCCTTTATTCAATGGACAGCTCCAGCAACTCAAACGTATTATCTGCAATTAGGCAGTTGGGCTCAAGGCGCATCATGTGCTTGTAATGTTAATAGAAATTTAGGGTATAGATCAACCAATTGTGCAGGAGGAGTTACTTCGCCTACAGGAATAACCGCCTCTAGTAATAGTATTTGTTCCGGCCAGTCGGTAACGCTTACCGCTAATGGAACTATGGGCACTCAATATTGGTATACCGGTTCCTGCGGCGGGGTACAAATAGGTACTGGGCCGAGCATAACATTAACACCCGCAGTTACAACAACCTATTACGTTAATAATTTCAGCAACAATCAATTTGGGCCTAGTTGTGCATCCATTACAATAACGGTCGGTTCCCCCCCTGCTGGGCCAACCGCCAATAGTGTCATTTTGTGTGGTCCAGGTTCTGCTACACTAACGGCCAGTGGTGCGCCGGTTAATAGCACCTATACTTGGTATGCAAATGCAAATGGAACAAACCCCTTGGCCAGTACACCCACTTACACAACCCCAATTTTATCAACCAACACAACGTATTATGTTGGTTATCAACCCCCGGGAAACGCAGGGAATGGTACGGCCACCTTTAATTATACAGGCTCTGTGCAGACGTTTACGGCGCCAGCGACCACTACCTATAACCTTTCATTGCGCGGAGGTAGAGGGGGTAATGGATTGAACACGACAGGGGGGCTTGGCGGTCAGGCAACAGGGTCATTAGCTTTGACTGCGGGTCAAACGATTAGTATATATGTTGGGGGTCAAGGCGGTAACGCTGCAGGTCCTCCGGGCTGGAATGGAGGAGGCCAAGGAGGCCTAGATGTTGGTGCTGGACAACATGGGGGAAGTGGCGGTGGTGCCTCTGATATTCGTGTTGGAGGAACGGCATTAGCCAATAGGGTTATTGTTGCGGGCGGTGGCGCTGGCGGAGGAAGGGATGGAACCACCGGAGTTGGAGGAGGGGCTTCAGGAACAAACAGTACAAATTTCAATTCAGGCATTGGTGGAACAGGAGGAACGCAAGTTGCGGGTGGAGTCGCAGGTATTTTAACTCGAGGCGCAACGAATGGCGCCCTTGGGCAGGGCGGCGCCGGTTCCACGGGATATAATGCTGCTGGTGGCGGAGGTGGCGGCGGAGGATATTATGGTGGTGGCGGTGGCACATCGACCCAGAATCATGGTTCCGGGTGGTCTTGTGGAGGTGGAGGAGGATCCTCCTTTACTGGAGGAGTCGTTGGTGGAACAACAAGTTCGGGCGTTCAAAACGGTAATGGACAAGTAATAATTACATGGACAAACCCTGGTTGTCCATCCGCATTAACTCCAGTAACGGTTACCATTAACCCGCTTCCTACTTTAACAGTCAACAATGCCACTATTTGCGCAGGACAAATTGCTACGTTAACAGCAAATGTAAGCTCACCAGGAGGAAATTTTACATGGACCCCGGGTGGACAGACTGGAGCGACGATTACCGTAACCCCCAACACAACCACAAATTACACCGTTAGCTACACTGTAGCAGGATGTTCGCCAGTAACGGCAACATCAACAGTAACCGTTAATCCACTTCAGCCAATATCGGGAGCATTATCTGTCTGTCTAGGTCAAACCTCTCAATTAAATAATGCGGTAACACCCGGAACATGGACTTCTTCAAATCCTTCAATTGCATCTATTTCGGCAGGAGGGTTGGTAACTGGGGTGAGTGCAGGAACGAGTACAATAACCTATAATGCAAGTAACGGATGTAGTACTACAAGTCAGTTTACGGTTTATCCACAACCCGTTCTTTCTGCAACAGCAAATAATGTGCAATGTTTTGGTGGAACTGGCTCAGTAACCTTATCGGCTTCCGGTGCAAATGCCCCTTATACTTACGGAGGTGCAGCAACCCAAAATCTGTCACCAGGGACCTATACCTATACCGCGACGAGTGTCGATGGATGTATCTCTGCCCCAGTTTCTGTTACGATTGTTCAGCCACAAGCCGCTCTAACCTTGAGTACCACTCAAATCAATGTTTTGTGTAGTGGCAACAGTTCTGGTTCTATTGATCTAACCGTCTCTGGGGGAACAGCGCCATATACTTACCTCTGGAGCAACAACAGCACCGTTCAAGATCCACAAAGTTTATCAGCAGGCACGTACACAGTAACCGTTACGGATGCCAATGGTTGCACGGCAACCACCTCTGTTACTATAACTCAACCATCAACGCTGACTTCAAGTTTTACCCAAATAAATGTTGGGTGTTTTGGAAACAATACGGGCTCAATTGATCTCACGGTTACAGGAGGTGTAGCGCCTTTTTCGTATCTATGGAGTAACAACTTTACCCAAGAAGACCTTCAAAATTTAGCCGCAGGGACATATAGTGTTACAGTAACTGATGCCAATGGCTGCACCACCTCACAATCCGTTACGATTTCTCAACCTCAAGCTCCGTTGGCATTGAATACAACCCAAATAAATGTCTCATGTTTTGGAAACAGTACCGGCTCTGTTAACCTAACAGTTACGGGGGGTACGGCGCCTTTTACCTATCTATGGTCCAATAATGGAACGGTGGAAGATCCGACAGGAATGGCCGCAGGAACCTATAGCGTGACAGTTACCGATGCAAATGGATGTACTGCTCAAACGAGTGTAACAATTACACAACCGCAATCGGGATTATCCCTTAACACAACACAAATCAATGTTTTATGCTTTGGAAATAATTCTGGGTCAATTAATTTAACGGTATCCGGAGGAACCGCGCCGTATACGTACGCATGGAGCAACAATACGACCCTAGAAGATCCGAGTAATTTACCTGCAGGCACCTATACTGTAACAGTAACGGATGCTAACGGATGTACTGCCACAACTACCGTAACGATTACTCAACCGGGTAGCGCCGTCACGATAACCGCAACGGCACAGAATATTTTATGTTTAAACGGTACGGGTAGTGTAAGTTCTACTCCAAATGGAGGGGTGTCTCCTTACACATTCTCTTGGACCAACAGTGCAAACACTCAAAACATCACCAACCTACAGGCCGGAAGTTACACCGTAACGGTACAAGATGCTAACGGATGTTCCGCTAACGCTACGGCGGTTGTGGCCACAACCTTAAGCCAAGTTCCCGTTCAGATATTAAACCTAACGGGTACGACCATATTAACGTGTACAAACCCCAATATTGTTCTACAAGCTACGGGTGGCGTAACATACAATTGGAGTGGAGGGCTAACCCCATCAAACGACACCAATTCTATCACCGCACCAGGGACTTACACGGTAAACATGATAGACCCGAATGGTTGTCCTGTGTCACAAACAATTACCTTAACCCAAAATATTACCTTACCCTCTGCGGCTATCACCAATGCTACCGGAACTACGATTATTGATTGTAATGCACCAAACATTTCATTGCAGGCAACAGGAGGAGGAGGTTATCAATGGAACAACAATTTAGGCTCCACTGCCAATGTTATTATTACTCAACCAGGGTCCTATACGGTTGTTGTAACGGCAGCAAACGGTTGTCAAGACAGCGCGACATTAGCTATTACATTAGCACCAGTGCCATCGGTTACAGGACTAGACACAACAATCTGCGCTGGGCAATCAGTTACGATCAACCCAACGTATTATCCAAGTGGCGGTCAGGTGATTTGGACCAATGGACAAGCCACGCCAACAATAACGGTTACACCAGGAACTACGACACTTTACAGCGTTTTATATACATGGAATGGTTGTACTGCCACAGAGGACATTACGGTAACGGTCAACCCCACACCAACGTTAACAGGTTCAACGGCCAATATTTGTTTCGGGGATACTACGACATTAACGGCGACTCCGAATATACCAAATGGTGCTTATAATTGGATTACTACCAATGAATCAACCCAAAGCATCAGCGTAAGCCCACAAGCCACTACCACATACAATGTATCTTACACGCTAAATGGTTGTACAAGCCAATTATTAGGGATAAACGTTAATGTGACACCATTACCCATTTTATCCGTTAATAATGTCACCATTTGTCAAGGACAAAGCGGCACATTAACGGCTAGTACCAATGTCCCAGGAGGGGTGTTCTCCTGGTCACAAGGAGGCGCAAATTCATCCATCACGGAGTCCCCAACCACGAATACTACTTATAGTGTATCCTACGTGGTGAACGGATGTCTAAGCGCACCAACTTCAGCTATGATTATCGTTAACCCACTGCCCACAGTAAGCTTTTCTGCTGACACAACAAGCGGCTGTGTCCCCGTTTCGGTTACTTTTAGCGCAGACACAACTGGACAGCTTGCTTCCTATCAATGGACTAGTAATGGGGTTATAATTGGCTCAGGGGCAACATTACAAACGACCTTCTCCACCGGAGGATGTTACGATATTGGTATGACAGCAACGTTAAATGGTTGTAGCTCACCTTTGATACAAAATGATTTTATTTGTGTACAGGACTTTCCACAGGCATCATTTGTTCCCAATCCACCCTCTTTTTCTGAGTCCTCACAGACCATTAGCTTTACAAATAATTCTATTGGAGCAACGGGCTATGTTTGGAACTTCGGAGATGGCAATGTTTCGAATGAAGAATTTCCAACGCATTATTTTCAAAACACCTCTGGCGGCTATTCAATTACCTTAATTGCAACAACATCTATGGGTTGTATGGACAGTGTAATGGTGGATTTGCAAGCCAATCTCGGGGCGACCTATTATATTCCCAATACTTTTACCCCGGATGGAGATAAATATAATCAAGTTTTCAAGCCCGTTTTTGCGACAGGAGTTTCCTCCGAGGGGTATGAAATGTTAGTTTTTAATCGGTGGGGGGAAGTGATGTTTGAATCCCACAATATGAATGTTGGATGGGATGGGTCATACGGCACTGAAGGATTAGATTGTCCTCCAGGAACCTATACCTATAAGATATCGTTTACTTTAATTGGTGGTTTGGAAGAGCCTGTAATCGTGACTGGACATCTAAATCTATTGCGTTAATGGGAAGGCAACCCAACTTTATTGTTAACGTATTTTTAACGTAATTTTGTAGCACAAGTTAATAATGAAAAAATTTACGCTCGCTTTTTTACTGATAAGCATTTTGGGATTTGTCAATTCACAAACCCAAATAAGTGTCGGCAACCAGTTAAACACATTCACAGGAATGATTCGCGGTTACCATTTTACGGCACCAACTAACTTTACGATTTGTGGTTTAGAGGTTCCCACAACAGCGTCAAATGGGCTACAAACCGTACGCGTTGTTCGGTTTAATGCTGCGGCACCACCAGCCTTTCCAGGAACTACAAATAATTTTGTTCAGCTGTTTGCTGCCACCAACCAACCCAATGGTATAATTCCTTGTAATATTGCTGTTACTACGGGTCAGATTATTGGTATTTATGGGGTTAGAGGAGCATGCGTTAATACCTATGGATCTCCAAACTTTGTAACTAGTATTCTTGGCTTTCCTACAACCCTTTCAAGGAGTGGAATGCAAAGTTGTCCTACGGGAGGACAACCAATGGCAAATATTTGGTCAGAAACTTTTTACAACATTGGCAGAATTTGGATGTATATAAACTGTTGTGCCCCCCCTACCGCAACTGCAGCAAATAATGGGCCTATTTGTACGGGTTCTCCATTAAATTTAACGGTTACACCCACGCCGGCGGTTCCTCAAGCAGGAAATTATACCTATGCTTGGACAGGTCCCAATGGATGGACCTCCAACCTTCAAAACCCTACCATTGCAAATCCTACGCTCGCGGCAGCTGGCACTTATACTTGTACGATTAACTCTAATTGTGGATCAGTTACTGCAACAACGCAAGTTGTTGTAAACCAAACCCCTAATGCAACGATTACCAACAATACAGGAACGACGATTATAGATTGTAATGCACCAGTCATCAATGTTACCGCAAACGGTGGAGGCACCTATGCGTGGGATAATGGCTTAGGTACTAACGCGTCAGCAACTATAACTACAGCTGGGACCTACACCGTCACCGTTACAAGTCCACAAGGTTGTACAGATACCGCGGCTATAAATGTTACCATAGCTCCGACTCCAACCCTTTCTATTAATGACGTAACCATTTGTACGGGTCAATCAGCAACACTAGTCGCCGCGACCTCTCCTGCTGGCGGAGCCCTTTTGTGGAACACCGGTCAAACAACCAATTCAATAACCGTAAATCCTATGCAGACAACAACGTATTCCGCTACGTACACGTGGAATGGGTGTTCTGCTTCAGATACGGTTGCGGTTACAGTTAACCCCACGCCTACCATTTCTGTAAATAGCGATACTATTTGTAATGGAGACACAACGCTTTTAACCGCTACTCCTGATTTACCAGGCGGGTCTTTCCTATGGTCAAACAATCAAACGACTCAAAGCATTAATGTTAATCCTGGTCTCCCAGGAACAACCTACACCGTGGTATATACGCTTACAGGATGTACCGCACAAGCGGCAGGGACGGTTACCGTAAATCCGGTGCCGGTATTGAGTATTGCTCCTTTAACCATGTGCTATGGTGAAACAGGAACCCTTACGGCAGTGCCCAATCTTCCGGGAGGAACGTTTTTATGGACGCCTACCAATGAAACAACCAATGTAATTACAGTGGCCCCCTTAGCTTCCACGACCTACCAAGCGCAATACACCTTGAATAACTGCCTAAGTAATACGGCGAATGGGATTGTAACCATTAAGCCGCTTCCCATTATGGATTTTAGTTTAGATACGACATGGGGATGCATCCCGCTAAATGTTACGATGTCGATTGATGCCCCAAATCCTGCAACAACGTATCAATGGACCTCAACCAATAATTTTTCTGGTAGTGGCCCGTCGGTTCAAAACTTATATACTGCAGGAGGATGTAATTCCATTTTTGTAGTAGGTACCTTAAATGGTTGTGTTGACAGCGCTTCGATGCTCGGAGCGGTTTGTACCGAAGGATACCCAACCGCAGAATTTTCTTCTTCTGTTGCTGTATTTACAGAATCTTCCCAATCCGTTGAATTCACCAACACGAGTATTGGCGGGGTAACGTATGTATGGGATTTTGGAGATGGAGAATTTTCAAGCGAATATAGTCCAACCCATATGTTTATCGGTACCCAGTCAGGGTATGAGGTAATGTTAACGGTTTCAACAGCCTTTGGATGCTCCGATAGTACATCCATTGCGATTGGTGCTCAAGTTGGGGGGTTATTTTATATTCCAAATGCATTCACCCCTGATGGAGACCCATTTAACCCAACGTTTAAGCCGTTATTCCCTGTGGGCTTTGATCCGTTTAATTACAACATGAAAATATACAATCGTTGGGGAGAAGTGGTTTTTGAAACCAATAACCTAGACGTTGGTTGGGATGGGTCTTACGGATTAGGGGGGCGCGATGTACAACCGGGTATATATACGTATCATATACATATTAAAATGCCAGATGTTGATAAGGTAATGGTATTTACAGGACACGTTTCTGTTGTTCGGTAGGGAAGTGCAGTAATCGCCATTTTCTTGTTACTTTTATTGTTCAAAACCATCAATTTTGGATAATAAATTCCGAATTAACATACTTTCACTTTCGGCGGGACTAATCGTTTTCGGTTTAGTATTTTACGAGTTCGTTCAGCTATTTATGTTGTACGAAAAAAACAAGGCCCAAGTCGAAAAACTTTGCACACGAGCGTTAGATCGAGTCACCTTTCGAATTGACAACAAAGATTATGATCGCCATATAAACCTCAGTCAAGAGGATATTTCAGACCTATATCGTAAAATTTTGGAAAGTGAATTTGAAGGCGTTTTTTCAGAAAATGATTCTATAAATATAAAAGATACGACCATAGTTGTTGACCAAACTTTAGAGCCATTTATAGTAGTAAAACCTTCTGTAATCGACAGTCTGGCAAAGGATTCAGTAAAAAACATTGTGCTCATTCAAGAAGCTACAGAGTTAAAGGATTTTTTGTTCGGGGCCAAAGGCATGGATAAAAAAAGTAAAAGCCGGCTTGAAATCCATCTTGATTTAAAAGTAATTCAACACATCCTCGACAAGGATAAATTAGTTGAAAAGCTAATTAAACAAGCAATTACTGACAATAAAAACCGGTCTCCTCAGGAGCGCGTAAATGTTAGAACTTTGGCGACCCTCCTGAAAGAAGAATTAGACAAAGAAGAATTACCAGATGATTTTAGGTTTAATGTATTGAAGGAGGGAAAAAAAAGAGAACTTATTCGATTTCAAGAGATACCATCGAATTATTCAAACGAATTAAATTCGAAAAAAGGGTATTCAAGAATTTTATTTCCGTCCGACAAAGTCAATCAAAAATTATGGCTTACGGTTTATTTTCCGGACGAAAGGGCATTTATTTTACGCGAAATCCAAGCCTATATATTAGTTACCTTTTTCTTGATTGTATTAATGATTTCTACCTTATACTTCTTATTAAAAACCATCTTAGACCAGCGTCATATATCTGAAATGAAATCAGACTTTATCTCTAACATGACCCATGAGTTTAAAACGCCAATATCTACGATTTCACTGGCTTGTCAAGCGCTGAAAGACAAGGACATGGTTTCAGAAGAAATTTATCCGGCAATACAACCTTTTGTGTCAATGATTTCAGACGAAAACAAGCGACTAGAAAATTTAGTAGAGGGGATTTTACGAAGTGCGGTATTAAACAAAGGGGACGTAATTCTACGAAAAGAAGATATTAATATTCAAGAAATCATTTCAAGACAAATTGAAATAATTCTATTTAAGAAAAAGGAAAATACGGAAATAGAATTAATAGTGGAGGGGACTCCTAGGTTGGTCAATGCAGATAAACTTCATTTTACAAATGTGATTGGTAATTTATTGGATAATGCTGTAAAATATTCAACACAAACCGCACACATACGAATTAAAATAGAGTATAATAAAAGTATCTTTATTAGCGTTAAGGACCGCGGAATTGGGATTGCCAAAGAACACCTCACAAAAATTTTCGACAATTTGTACCGTGTTCCCACTGGAAACATTCATAATGTAAAAGGTTTTGGATTAGGGCTTAGTTATGTTAAGGCTATTTGTGACGCACACCGTTGGAGTTTAAGTGTGAAAAGTGAAGAGCAAAGGGGATCCGAATTTATTATTGAAATAAAACAACATGGCAATTAAGCAAATTATATTAGCGGAGGATGATGAAAACTTAGGGCTTCTATTGATGACGTATTTAAGCTCTAAGGGCTTTGTTGTATTACTTGCAAAGACTGGTAACCAAGCTTTAGCGCTGTATCGTGAAAACAAGTCAAACCTTGGAGCCCTTTTACTAGATGTTATGATGCCGGAAAAAGATGGTTACTCTGTCGCACAGGAGGTTCGATTAACAGACCAAAGTATTCCCATTATTTTTATAACGGCAAAAGGATTGAATGAGGATAAATTGAGGGGCTTTGATATCGGTGCCGATGACTACCTTACGAAGCCCTTTTCTATGGACGAACTTTTGGCGAGGTTAAATGCCGTAATGAGAAGGTCTTCAACAGAGGCAAACAGTTCCAACAAGATCACTTTAGGAAAGTTTGAATATGAACCGAATGAAAGTAAGCTTATTTACGAAGGGTCAATTCGAAAACTTACAACCAAGGAAAATGCGCTATTGCGGTTATTAGTAGAAAACCGAAATCAGGTGATGGATCGCCAAGAAACGCTGCGCGCTATTTGGGGAGATGATAATTACTTTAACGGAAGAAGCATGGATGTTTATATTGCAAAATTGAGGAAGCTCTTGAGTCAAGACAAAACCATTGAAATTTTGAATATACATGGGGTAGGGTTCAAGTTAATTATTCAATAATTTTCTTGATGTGGAACGCAGGTTGTTTTCGGACTTAGCCCTTTCTTTGTTTTTAAATCTACTGATTAAGCCACTGTCCATTTTGTTTATAGATGCAGGCGTCCAAAAGGCGGTTGGGAACGAAGCTTACGGGGGCTATTTTGTACTATTTAATATCACGGTGATCCTCAATATATTTTTGGATTTAGGTATTAATAATTATTCGGTAAGATATATTGCTCAAAAGCGATCGAACCTTGATGCTTATGTAGCTCAAGTATTTTCTCTCAAATTACTTTTATTTCTCGTGTATATTGTTTTAGTATGCAGTGCCGGGGTGTTGATGAGGATTTCGCCAGACGCATTTAAACACTTATTTATTTTAATCCTAATTCAATTCATAATTCAATTTATTGCTTTTAATAGGGCGTTGTTAAATGGTCAACATCGGTTTCGTGAAGATGCGGTTATTTCGGTAACAGACCGTTCTATATTAATTATTCTCGTAGGAGCGCTATTATTTTTCTCTCCGGAAAACATCACGATTGAGGCCTTCATAATTGCACAATTAATCAGCTATTCTGCTGCGCTATTTTTGAGTTTTTTTCTGCTTAAGCAAAGAATCAAATTATCCCATTTTCAATTTAAAGCAGGCATACCAATAACCATATTAAAGGACACCCTTCCTTTTGCGCTTTTAATCCTTCTTATGTTGCTATACAATAGAATCGATAGCGTTCTTTTACAACAATTAAAGGTTGATGGATCGTATCAAGCGGGAATTTATGCCCAAGCTTTTCGGTTGTTGGATGCCCTTTACATGGTCGGGATGATTTTTGCCGGCATGCTTTATCCCGTTTTTAGCCGGATGCTTCACGAAAAGAATCAAGGACTCATTGATTTGGTTCAATCCACGGCCAAAATTTTAATTGGTGGCAGTTTTGTTATCGCTTTTGTTATGGTTTTAAATGCTGAATTTTTACTTTCCTTAATTTATGGTGAATCACTAAATAGGGAGGCGGTTTTCGTATTTCAATGCCTTATGGTATCGTTTGCCTGCATGAGTTTTAATTTTCTTTTTGGAACCTTACTTACAGCAAACGGGAGCTTAAAAACTTTGATTATCAGTTCCTTCTTTGGGGTTGTTATAACCACAACAATGAACTCAATTTTTATTCCTATTTATGGGGTTAAATCCTGTGCTGTAGTTTCCATTTTAACCCAAGCGTTGGTATCCGTATTGCTCTATTCCTCCTCCGTACGAAACCTTAAGATTGGGGTTTTGTTATCAACAAAAAAACACTTATGGTTTACCCTCAGCACGCTCACTCTTTTATTTGCTCTTCTGTTTCAACTGAAAACTTCATTATTTACTTTCGTTATTGTTTTTCTGGTTGGGTTAGATTTTTACCTACCGTTTCTTTTTGAAGAAATGACAAGAAACAGAGGATTCTTAAACCATGGAATATCAATAAAGGATTGATTTTGTAAATGAACGATTAAGTGTAACTTTACCAAGAATTACAGCATGGGAGAAAATAAGACAGTGCAGGATCTAGAGGAGAGAAGCCAAGGCTTACTTTTGTTTTTGTGGAACAAGAGGCGCGTATTAATATTTATTACCGTAGGTTCAGCCCTTGCTTCTCTCGTAATTAGTTTATTGATTAAACCCCTCTATTTAAGTTCGGCAATTGTTTTTCCCGCTGCGACAAGCAGCGTTTCCTTTTCGGAACAGCGGAATGCTAAGGCTGCTGCAATGGATTTTGGGGAAGAAGAACAAGCAGAACAGCTGGTTCAAATTTTACAAAGTTCGAGGATACGCGATAAGGTTGTGGCGGAATTTCACTTGATGGAGCACTACAAAATCAACCCAGAGGGCACCAATAAGTTCTTTCAATTAAATGAAGCGTATAACAATCATGTTTCATTTAGCCGTACGCGCTTTGGTTCGATACGGATAGATGTTTTAGATGAAGACCCAGCCCTCGCTGCTAACATTGCGAATCGAATCGTTGTACTCATTGATACTGTAAAGAATGAGATGATTGCAGAACGTACGGTTCCAGCGTTTGAAGTTAATCGCCGAAAGATGGATCAAATGACCAGGGATCGTGATAATATTATTAAAAGGCTGGATAGTTTAGCGAGCCTTGGGGTTATTGCACTAGATGTTCGATCGAATCTTTTTCAAGCCTATGTTGACTCAAAAAACCCAGCGGATCGTGCTGATTTGAAGGAAAAAATAGACGCGAACATGCGTTATGGCGCTGTTTATGACGCATTGGAATATCAAAGAAATGAGAAAACGGTAAAGTTAGAGGATTTCAAGGTGTCTTATGAGCAAGCGGAATCGGATGCAAACAATAAATTCAATCATAAATTCGTGGTAGAAAAAGCGGTTAAGGCGGATAAAAAAGACCAACCTAAAAGGCTCATAATTGTTTTAGTTTCTACTTTGTTATCCTTTATTTTTTCAATTTTTTCTTTGCTATTGTGGGAGAAGATTAAAGAATTGCGTAGCGCTTAATGAAACCTTTTTGGGATAGAAAAGAAATATTCTTAGGGCTATCGCTCGGCCTCATTTTCTCGGCCGCTTGGCTTTTACAAAGTCCTTGGTTGTTGCTCTTTTCCTTGATTCCAATTATTCTATACATAGGTATATACCAAACAAAAGCACTTTTTCTTTCAATAGCGTTTTTCACTCCATTATCGGTAAATATTGAAGATTATACCGAAGGTATTGGTTTGTTTGTTCCTACTGAACCTCTTTTATTGGGTTTATTCCTTTGGTTTCTTTTTCTTCATTTCCATCGCCCAATAATGGTTATGGATTTTTTGAAGCATCCTATAATGTTATTTTTATTAGGGTACTTAATTTGGTTGTTCGTTAGTTCCATGGTAAGCACACACCCATGGATATCCCTTAAATTCTTGCTTTCTAAAAGTTGGCTTTTTATGCCAATGCTTTTGTGGGGAATTTATTTTTTCTCTCAAAAATCGAGTGTAAATAGCTTTTTATGGCTATTTACTATTTCCTCAACGGTCGTGATTTCCTACACCATCCTTTCTCATGCGCAGTATGCTTTCGGAGAGAAGGAAAGCCATTGGGTAATGTGGCCTTTTTTTAAAGACCACACTATTTATGGGGCAATTGTTGCTTTGGCGATTCCTTTTCCATTGGTTTTAATGAAAGAAAAAAAAAGTGATTTACTTGCGAAAGGCTTTTTATTACTATGTTTTACTATTATTCTGATCGGGTTATATTTCTCCTACACGAGAGCGGCTTGGCTAAGCGTAGTTGCAGGAAGCTTCATTCTTATGTTGGTTTATTTTCGGATTAAACTAACTTACATCTTATCCTTAGTTTCTGTAGGCGTCTTAATCTTATTTTTCAAATACGATGCGATACAAATGGAGCTTGCGCGCAATAAACAAGATCATACCACGGAAGCCTTTGATCAGAGAATTAAAAGTGCAGCGAATGTTACAACGGACGCATCCAATTTAGAACGAATAAACCGGTGGAGTTGCGCAATTGAAATGTTTAAGGAGAGACCTTTTTTTGGCTTTGGTCCTGGAACTTTTGCCTTCGAATACGCGAGGTTTCAAGAGCCAGAAAACAAAACAATTATATCTACTAATTTTGGTAATCTTGGTAATGCACACAGTGAGTATTTGGGTGCTTTATCCGAGACCGGGATAATCGGGTTCATCCTTTTCGTTGGGTTTGTTGTTTTCAGCATGAGGGCCTCCATAATATTGGTAATTAGGTCTAGAGAGTGTTCCTTGGAGACACTCCCCTTGGCCTTGGGAATTTTATTTTCCCTTTCTACTTATTTTACCCATGCGTTTTTAAATAATTTTCTTGACACCGACAAGGCAGCCGTTCCGATATTCGGGCTTATCGCTATGGTTCTCGTTCTGGAGCGAAAATTAAGGATTAATCCAAATTAATGGGTTTTGCGGCACAGTACTTTGTCCAGATACGCGATGGATTTCGAAGTGTAGTACGGAAACATTTCCTGCCGAAAGCAAGGTTCCGAGTGATTGCTTAGTTGACACTTTTGCTCCAGCCCTTACAAGTACACCTCCGAGATTGCTGTATACTGAGCGGTAATTTCCGTGTTTAATAATGACGACTGTTCCTGCGCCAGGGATGCTGAAAACGGAACTCACTTCGCCATCAAAGACGGCCCTCACGGTGGAGCCTGCAGAACAGGTTATATCTATACCATTATTGTTTTCAAAAACATTTTTAAGCTGTGGGTGAGGAGTTTTTCCAAATTTCCCAGTTATGCTTCCTTTCGTAACGGGGGAGGGCAGTGAGCCTCGATTTGCCTCAAAATTATGTCCGGCAACGTTCCCTTCTGAGCTGATTTTCTCTACGGACCCTGTTGTTTGTGTTGTAGGTTTTGAAGCGGATTTTGAGGTATTATTTTTAGCAGCATTGTTTTTTTTGTCTTTACTGTTGGCTGAAGTTTTTGAGTTTGTTTTTTTCTTTTTATCTGCTTCTTTTTTTTCCTCAGCCAGAATAGCATTCTGTATTTGTCTTCCAATTTTGCGTTTTTTCTCTTCATCAGACCGCATCTGTTTTAAAAGGGACGCTTCATCGATCAATAGTTTATTATAGCTTGCTTCTTTTTGCTTTTTGTCAAGCTCAATTCGGTGTTTTTCATTAATTTTTTCGTTGGACGCGAGCAATTTATTTGTTTTTTCTAGGTTAATGGAACCCATTTGTTCTGCTAATCGATTTTTTTGGAGCGCGATTAATGCCGCTTGTTTTTTTCTCAAACTTGTAATCTGTCGTAAAAGCACTGCTCTATTTAAAGCAATGTTGTATGTTTTAGAGGAAACTATATACATTAGATTATTTGAGGGGTTACGTTTCTTATATGCTTGTATTATCATTATTCGATATTGGTTTTTTATTTGTTGTAGTTGGTCATTAAGAGCAACCAATTCCTCTCCTTTTTTTACTAGATCCACATCGGCTTGTTTTATTTGTTCATCGAATAGCAACAATAAATTCTCTCTACTCTCGATTTGATTTTCCAGAATTCGCACTTCATTCAAGGAGGCCTTTGAATTGGATTGAATTTGGCTCAGTAAGGCTTTAGTTTGGTTTATTTTCTTTTCTAATTTTTGTTTTTCCTTCACCAATTTATCTTGCCCTTTTTGACATAAGGCAATTGTGAATGAAAAGAAGAATAGAAAGCTAAGGGCAGTTTTCATAGTCGTCAGGAATATTTAATTCTAATAACTGGGGTGTATTGAAGACCGTTCTAGCATAGGTAAAAGAAAGGGATGAAATTTGGTCTCTAATGGCGATGGTCACACTAAAACTGGCTGGGAAATTAAACCCAGACACAATGGAATGGTCTTGATAGGTTATGGAGAGCTTAATTTCGTCCTCGGGAACTTGAATGCTTTGAAATAACAATTTATGGTCTGTTTTCGATAAGGCATAGCGATGATTTCTTGTCTTGTTATTTTCTTTCAAGGATTGTTCCACCCAAAGGGAGTCCCCATACGTTTCTTCGCTAGAGGCTTCGACATTAAAGCCAATCGGCAAGGCTAATAACAGTTCCTCTAGATTGGCAAGGCTTAATGAGATGCCGAATAACGAGGCTAAATCTTCAAGGTTTCTTTTCTTGAAACAGCGGTTGAGTTTGTCAACATACATCACGCTATCTTGAGAGGCCATTGCAAGTACTGCAGGGATGGTTAAAAAACTCACTATGGCAAAGGCAGCACTATCTTTGGTTGCTTTCACATTGGCCTTAAGGTTTATTGATTTTTCCTCATTAGCATAGTTAACATCTATTTTTGATGAAAAGTATTTCCACGGTTGGTGTTGTAGGCTATCTAGTAGAAACGAAGTTTTTACCCGCTGAATGGTCGTGTCGAATTCCTCAGTGGGAGCAGCGATGGTTGGGGAAATAATTGGTTTAGCACAGGAATTGAGCCCAAAAAATGCAAGTAAACAAACTAAAATCCAGTTAAGGTTCATTTAGGATATTTTATGTAGTTGCGCGTTTCGCTTTTTATCATTTTAATTTCTTTCGCTTTATTCCAGTATAGTGTGGCGGAATTTTTGTTGCCTAACTTTTCATGGCAATCTCCAATCCATTGAAAGGTTACCCACCAATTCCCCCCCTCTTGAACTACTTTACTAAGATGGGTTAACGCTTTTTCGTATTGTTGGGTTACATAGAATCTTCGACCCACTATTGTTTGTGCCTTTTCATCAGAAAGGCCTTCTTGCTTGCAAATGGAAAGGAGCGAGTCGCTAAAGGGAAAGAAGGGGGGGGCATCAATTATTTCGACGAGGGCATCAAGTTTCATCGAATTATTATTTGGGTCCAAAGCAAAAGCACTATTAAAGTTATTTATTGCAGCCTTAGTATTTCCGAGCGAAGCATTGGCTAAGGCGCTTTGAAATAAAAACTCAACCTTCAGTGCCCCCTTCCCCGTAAGGTAATTTTGTCCCGTTTTTAAGGTCTTCAATGCGGCACCGCTTTTACCAAGCTTGTTTTTAGCGATTCCGTCCGCTAGATAGGGGAAGGCCTGGACGGGAAATAGGGTTAAACATTTTTCACTTTCCAGTTCTAGGACATCCCATTTTGATTCCGTAAAAAGGAGAAAAAGCCTTTGCGCCCAGATTGGATAAGCATTGGGATTTAATTCTAGGGCTTGCTGGTAACAACGTTGTGCACGGTCGATTTCACCACATTGTACATATAAATCTCCAAGGAGCGTGTAACCAACCACTTCTCTGGGATTTCCCGCAACAAACGATTCCGTGATTTCACGGGTTTCTTTCGTACACCCGCGTGTTTGCTGTAACTTCAATAGTAATTCAGATTTTTGTTCTATCGAGGGGCCTTCCAAGGCAACGGCATCTTTCAAAATGGAAAACGCACGAAGTGAGTCCGAGGAATTTAGCAGAAATTGACCATACAGCCATTTGGCCATACCATTTTTTGGGTCAGTTTCACAAAGCATTTTCAATAAAGGCATTGCTTTTTGTGCATCCCTCTTTTCCAAATAAAAATCAATTAAGGTTGACAACAACAGGGGATCATCGCGAAAGGAAGTAATGGTCTCTGCAAGAAATTCTTCTGCTGGACGCTCTTTCCCCATCGCTAACAAGGTATTAAATCGTTGAAGTACGGTTGTTGGGGTTATTCCGAATTTATCCTCTTGCTCATCAACGACTGCCAGGGCTTTTGAATACGCTTTTGCCTTGCTTAAATTCTCATAGGCCCCCAAATAATGTATAGGATTCGGATTTTCTTTTTTTACCAGCGTCATAAAAAGCCTTGCCGCCTCTTTATATTCACCCGATTGACTATGCAAAAAGGCTAGTTCAGAAACGTAATATTGGTTTGTTGGGTCATGTTCCGTTGCCATCATGAGGTTTTTTTTCACCGCATCATAGTTTTTTTTCACCACATTAATTTTGGCTAACAAATAATACGATGCACTATGGCTTGGGGCTTTCTGAAGCAATTGAACAAGGGTTTTTTCTGCAGTTTCGTAATCCCCTTTTAAATAACTTCGCGTTGCGCTGTGAAAGTCTTGTATGGTAATTGGCTCAACGCCATACGAGGGAGGGCTTACGGATTTGCAAGAAGTTAAGGCAAGCCCAATTAAAAGGAATAGCAATAGACCTTTACTCATGGTGTGTACAATAATCACCGATGCTTATATCGAGTTTGTTTTTACGGTAGTGCACATTAGACCCAATCATTGAATCGTTCAAAACCACATTTTCAATGGTCGAATTTTTTTGAATCAAACTGTTTTTGATTACCGAATCTTTGACGTGTGTTGCTTCGCCAAGGCTAACGAAAGGGCCTACAACGGCGTTTTCAAGATGGACGAATTCTCCGATATAGCATGGAGGAATTACAATGCTATTAACAAGGGTTGCACTTTTCGAAACGAGTGGTTTACCCGCTTCCTCGTCAAAAGCTAACACCTTACTATTGGTTTCCACGGTGGCGATTTTATTTCCACAATCCAACCATTCTTGAACTTCACCCGGTTTAAACCGGGTTCCATTTTGGGTTAATCTTCGAAGCGCATCGGGCAGTTGATATTCTCCGCTTTTAATGACAGCATTTTCAACCAAGTAATGTAATTCTGATTTTAATTCTTCCCCCCGGCGAATGTAGTAAACACCAATCATCGCCAAATCGGAAACAAAGGTTTGAGGTTTTTCTACGAATTCTACGATTTCTGATGCGGCATTTAATTTTACAACGCCAAAGTTCTCGGGATCATGAATTTTTTTAACCCAGAGGATTCCCTCCTCGTCTTTTATTTGAAAGTCAGCCTTGAATAATGTGTCGGCAAAGGCAATGACTACGGGGCCATCAAGCAGTGCCTCGGCACACAAAACGGCATGTCCAGTACCCAAGGGGGTGTTTTGGTGAAAAATATGGCCTTCAGCACCAAAAGAGGCAGAAACACGCAATAGCTCCTCTTCGACCTCCTCTCCAAATTCACCAATTACAAAGCCGATCTTATTAACGGAGGCGCCACAGACGGAAATAATATCCTCAACCAATCGGTGCACGATGGGCTTACCCCCAACGGGAATTAATGGCTTTGGAACGGTCAGTGTGTGTGGCCTAAGTCGACTTCCTCTTCCGGCCATGGGAATTATGATGTTCATGTTTTTTAGTTTTTTCCTGTGCTGCCGAAGCCATTGGCCCCGCGTTCACTTGATGTTAATGGGGATTTTAAATTTAAAACAACATTAAATACGGGTGTAAAAACCAACTGCGCGATTCGGTCACAAGGGTTGATTGTAAACGGTTTCGACGAGTGATTAATCAGCAACACCCCAATTTCACCGCGATAATCTGAGTCTATGGTTCCTGGACTGTTCAGGACACTTATCCCATGTTTAAAGGCCAACCCACTTCTGGGCCTAACTTGGCATTCCGTCCCTTTGGGAATCTCCATCCTTAGTCCTGTAGGGATCAGTTTAAACGCTTGAGGTGGTATGATCATGGGCTCCTGAATGTTTGCGCGAACGTCCATTCCTGCGGCCGACTCGCTTTCATATGAAGGCAATTCACAGGCTCCCAGATTTTCAATTTTTACTTCCATAACATGCTAATGCCTCCAAAAGTAAAAAAACCAAGGGTGTCTATTGGGGTTTTCTTGCCGATTAATTAACACCCAATGGTTCATCAATAAAGATGAAATCATGTATTTTTGTCCTTGAGAGCCTTGTTGATTGAATTTATTATCATGAGCGGGGATTTTCTAAAAAACAAAACAACGGTATGTTAGAAATTAGCAGAATAAGGGGAGAAAAGGAGGCAATTGTGGAGTCCTTACGGAAACGAAATATTGAAGCGGGGGATACCTTAGACCAGATTTTAACCCTGGATAAAAACTGGCGTGAAAAGAAATTACTGCTTGAAAAAGCTCAGGAAGAGTCCAATCGTATTGCAAAAGAGGTCGGATTGCTCTTTCAACAGGGCAAGGCGGAGGAAGGCAATCAATTAAAAACTCGAGCGGTCGAATTGAAGGGGCAGGAAGCACAATGGAAAACAGAAGTGGATTTCTTTGAAAAGGAGATCACGGCTTTACTTTATTTGCTACCCAACACGCCTGTTTCAGAGGTGATTGCTGGGAAAAGTGCGGAAGATAATCAAGAGGTTTTTTCTCATGGTTCCCCGCGAACCTTCACCTTTTCTGCGAAACCCCATTGGGACTTGTGCAAGGAAAAAGACATAATTGATTTTGAACTGGGCGTAAAGGTATCTGGTCCAGGCTTCCCCTTTTACAAAGGAAAAGGAGCTAAATTACAACGAGCCTTGATTTCATTTTTTTTGGATTCTGCAACGGACGCTGGTTATGAGGAGTATTTAGCGCCATTGATGGTCAATGAGGCTAGTGGGATAGGCACCGGTCAACTCCCCGATAAAGAGGGGCAAATGTATCATGCAACGGCTGACAACCTCTTCTTGATTCCAACCGCAGAGGTCCCCTTGACCAATATTTACCGAGAGGTTCTTTTACCCAGCCCTGACTTTTCAGTTAAGCTGTGTGGCTACACACCGTGTTTCCGTAGGGAGGCAGGATCGTACGGAAAGGATGTCCGGGGATTGAATCGCTTGCATCAATTTGATAAGGTTGAAATCGTTCGAATAGAAAACCCTTCTAATACGGCAAGCGCTCTGGAGGAAATGGTGGAACATGTTACGCTGCTTTTGAAAAAACTTGAGCTTCCATTCCGCATATTAAGGCTTTGTGGTGGGGACATGGGTTTTGCATCGGCCATGACCTATGATTTTGAAGTTTACTCAGCGGCCCAAGAAAAATGGCTCGAAGTCAGTTCGGTTTCTCGGTTTGACACCTTTCAGGCAAACCGCCTGAACTTGCGTTACAAGGATTCGGATAAAAAAAACAAGTTGTGTCATACGCTTAATGGTTCTGCCCTTGCTTTACCCCGAATTATGGCGGCACTCATGGAAAACAACCAAACGGAATCAGGAGAGATTTTGATACCCTCAGCCTTGGTTCCATACACCGGGTTTAGCACCTTATAAGCCATAGGGAATGAAAGGCATATTCTGTTTTTTGTTTTTTTGTGCAGGTTGGGTTGTTTTTCAGGGTTGTACATCGATCAACCAAGAAGAAAAAAAACGTCAGGTAGAAGGGTTACTAGCGCGGAAACAATCCTTGTCCGCTCGGTTGGAAAAGGCGTTTCCAGATAATTTGTCGGAACAGCGCTTAGAAATGATGCAGACAGAACAAGTCATTAAAAACAACTACCTATCGGATACTATTCATTCTTCTTTTGCCAAAGACATGAATGATTTTAAACGCAATCGTAAAGCTATAGGTAAACTAAACAAAGAATACCTAACCTTAAAGCGCGCTTTAACCGACGAAGGAAGTCGGCTCAAGGATCTTTTAGAGGACATTCTTAGTGGAGCGGGAGATATCGATAATTATTCTCGGTACATTGCACAAGAAACCAATAATTTAAATGCCGTTGAAAAAACCATCAACGAATTTGTTTCCAAAATAAAAGCGTTTGAAACGATGAAAAAACAATTGAGTGGGCGTGTTTCTCCGGTAGCCAATAAACTTTTGAATCATTGATCATGTCAATAGTCTTTCGGTTTTTAGTGTTTTTTCTTCTTTGCAAGGGATGGGTATATGCGCAATCTGAAACGGACATTCAATTGGCACAACATTATTTTTTGAACAATGAGTTTTCCAAGGCGCAAGTATATTATGAAAAGCTTTACAATTCTGATCCGTCCAAGGTGTTTTTTAACCGGTATTTAGATTGTTTTGTAAACCTTAAGGACACCAAAGGGGCCGAAAAACTATTTAAAAAACACCTTTCGCTACATCCGGATGACGTATTTCTTGCCTTGCAATTTTATTTTTTTTACACCTCAAATGGGGAAACCGAGAAAGCAAAAAAAATTAAACAGGACCTTCAAAAAAAGAAATTTTATGACGCAAAGTTGTTTGAGGATTTTATCGCTCAATTAATAAAAAGGAAAGAGTTTGAATGGGCGAAACAAAGCATTGAAGCAATGCAAAAGACAATTCAAAATTATCCCTTTGAATTGTTATTGGGAGAATTACACAAGGCGCAGGGGGACCTCGCTCAAGCCTTGAATCAATGGTTGAAAGGATTGGCAAAATTCCCCAATTTCAAAGAAAAGGTTCAGCAAGACATTGGGGCTTCGTTTGATTTTACGGAGGAATCAGAAGATCTTGCCCTGATCCAGCAATCCTTTGTTTTGGCAAGCCAAGAGGACCCGGAAAACCCGGTTTATACGGAGATGTTGATATGGTTCTTTTTACAAAACCGAAATTTTGACGCAGCGTATCAACAAGTGGTTTCTTACGAAAAAAGGTTTTTGGGCGACGGGTATTATTTGTTGGAATTTGGTAAAACGTGCCTTGAAAACGAGGATTTTCCTTTAGCATCTTCCGCGTTCAAACAAGTTATTGATGAAGGGTATAATCGTTTAAAGGAGGCTGAAAGATGGTTGTTAAAAACGTATTTCCTTCAAATTACCAAGGCGCGAAAATTTACCCCAAAAGAAATGGAGGAAGTAATACAAGCCTATGAAAAGGTTTTAAACATGACCCCAAATGTTAATCTTCGCTCCGACATGCTGTTGGAGTTTACTGAAATTCTTGGGTTTTATGCTGGAAAGGCTAACCAGGCAATTGCCTTGTTGGAAAAACAATTTGAGTCAGCTGGTTTGACGGATATCAATAAAGCAAAAGCAAAAATGAAATTGGCTGACTTATATGTTTTAGTGGATCGCATTTGGGATGCTTCCATTTATTACATGCAATTGGATGAGGCCTTTAAATTTGAAGCCATTGGAAATGAAGCGAAATTTAAAAATGCCCGAGTTTTTTATTTCGATGCAGAATTTGATTATGCTCAAGCTCAATTGGACGTATTGAAACAAGCCACGTCGAAACTAATAAGCAACGATGCCATGCAACTGTCTTTAATGCTTCTTGAAAATTATGGGCTGGATAGTAATTATGAAGCCATGTCCGCTTATGCAAAATGTGACTTGCTAATTACACAGCATAAATTCGCTGAAGCCTTTATTGGATTAGACAGTATTTTAATAAATTTTCCGGAGGCTGAATTGTCGGATGAAATTTTCTTTTTAAAGGGTAATGCCTACGAATCGCAGGGGGATTGGCCGATGGCGATTACCCTGTATGGTGAATTAGTTTCCAAAGATGCAAACTCTATTTTAGCGGATGATGCATTGTATCGAATGGGATCTATAGCCCAAATGCAGTTAAAGAACAGTGAAGAGGCTCAAACGCATTTTATGGCTTTGATTGACAAGTATCCGGCTAGTATATTTTTAGAGGAGGCCAGCCAAGCCATTCGAAAACTTAGAGGGGATAAAGCGGTAAATTAGCCTTCTCTGGTAAATGCTGAAATTCCGGTAATATCCATGCCGGTGATTAACAAGTGAATATCGTGGGTCCCTTCATAGGTGATAACGGATTCTAAGTTGGCCATGTGTCGCATCATGGAATATTCGCTTGTAATTCCCATGCCCCCGTGGATTTGCCTTGCTTCTCTGGCAATGTTTAGCGCAATTTCAACATTGTTTCTTTTAGCCATCGAGATTTGTGCCGACGAAGCTTTTCCTTCGTTTCGTAACTGTCCTAAACGATAGGTTAAAAGTTGGGCTTTGGTAATTTCCGTTAACATTTCGGCCAGCTTCTTTTGGATTAACTGAAAGGCGCCAATTGGATGACCAAACTGAATTCTTTCTTTTGAATAGCGAACCGCTTGATCATAACAATCCATAGCCGCACCTAATGCCCCCCAAGCAATCCCAAAACGTGCGGAATCTAAGCAACTCAGAGGAGCCCCTAGTCCGGTTCGACCGGGTAAAATATTGGATTTAGGAATGCGGACATTTTCAAAAACCAATTCACCGGTTGCAGAAGCTCGTAAAGAAAGTTTACCATGCATCTCTGGTGTAGAAAACCCTTCCATGCCTCGCTCAACCAGCAACCCATGAATTCTTCCCGACTCATCCTTTGCCCAAACTACAGCAACGTGTGCAAAAGGAGCATTAGAAATCCACATTTTTGCCCCGTTTAAAACAACAGAATCTCCATCGTCTTTGAAATGCGTAATCATTCCGCCTGGATTAGACCCAAAATCAGGCTCTGTTAATCCAAAACACCCCATCATTTCTCCCGTCGCAAGCTTGGGAAGAAATTTGTTTTTTTGGTCTTCGGAACCATATTTCCAAATAGGGTACATTACCAGAGAACTTTGAACCGAAGCCGTAGAGCGCAAGCCCGAATCGCAACGCTCGAGTTCTTGCATAATAAGCCCATAGGAAATTTGATCAAGCCCAGCACCTCCGTATTCAACGGGTATATAGGGCCCAAATGCGCCAATCTCACCCAATCCGCTCAAAAGGTGCGTCGGAAACGTTGCCTTTTCATAGTGTTCATCGATAATGGGAGAAACTTCCTTTTTAACCCACTGCCTTGCGGCATCACGAATTAACAAATGTTCCTCGGTTAATAAATCGTCCAATGAATAATAATCGGGATGTTGAAATAAATCTGATTTCATTTAGAAGTTTTGGCAAAGATACAAATAAACGATTTTAACACTCTTCCAATTTCCATTACTTTTGTATTCATGGGATTACAAGAGCGCATCGTTTGGTTGAACCATTGGAAT
Source organism: uncultured Flavobacteriales bacterium (assembly GCA_903823565.1). Lineage (GTDB taxonomy): Bacteria > Bacteroidota > Bacteroidia > Flavobacteriales_D > Crocinitomicaceae > UBA952. The sequence continues at coordinate 28,228 of CAIJTF010000101.1, forward strand.
GTATGGGTGCTTTTCATTCCCCTTGTATTCATAGCTATTGTCAATCAAAGAACGACCGGCAACGTTATTTCGGCGATTTTATATGCAGGACGACAGTCCGTTTTTAGTGGTGCGCGTTCTCGCAATAGCTTGGATACGTTGTCCAAAACGCTATTGTTTTTCTTTACTGCGTTTGCTTTATTTTCTTGTCTTTTTCAAGCGAAATCCGCGCATTACTCCATTGGTCTTACCGTTCTTTTTTCAGTGGGAGCGTCCCTTTTTTGGATGCTGGATTATTTTTTTGTTTGGATCATAACGCAGAACAAAAAATTCATCGCCGCCTATTTTTCGAGAGGAAACCTGCTTTGGCATATGTTGGGGGGAGCCCTCTTTTTGATAAGCGTGGCGGAGTGCTTTATTCCTTCGTATTCGTTTTCTTTTTTACCGGTAGTTCTTGTTTATTTTGTGTTTTTTATTGCAAGGACGGTATATGGCTTGTTGTACTCCAACGACCACCATTTTTCTTGGTATTATATTATTTTGTACCTTTGTGCCGTGTATTTGGTTCCGATGGCTTTGGTTTTGAGTGCTTTCGGGCGTATGCATTAAAATTAAAACATAGAATTCGCGCATTTTGGCCATCAAGTCCATATTAGTTTCTCAGCCTAAACCCGATGGAGAACGTTCTCCATACTACGATTTAGCCGATAAGTATAAAATTAAGATTGATTTTCGACCATTTATAAAGGTGGAAGGTGTGGACGTCAAAGAGTTTCGCGCCTCTAAAATCAACATTGCAGACCATACGGCCATCATTCTAACCTCAAAAGTTGCGGCAGATCATTTTTTCAGAATTGCAGAGGAAACGCGCTTTGAGGTTCCAGAAACCATGAAATATTTTTGCATTTCGGAGGCAGTAGCGCGATACTTGCAAAAGTTTATCCCTTACCGCAAGCGTAAAATATTTTTTGGGGTACAAACGATCGAACAGCTGGCTGAGGTCATGAAAAAGCACAAGAACGAACGCTACTTGTTGCCTTGTACGGATATATTGAGGGACTCCATTCCAGAAACCTTGACGGAGCAAAAATTTAATTTTACCAAGGTAATTCTTTATCGAACAGTGGCATCGGACTTATCCGATTTGGAGGATGTTTATTACGACATGTTGGTGTTTTTTAGCCCTGGAGGAATAGAGTCCTTGTTCAAGAACTTTCCAGATTTTAAACAAAACAATACTGCCATTGCTGCTTTTGGTTCCACTACAGCAAATGCGGTTATGAAGAACAACCTTAGGTTGGATGTTTCGGCCCCTCACCCAAAAGCCCCGTCCATGGTAGCTGCCATAGAATTATTTATAAAGGAGCATCTCAAGAAGTAAGTTCCTTGAACAAGGCATTCATTCCTGCCACAGCATTCTTTTTAATGGCAACAAACCCTTGCGGCAGGGTCAATTCCTCCGTTGCAGGGTCAATTACATAGCATCGACAATTTTTAGAAACATGGTCAAGCAATCCTGCCGCAGGATAAACCTGAAGTGAAGTACCCACAACAATGAAAATCTCAGCAGCGGAAACCACTTTGGTTGCCGTTTCTATCATAGGAACAGGTTCTCCAAACCATACCACATGGGGTCGAAGTCGGTACCCATCAGGACAACGATCAGAAGCCTTTAATTCCCAGCCTTTTATGGGGTAGTAGTTATTTTCTGCCTTAGGCCCACTAGATTTAGCCATCCGTATGTTTCCATGAAGGTGAAGTACGTTTTGGCTTTCTCCTCGTTCATGCAAGTCATCGATGTTCTGTGTAATAACCACTACATCATACGTGTTCTCTAATGCCGCTATTTTACGATGGGCCTCGTTGGGATGGGCCTCCAACACAGATTTTCTGCGTTGGTTATAAAATTCGGTAACAAGGTCTGGGCTTTTCGCCCAGGCCTCGGGAGTAGCCACCTGTTTTATATCGTACTGGTTCCAAAGTCCATTCGTAGATCGGAAGGTATCAATCCCGCTTTCAGCACTTATGCCTGAGCCGGATAAAACAACCAACTTTTTTTTCATTATTACAGATTAATACGTTAAATTTACGCAAACTTAAAATTTATAAAATGAAAAAATTGTTACTCTCTTTGGTGGTGCTTTCTGGTGCTGCGGCATATGCCCAGACTCCAGTGGGTACCGTAGTGAGTAATTTCACGTTGACGGATATCAACGGAAATTCTCACTCTTTATTCAACTACCTTGACCAAGGTAAAATGGTCGTTATTGATGTTTCTGCTACTTGGTGTGGGCCATGTTGGTCATACCACGGAACAGGTGCGTTAAATAATTTCTATAATCAATATGGTCCTTCAGGGACAAATCAAGCCATGGTGTTCTTCGTAGAGGGAGATCCATCGACTACGGCTGCCGATTTGAATGGAACGGGTGGAAACACTCAAGGAGATTGGGTTACAGGTGAAAACATGCCGATTATCGATTTAGCAAACGCTGCTTCTTTCGAAAACTCAGGAATGTCCATCGACTATTTCCCAGAAATGTATGTAATTTGTCCAAACCGTCAAATTATTGCCTCAGGGGTAGCTGGATCTATTGGTACGGTAGCTAACCTTGCCTCTTTAATTGGCGACTGTCCAGCTCCTGCTTCCCTTCCTCAAGATCCTGCTTTGTTGGGGTATACTGGAACGACCACTTCTTGTGCTGACTTTACGTTGAGCGTTACGCTTCAAAACAACGGAACGCAACCGTTGACAGCGGCTACCATTTCCGTAACAGGAATTCCTAACCCAATTACGTACAACTGGACAGGAAACTTGGCTACATATGGTGTTGCCCAAGTGAATCTTGGTAACGTTTCTTTGGCAAGCTCTGCTACAGCCACAATTACCATTACCTCCAACGATGGAAATCCAGCAAACTCAACCATTACTCAATTGCTACAGTATATCAGCTCAACAACAACAACGCCGATTAATACCATGCAAGATTTCTCAAACAGCGCGTTTCCATATGCTAACTGGCAGGTGTTAAACCCGGATGACGATATTACTTGGGAATACTTAACCGCGGCAACGTTCAGTGGCTTGATGGGAATTAATACGTATAATTATTCTGCTACAGGCGAGTTGGACCATTTTATTACACAGGCGTATAATTTGGCTGGACAGAACAACCCATCGTTAAACTTTAAAGTAGCAAACCGACGATATGACGGAACCTATTTTGATAAGCTAGATGTATCGGTTTCAACATCATGTGCAGGTCCATATACGAATGTATATAGCAAGCAAAGTACGCAACTTGCTACGGGTGCTGACCAAACTTCTAGTTTTAGTCCTGCAGCAGCTTCTGACTTCCGTCAAGAGTGTGTATCCTTAGCGGCTTATGCCAACGCACCTGCATTATTCGTTCGTTTTACTAACGACAATAAATATGGAAATAACATCTACATTGATGATGTAGTGGTTTCTAGCAGTGCGTGCTCAAACGGTCTTGATGAATTAGGATTAACGGATTTCGTAGTATATCCTAACCCAGCATCAGACGTAATTAATGTAAACTTCAACGCGAAAGATGCAGATTACAGCATTGAAATTCTTGACCTGCAAGGACGCGTATTGAATGCATCTGCTTTGTCAAATGCTAATGGTTTCCAAACCGTTACTTTTGCGACGGCAAACCTTGCTAAAGGAAA
>CAIJTF010000102.1 GCA_903823565.1 uncultured Flavobacteriales bacterium
ATTGGTTGTGATTCGCTTTCAATTTGTACTTTTAGGTCGATAAGCGACAACCGCGTCGCTTATGGCCTAATAAATTAAAGGGTTTTAGCCGTTTTTTAGCATTAAAAAATGACCGCAGAAACAAGGGTGACCAGGGCTTAAAATACCTTAAAATAATTCCAACTGTTGGGGTACCGGTTGGCTTGGCGCTTTTTTTACACCGTGAAAGATTTCCATGCGGCCAAATTGTTTATCGGTAATGGAGAAAATTCCCACCTTCCCTTTTTCCGGAAGCAAGGCTTTTACCCGGTTCGTGTGGACCGTTGCATTTTCAGCACTCTGGCAAAATCGGATGTAGATGGAGAACTGAAACATGATGAAACCATCTTGTTGTAATCCTTTACGAAATTGTTGGGCAATGCGTCGCTCTTTTTTAGTTTCCGTTGGCAAATCAAATAACACCATGACCCACATGTTGCGATAAGCATTAAAACGTTCGTGATTCATTCAAAATTCGGAAACGATACTTTTCTAATCTCCCCTGCAAAACACTTGTACAAGCTGGCTGTTGTTAAGCTCACCGCATGAAACAGCGGTCGTTTTAAGTCAGTTATTTGCACGTCCATTTGAGGAATGGTCAGTAATTCCATTTTTTGGTCTTTTGTTAAGCCGGCCTCTTCCTCCGGGTAATTGAGATTTAAAACCATCCAGTCAACGAAAGGGCGGTAGGGTTCCATCATATCGTCGGCCAAACAAAAGGCATTGTATTTATTGCGGTGATGAATCCCCACCGATGGGTACATACCGGAGGCGCTCAAAGCGCGTGCTACCAAGGAACGAAGAATCGAATAGCCATAGTTCAATTGGGCATTGGGACTGCTTCGATTTCTTGAACGAAAAAAATCACTGCCATACAGTTGATTCCAGTAAAAGGCGGCCGCTTGGGCTTCTAAATTCCCGCTATCGCCACTTTTTACTTTTTGCGAATGCTCCATTAATCGTGCTCCGTTCAACCCGATTTTATCCAAGACCTTGGCTTGGTTTGCGATTTTGATTTTAATGGTTTGCTGCCACAACTGTTTTTTCAAGGGTTCGCTGGCATTCAATTGGTTGCGTATGCGTTCGGTTTGGGTGTGGTGTCCCTCAAGGGGTAAAAATATACCAGACGGCATGTAATGGTCATCGCAACTCACAATAGCCACATTCGCTTTGATTAAGGCATCCAGAACTTTCATGGAAAGCGTGATTTGCGGATGTTCTAAAATAACAACACCGATGTCCTCGATAGGAATGGTTTTACACGTGCGAAGTTCGTCTTTGAGTTCAATCAACAGCTGAGCATTTTGAAACGACAAATGCGCAGGATTGCTAAAATGAAGCGTGCGTTTGACCATTTAGAATTCACCGACATTGACAATTCGACCTATGTGATTTAGGCTTATTTTTTTTGAAATATTCATTGACTTTGGATTTCTAATCCTTTTGTATGATGAACCGTTCAATTCAATACGATCAATAAGTTCTGTTTCCAAATGATGACGGAACCAATAATCACCTTTGCCAATTTTTTGTACTCTAAATAAGTTTGGGCTAATTTTAGCAAAATTGGAAGGGTCCAATAAGTCAATTTCTGACGGATCGAAACCCGTTTCTTCATTTGGGAAAACAAAAAACTCGTTTTGCTTCATAGTGAATAAAAACTCCCAACCTAGTTCGTGTTGTTTTTTGATGATTTCTACTCCTTGATTTTTTCTGGTAATTGCCTCAAACAAAGAGACAACCTCTTCCTGTAAATTACCTTTTTCATCTTTATAAATCGCCACATGATGGTTGTTTCCTGTATTTACAAAATCTACAGGAATTGGATTGCCTTTTGCATCCCGCACTTCTTTTCCAAAATGATCTTTTTTATTATGTAGTGCAACGGCATTGTTGACCCCTTGAATAGTAACCCGTTTTAAAATAAGTCCTTTTTCTTTGTTCAAGTAAATGGGATTTTCCTCGAGATTGGAGAATGCTTTTTTAGCATCTCCATCGTGTTGATTGAGGCGTTCTTGTAAAATGAGTTGAATTCCTTTGTCGATAACTTTATCAATTTTTATATCCGGTGTAATTGGTTTTCTTATCGTATAACGGGTATCAAACTCAACTAATTTTACCGATTCTGGCAGTGTGTAAGTTTCCAACGCATTTAAGAATATAGGTCTTTTACTTAAACTATTGGCTCCTGTAAAGGCTTTCTTGGGGTCATTCCCATTTTCTTCCAATCTTTTTAGTAATAGTTTGCGATACTTGGAGTTTGCTACTTTATTAATTTTTTCTAAATCGAAATTTGCCCCAATTTTCTCAATTTTTGACGAATAATATTGCGATGACCCATATACCGTTTCAAGGTGTAATTGTCCCCTAGGTGTATCCTGAATAGTCGTTATTTTACCTTTCGCCGTTTTAATTGCATTCTTATTTTTAGTAGAAACTTTGTTCTTGGCTTTAAAGGAAATGAGTGTGTTTTCCAAATGTTCCTTCGCTCTTGATCGAAATTGGGTTAATGGCATCGGGGGGTTAAAACGCCTTTTTTGATCCTTATCAAAATAGGTTTCGGTTTTCAGTATTTTATAAATTTCTCCATCTTTCTCGCTCTTCGCATTCAAATTATTGAAATACTTTACGTATTCCCGTTTCGTAAAAGCGACCGTAATGGCATCCATAGCATGGTGCCGATGGTCGTTTCTTTTGGTCCAGTCTACGATACGATTCACTTTTTGACCATGACGATTTTCTTTAGTTTCCGTCATGCCTAGTTTATCATATTTGTTCCAATTCAATTCTTTGAGAATATCCACTAATTGCCAATCATCCCTTAATTTTTCAGTAATGGACCCAGTAGTAGTTGAAACATTCCGAACCACCGTAGAAAGAATATCTTTTGCTTTTTTTGCTATGTATTGAGTGTCTCTCAATTCCCTTTCTATAAAATCCTTCGGAATTTCGGTTTCGCTCATGAGTAACTTGCGGTACTTTGATTTTTTACCAAGTTGATTTCCGAAAAGTGCTTTAACTCTTGCCTCATACTGTTTAAGTCCTTCTTCACCATACTCTTTATTAATAAAGTCAAACGCAGTATCATTGCCTTTCTTTAGATTAACTGAGCGTAATTCAATCGTTTTATTGGAAAAAGAATCATCGAACAACTTGGATTGCGGAATGATGTGCTCAATGTCGTATTCCGAACTGAACAATTTCGAACGGTCAATTGGTTGGTTTGAATAAAGCGTTTTGAATCCATTATCTTTTAATTCAAGATACAATTTGTAACGAATTAAGTCATTCCGGCTTACGTTGGGTAAACCAAATTCAGCCTGTAATTCTCGTTTTAATTTTATGTGTTCATCTGTAATTTGTCTGATGGCCTTGGTAGCATTTTCTCGTTCCTTAGCGCTTTTTTTCAACTCACGAGCCATCTCAATGCGTATCTCGTCAGGTTTGCCATACGTTTCGAAAATGGTATTTATTACATTGATCATTTGATTTAAAATCTTTTCAACCACCGGGTTTCTTAATTCATTTTTAGGTAAGATTTCAAGTCTATCCAATAGAACTTTAGTAGACAAATCCTCTTTAGTTTCAGAATGCGAATGGTTGTAGCCGGCAAGTGTACAAGCTAGATCATAGCGATTGCCTTCCTTTAGAAAAGGTAGGATTTTACGCATAGCGCGAACGGAGAGGTTCCCATAATCATCTGAAAGTTTTATATTTGTAATCGGGGTATTAGATTCGAACGGAAATCCAAATTTAGTTTCAAGGGCAGTTTTCAACTTGTCGATTCCGCTTTTGGAATTGTCTCCTTCAAAAGAATACAGTAGATGCCAAAAATTATAAAAGGCTTGATTTTCAATATTCTGTCCGCCTAAATTGCTATCGAAATTTAAAAGAGAAACATCAATCCCATAGATTGGAAATAACTTTTTTAACGTATCAATTAATTCGGCTGAATTCATTTTAGATAAAACCAATTCATCATGTCCTTCTTTCACAAAAAAATCATTCAAAGCTTTGATAAAGGATGCATTGGTCCGATTTCCTTCAATCTCATTAAAATTAAGTTGGTAGCCTTTTAGATTAAGTAAACGTATCACTTCATTTGCCGTTAATTTTTCTTTCCAATTCAACTCTTGATAGAGAAACTGCATTTGTTCTAATTCCAAAGAAATTCCTTGAGACTTTCGTGAACCTTCGTTATTGTATGTAATGTTGTTTAATTGTGACCAAATTTTGAACTCTTGAAAAATCGGAGAGGATTTAGGGCAAACTTTAGGTCCAACTTTTCTTTTCTTTTTGATGCCATTGTCGACAATTTCAATAACCTTTCCTTCCAATTCACATAAACTCAACAGAGATTTTTGTGATTTTAGTTTACGTTGATAAAAAATAATTACATCCCTAATCTCTTGCTTCAATTCTTGGGTTAGAATTTCAGGATAAAATTCAAGTTGTTTTTCCCAAATACGGTTGAATTCATCTAAATAATCTTGACGATAAAACACTTGATTCTTCAAAATGGCATGGGGGTTAGATTCAATTTGTTGATAAAGGAACTGTCCAACGGTTAACTGATTAAAAAATAGCCATTTACTTCGGTCGCTGATCGCGCCTAAATAACCACTTGACTGATTTATGTTGTTATTTATTTCCGGTAGAATTTCAGATATTTCTTCTAATGAACATTTGGAATTAACAGCCTTCGCGCGTAATGAATATCGAGCCACTTTTTTCTCGCTTAAATTGCCCTTTAATTCCAACCCATCATACCCTTTTTTTCGTAAAATGGAAGCAGTAATGGTTTTAGATTTTCCAAGTATTTCCTGATATAATTCCTCGTTTAATATATCAGGATAATATTGTTTTTGATGGTTCCAAATGATATCAAATTCAGATTGTAAGTCGGAACGGTAGAAATCTGGAATGCTTTTAATGCCTTTTTGCAGTCTCTCATTAATTAATTGACCAGGGGTTAAATTTCTCTCATAAAGGTCTTTAGCAATTCCCATCCCATCAATGGCAGACCCTTCATCCTCTCCCTTGGCCTTTCGACTGCTTTTATAGCCCCTCTTTTTGTTAATCATTAATAGAATACGAGCAAACTGATCCAGTTCAACACGATCATTAACCGCTTGTGCCCGGAGTTTATAGGTTTCAAAAGTAGAAGCATTTCCTACTTCGGTCAAAATAGTGGTATTCGTGATTAAACGGTTTTCAATAAGAATTTCTATCAGATTTTCTCTTCTTTGTTTGTACCGTTGAAGATTTCTGCGCATTGATCGTTTTAATGTTCTGTCTGCGTTAGTGGTAATTGATTTTCCTTTATCGAAATTTTGGATTTCATCTGTTGTTAAAGGAATCACCCGCACACCTGTCTTTAAAATATCTGCATTATCTCCTTCACGAACCAAAGCCCAACCAATAGAGGTTGTTCCTAAATCGAGTCCTAAAATTGTTTTTGAAGCCATTTTATTATTTTTTTTAAAATTATTGTTTTTTACTCTTTTTATTCTAAATTTACATCACAAATTGAAGCGAATCACAATAAGGATTATTCCGTTGTGAAAACATTCAAAGCGGGGTACTAACCTCGCTTTTTTTATGCTGTAGAATTTACTTAGCTTAATTTCCCAACAGGTATCCTCGCGCACTGAGAATGGAAATACAATACTTGGTGATTGTTTAAAATCAAGCATTCGTTTTCTTGGTAAATTATTATTAATAAGTGATTCTACACTGAAAAAACAAAGAACAGTAAATTAATCATTAATACCAATTAATTGACCTGGATTGTCAGGTGAATTTTTGTCCATCCTCCTAGAAGTTGGAAATTGTATACCTTTCGTTGGATGGATGATGTACGGTACAGGGAGCTTGGGTGATATGCTTTCAAATGGTTCCGATTTCCGTATATTTATGCATTACATAGTAAAAAAAATCTAAATCCTTAGCCTATGAAATGCTTAGTTTTTTGTGGTTCGTTGCTATGCCTTCTGTCGCTTGGCTGCAAGAAGAAAACGAATCAAACCCCACGAAAAGTAACCTATAAAATTCAATGCACAGATTGTTATGTGGTATGGGAGGAAAATGGAGTGCAAAAAAACGTGCAGCATGTTAATTCCAATTGGACAACCTCCTTTGATGGAATGAAGGATAGTATGGTCTTGGTTTGTGCCATGAACACCGCTGGCACACCACAAGGGGTGGGCGCTACCATCTTACTGAACGATGACACCTTGAAACATGCTATGAATTATTGTCCAATATCAGGAACGGTAGTGGTTGCCGATACCTTAGAATAACACCTCCCAATTGTTTTTTATCAAAACACCAAAATGCGGTTGAAAAAATCAGTACTTTGGCTGCCAAATTCTACACATGGGTTTAGTACAGGCTTTCATTAATCAAATAGGAAGAGAGGCTGCAAGGGATGTATACCGGTCCGGTAAAAAGAAATTCGCAGCCGTAGTGGATCCGGTGCTACCGGCATTCACCAATCAAGAAATTCTTGAGGAAATTGAGCAATTTGAACTCACATCATCGGTCGAAACTACCTTGCGAAACCTGAGTAATTTGGTTGAAAGGGCCGAAAATACGGAGGTAAATAATTTCGATTGGGAAGAAATCTTTATCGAATTAGACAATAAGATTGAATTTTGTCGTGAAGAATACGCCTCTATCGCAAACCCACGAATAGAAGCCCTGGATAAAAAAAACGAGGTGAATTTTCGAGCCAAAAAAGAGGAACATATCAATTTTATTACTTCCCTGATAAATAATCAAAACCGACAGCTTCAGGGAGATAGAAAAAATTCTAAGCTTTTCGCTATCGTCTGTTCTTGTTTGGGAATTTCCCCCTTGGTTCTAGGAGAAAAGGTAGCTAAATCTGTCTTATTTTTAGTGACGATAATGATTGTGACGCTTTGTTTATATTTTGGAATTCAATTTTTAAATCACCCTGAAAAGTATATTCAAAATGCACAAGTAGGGCAAGCTCAAGCCTTCCGTTTGGCAAAGTCTGGCGCGTACTTTTTATTTATCCTTGGCGGAATTTTATACGCTTTAATGGTATTAAGTTCCTTAAAGCAATTCAAGAAAATTAGAGAGAATCAACTAAAGAATAATTCATTACGGATCCATTTAGAAAGTTATTTGAAGGCTTACAAGTAAACGGTGCAAATTTCAATTCAACGAATTGTAATAATGCTATCCAATCGAATATGCGAGTCCCCTTAACTGTTGCTGCAACATTTTCCTATCCAATTTGTTAAGTTCCCATGCATCAACTGAAACGAACCCAAATCGTAAAAACGGACATGGCTACCTGTTGGGATTTTTTTTCCTCCCCTCATAACCTTTCCAAAATAACGCCACCCAGCATGGGTTTTGTGGTTCGTACGGAAATTCCGGAAAAGATGTATGAAGGCCTCATGATAGCCTACACGGTAAAACCCCTTTTCGGTATTCCCTTGCGATGGGTAACGGAAATAAAAACGGTACAAGATCAGCAGTTTTTTGTGGACGAACAACGCGTTGGGCCCTACACCCTCTGGCACCATGAACACCATTTTAAGGACTTAGGGAATGCGGTTGAGATGACCGATATCGTTAGTTATCAACTTCCCCTGGGTTTTTTGGGTAGAATCATGCATTCTTTGTTCGTTAGGAAAAAACTTGAGACTATTTTTTCCTATCGTTTCGAGACCGTTGAAAAGCTTTTTAATCAACATTAATCGGTTTCCGTACCTTTGAACTATGAAGTTCAAGGATTACCCCATTCACGTTTCCCTATTGAAAGCCATCGATGAATTGGGTTATACCCGACCTACCGACATTCAATTTAAAGTCATTTCACACATCTTGAACGGTGAAGATGTTATGGCTGTAGCACCAACCGGAACGGGTAAGACCGCCGCATTTGCTATTCCTATTCTTCACAAAATTACTGTCAATACCCATAAAAAAGGGGTTCAGGCCTTGGTAATGGTCCCTACCCGAGAATTAGCAAGACAAATTGAACAGGTCTTTATGGGATTAGCCAAGCACCTACCCATTCGAATTTTATCCCTAATCGGTGGGGTAGAGCAAGACCATCAAATTAAAAAGCTTCAGGAACGTACCCACGTGTTAATTACCACCCCAGGGCGCATGTTTGATTTGATTGCCCAAGGATTTTTGGATATTTCAACCGTCCAGACTTGGGTTCTGGATGAAGCGGATTTGATGTTAGATCTTGGCTTTGCGCGCGATATTGTGGACGCCAAACGTAAATTACCGAAACGCTTGCAAACCCTGTTTTTTACAGCGACCATCAACAAGAAAATTAAATCCCTCGCTTACGACGTGGTCAAAGATGCCATTCGTATTCAAATTACCAAAGGAAATCCCGTTTCGAAAAACGTGGATCATCAAGTTCTCATGGTTGAAATGGACGATAAGCGTTTCTTTTTAGAGAATATTCTTTTAGAATATCCGGAGGAGCGATTCATGGTCTTTGTTCGGACAAAGGTTCGTGCAGAACGGGTGCAGAAGGCGATGGAACGCATAGGCATTCCTGTTGAAATCTTACACGGTGGCAAGGAACAAGCAGAGCGGTTTAAAAGTTTGGAACGGTTTCGTTCTGGGGAAAACAAGGTGCTCATAACCACGGATCTTTCTTGTCGAGGCATTGATATTCCCGAAGTTGATTATGTGATTAACTACGATTTACCAGAAAATCCAGAAAATTACGTCCATCGCTGTGGTAGAACGGGTAGGGGAAATCGGCGGGGACAAGCTTTGGGATTCTGCAGTACTTCGGAGTTGCCCTTGCTAGATGCCATCGAACGATATACAGGGACGGAAGTAGAAAGGTACGCGTTAGAAGCACACGAATATTCCGAAATTCTTCGCAACCAATTAGACCCAGACGAGAATTGGCTAAAATTATTGAAAGATAATGACGCCGAAAACTGGGAGTAAATTGTTGGCGCTATTTCGCCGCAATGCTAATAGGATCTTTTACTTTTTCCTTGGTTAAAGCAAGGTCCAATACGGCTTTCATGGTGTCAACATAATGAATTTTTAAACCCTTTAAATAGCGGGCCTCAATTTCATCGACATCCTGCTTGTTCTTGATACACATGATGATTTCCTTGATTCCGGAGCGTTTTGCGGCTAATAACTTTTCTTTGATACCACCCACTGGAAGTACCTCACCGCGCAAGGTAATTTCACCCGTCATGGCGAGGTCTTTTTTAACCTTTCGTTGAGTAAACAAAGAGGCCAACGATGTCAACATCGTAATTCCAGCACTCGGACCGTCCTTAGGCGTGGCACCTTCAGGCACGTGCAAATGAACGTCATATTCATTGAAAACACGTTGCGGAAGCTTTAACCAATCGCTGTGTGCTTTTAAAAAGGCCAAGGCGATCACGGCACTTTCTTTCATTACATCCCCAAGGTTTCCGGTTAGGGTAAGTTTACCGGTACCTTGAGAAATAGATGATTCTATGAATAAAATATCACCACCTACCGCAGTCCATGCCAAACCCGTGACCACTCCCGCAACGTCATTGGAAATGCTTTTCGATTGGTTTCTTCCCGCGCCTAAAAACTGAAATAAATCTTCGGATTTAATGGTTGTTTCGTACGCTTCGTCATTGGCTATTTGCTTAGCTCTCGAACGAACCAATTTGGCAATTTGTTTATCCAATCCGCGTACCCCAGACTCATTGGTGTAGGAAAGAATGACTTGTTCAAGGGCCGCTTTTTCAATGTCTATTTGTTTAGCAGTAAGTCCGTGTTCCTTCAACTGCTTTGGTAATAGATGCTTTTTGCCAATTTCCATTTTTTCTTCCACGGTATAGCCATTGACTTCAATAATTTCCATTCGATCGCGCAAGGGGCCTTGAATGTCTCCTAGGCTATTCGCCGTGGCGATAAACAGTACTTTCGATAAATCGAATTCATTCTCTACATAATTGTCGTAAAAGGCGGCATTTTGCTCTGGGTCAAGTACCTCAAGCAGGGCGGAGGAGGGGTCTCCATGAATGCCTCTTCCGATTTTGTCGATTTCGTCTAAAACGAAAACAGGGTTTGCAGAAGCGGCCTTTTTTAAGCTTTGAATCACTCTACCGGGCATAGCACCAATGTAGGTTTTTCGGTGCCCTCTGACCTCAGCCTCATCGTGTAATCCTCCCAGTGACATTCGAACGTATTTTCTTCCTAATGCTTCAGCAATGGATTTCCCAAGCGACGTTTTTCCCACCCCTGGAGGACCATAAAAACACAAAATAGGCGATTTCATATTGCCTCGAATTTTCAATACTGCGAGGTATTCTAAAATACGTTCTTTAACCTTTTCCAAACCTGCATGGTCTCGTTCTAGGATTTTTTTTGCACGCTTTAAATCGAGGTTGTCTTTGGTGTATTCATTCCATGGGAGATCCAATAACACGTCTAAATAATTCATTTGTACCGTGTATTCTGCTCCTTGAGGATTCATTCGTTGTAACTTATCCAGTTCCTTGTAAAAGGCTTTTTCCACCGTTTCGTTCCATTTCTTGGCCGTGGCTCGTTCGCGAAATTCAGCAACGTCCTGGTCTTGTGGGTTATCGCCTAATTCGTCTTGAATGGTTCGCATCTGTTGATGCAAGAAATACTCCCTTTGCTGTCGGTCTAAATCGCGTTTGACTTTATTTTGGATTTCATTGCGCATTTCCAACACCTGAACTTCCATCGTCAAGTGTTCCATCACCATGGTAACCCGCTTGCGAACGTCCATTTCCTCTAACATTTCCTGTTTTTTGGAAACGTCTGCGTTCATATTCGATGAGATGAAATTGACTAAAAACGTAGGACTATCTATGTTTCCGATTGCAAATTGTGCCTCTGACGGAATGTTTGGGCTTTCTCGGATGATTTGTAATGCAAGGTCTTTGATCGTATTGATCATTACCGTCATTTCTTTGTCTTTTTTTGCGATAACGGGTTCGTTAAACACACGGACTTTGGCCCGCATGTAGGGTTCCGTTTGAAGCGGTGTTTCTATTTCAAACCGCCGTTTCCCTTGAATGATTACGGTTGAGCTTCCATCTGGCATTTTCAAGAGCCGAATGATTTGGGCTACCGTACCGATGGTATTCAGGTCATTGAAAGAGGGTGATTCTTGATCCTGGTTTTTTTGAGAAACCACCCCAATGATTTTATTTCCTTTGTTGGAGTCCTGAATTAATTTAATCGATTTGTCTCGACCCACCGTAATCGGAATCACCACCCCTGGAAAAAGGACATTGTTGCGCAACGGCAAAATAGGCAGTTCATCGGGAAATTGTTGGCTGTTCACATGTTCCTCTTCCTCTGCAGTAATAAGTGGAATGAAATCAGAATCGGCATCGATAGTAGAAAAGAGGGGCAAAGGAAATAGTTGTTCATCCATGGTTTTGACATTTTGGCATAAAAGCTAACGGAATACGTAGATAGTTGTTCCACCCATAACGTGCCACCCACATTTTTCAATTGGTGTGCCACCGACAAAAATCGGAAATTATGTCCGAAAAATCGTAAAATGCTTGGAATATTGTTACATTTAGGGCAAAAAAAACACCATGCGATTTTTGAAATTATTACCCTTGTTTTTCTTGCTTGCTCAAACCGGTTTTTCTCAAGATACTACTTGGGTTCAAACGTTTACCTTTGACTCCATTACGAACCGACACGATCAATTTCAATTTCCAGCGTCACTGGATACCATGCGCTTTGAAAAAGTCCTGATGTACTACAAGCTGAAGTGCAGTCCTCTAACTACGTGGGACCAGTACGATTGTGGGGAATGGGATTATCTTACCTATACTAGGGTTTTCGATCATACAGGGACCTATGATTCGGTGAAAAGGGAGGGTTTTCACTATTTATCGAATTGTCAAACGCCACCAGCCATAAATTTCAATAGCGCGTTGGCGGGTGCTTCCTATTCCAACATTTACCAGTATAACCAATCCTTTCGAAGCGGTGAAAGCTTACAGGATTTTGTTGTAAATCTGGGTAATTCTTCTTCCTCGCTACCTTTTCATACCCAAAACAAGGGCGGAACGTATCAGTTTTTGGTTACTGCGGCTGAATTAGGGGCTGCAGGGGTACAAGCGGGTGACCTCCATTCTCTTTCGTTGTACGTAGCTAATTTGGCTCAAAATGAAGGGATTTCCTTTCCAACCATTCGGATTCTGGGAACCAATCTTACCGTTTTATCGCAATTGGTTTCGGGTCCATTTGTTGAAGTATACAACCATAACATAAATCCTGGGTCCATGCAGTTGGGCGCGAATCGCTTTTTATTTTATCAACCGTTTTCTTGGGACGGCATGCAGAACCTTGTGGTTCAGTTGACTTTTGATTCTGAGATCACAACCCAAGCGCAGTATGCTTTTGAAACCGAAACGGGAAACGGCGCGGTAAGCCAATACTTTGAAGGCCGGAACGGTGTCATTGAGTTTGATGGAACCAATTACAGCCTTTTAGAATTGTCTGATACCTTAATTAATGGAGACGTTACCATTGAATTTTGGGCGAAAGGAAATGCAAACAATGGTACAAATACCTCGATTTTAGAAGCCTATGATACGTTAAATAATCGAATTTTGAACATTCACATGCCTTGGAGTAATAACAATATCTATTGGGATGCAGGAAACCAAACGGGTTACGACCGAATCAACAAGACGATGAGCGCAAGTGAAATTGACAACAATTGGAACCACTGGGCTTTTGTCAAAAAACAGAGTACAGGTCAAATGTTCATATACAAAAACGGTCATACCTGGCACGCTGGGTCCAATTTAAACCGAACCGTAGGCTACATACACCGGTTTGTGTTGGGAGCCAATCGAGATTATGGGTTGAAATGGAAAGGACAAATGGATGAATTTCGTGTCTTTAAAGCGGCATTAGACTCGGCCACGATTCTTGCAAACTACAACCAGAAAATTGATGTTTCTCATCCGAATTATGGGGCCTTGATGACCTATTACGATTTTGACGATGTAAATTATGCGGACGATCGTTCTCCCAACGATTTTAAATTGATGCTATCCGATGGATTTGACCCTTCTACGGGCAGTATGATAAAAAGTGCCGTTCCCGTTTCAGGGGTTCAGTCCCTTCAAGAACGTCCAAAAATGGCATTCGGTCAGGGTTCCGTTACGGGCCCAACGCAAACCATTTTGGTAGCGCAAAACAAACCGATTGAGCCTATTGTTGTGTTTGAACAAGCCCCAGTGAACCGTCACTTTGAACTGGTAAATAGCTTTCGTGGTGTTCCCCAAGGGTTATCCTACACGTTCAGTCCTCAGGGAGTTGCCACGTCGAACGGTCCTGTGGCCTCGGATATTCTTCTCCTAAACGATACGGTATTTTACTATGAACAACCTTATGAAATAATTCATGACGTAGAAATCGCAAGGTACATCACTCCCTACGGAATAAACTTTGACCTAGGGCCAAATGGTTTTTGTTGGATTTATGATGTTACCGATTACCAACAGTACCTAAACGGATTGGTTGATTTAGCCGCCCACAATACCCAAGAACTTTTGGATTTAAAATTTGCTTTTATTAAAGGGGTTCCTCCTCGAGACGTTCACAAACGCGAACCCATTTGGGCCGATTGGCGTTCCTACAACTTCGGACAAATGTCCAACGATGTGGTTTTACAAAACAAGCCGGTTGTGCTTTCCGACTCCTCCCAAATGTTCAAAATTAAAACGAGAATGTCAGGTCACGGTCAAGTCGGGAATTATGCTTGTTGTGAATGGGTTCCAAACGATCACCGTATATCCGTCGACGGGGTCCCGCGCTATAATTGGAACATATGGCAACCCACGGAATGTGGCGATAATCCAAACATAGGACAAGGGGGTACATGGCCTTATGCGAGAGAGGGTTGGTGCCCTGGCGATCGCGTAAAAGATTATGATTTCGAACTAACGCCCTATGTCTCCCCAGGCGATACCGTAGAAATTGATTACAGCGTAAATCCGGTTCCACCCGGCGATCCAGGACAAGCGGGTGGTAATTACATTGGGTCCTTTGATTTGATTTCCTACTCGGCACCCAATTTCTCGAACGATGCAGCCATTGTAGACGTTTTGAATCCAAACAATTGGGAATACTACAGTAAGTTTAATCCTACCTGTTCCAATCCTCGCGTGGTGCTTAAAAATACGGGTTCAACCCCTTTGACCTCTTGCTTTATTCGTTGTTGGATTACCTACGGCAATGAAATTCAGCTGAATTGGACGGGTAACCTTGGTTTCTTGGAAGAGGAAGTCGTGGAGATCCCCGTAAACGATTTAGGGTTTTGGATGGATTTAGATTCAAAGGAAACCTTTACGGCATACGTAAGCAATGTAAACGGAACTTTTGGGAACGATGAATATCTTCAAAACAGCGTGAAACAAGTTAAGTTTGATGCGCCAGAGGTCATCAACGGACCCTTCTTTGTATGGTTAACTACCAATAACAAAGCGGTTGAAAATTCCTACAGACTCATCGATGCCGCCGGTAATGTCGTTTTTCAGCGCGATCAATTAACCAATCAAACGCAATACAAAGACACCTTTAATTTGGCTCCGGGATGTTACAGCATCATCATAGAAGACACCGATCACGACGGATTGTCTTTTTGGTATTCCTCTCAAGTAGAAGGAGAAACGAATGGACAAATGCGTTTAAGGTATGTTGGCGGCAGTTACATTGAAATTTTCCCTGGAGATTTTGGTCGCTATCACCGTTATGATTTCTCGGTAGGATTTGGTGTTGGTTTGGACGAGGCGAAGTTGGATCACGAAATAGCAGTTTTCCCCAATCCTACTTCAGGAGAAACTACCTTTGAACTTTCGGGATATGTGGGTTCTCAAGCTACGTTGGAAATTTACGACGTTATGGGGCGTAAATGGCTTGGAGAGCGCATGCAGTCCTCGTCACACTTCGCGGAATCGCACGTTTCGCTGGGGCACTTACCATCCGGTACCTACATGGCGCGTATTGTTACAGGTGAACAAGTTTATACCAAGAAATTCATCAAACAATAAGGCATGTCGTGGAGGAAAACGATCGCTACCTATTTTCCTGATGTATGGCAATATTTGGTCATCATCTTAATTTTCATCGTCGCAGCAATCTTGATTCTATGAAATATTTTTCCTGGTTTTTTTGGGTTTTTTTAAGTGCAAGTGTTGCGGGGCAAATGAATGTGGATTCGCTTTCGCATATATCCTATCAGCAATTACATGGTGCGAATCTAAACGACGTATGGGGGTATGAAGATGAGTTGGGGAATGAATATGCAATTGTGGGTACTTCCAAAGGAACTTCGATCGTCAATGTTACGGATCCTAGCAATCCGGTAGAAGTGTTTTGGTATCCAGGTACCGAATCGATATGGCGTGATCCAAGCGTGTATGGCGATTTTGCCTACGTAACGACCGAGGCGGAGGATGGTTTATTGATCATCGATTTGTCCCCGCTGCCTCAATCAACGAATTTACCAACCAGCGTATACACAGGACCTCCAGGGCAAACTTGGTCATCCGCGCATACCTGTTTTTGTGATAGCCAAGGGTTTACCTATATTTTTGGAAGCAATCGGGGCAATGGCGGGGTAATTATTTTGGATGTTGCAACCAATCCGATGCAACCTGTAGAAGTGGGCAGCTTTGATACGTGGTATTGCCATGACGGTTATGTGAGGAACGATACCATGTATTTAGCGCATATCTATGATGGATTTTTTAGTCTCGTTGATGTTTCAAATCCGAGTTCGCCACAGTTAATAGCGACGCAAACGACACCCAACCTGTTTTCCCACAATATCTGGCCCTCGGTTACGGGACAGTATGTTTTTACCACCGATGAGGTATCGGGAGCTTACATTGCTGTTTATGACATTTCGAATCCAAATGGGATTCAGGAAGTGGAACGGATACAAAACGCTCCAGGGGCGGGTGTGATTCCTCACAATACCCATGTGATGGGAGATTACCTGATAACAAGCTATTATTCCGATGGTATTGTCATTCACGATTGTACCAACCCTAAGAATTTGGTGAAGGTAGGACAGTACGACACGTTTAATGGTCAAACCCCGGGATTCGACGGGTGTTGGGGTGTATATCCCTTTTTTACCAGCGGAACCATTGTTGCTGCAGACATTACAGAAGGCCTTTTTATTCTGGGTCCGACCTATTCCAAAGGAAGCTATTTAAAAGGAAATGTTACCGATTTAAATTCTTCCGCCCCCATAAACGGTGTGAAAGTTACCATCAGCAACAACGATCAACCCGATTATTCGAATGTGCAAGGCGACTACGTAACAGGGTATTATCTCGTTGGAAATGCTCAAGTTCTTTTTGAAAAAGTAGGTTATTTTCCCTTTACGACAACGGTTAATTTAATCCAAGGCCAAGAGGTGTTGTTGGATGTTCAATTGACCCCTATATCGCCCTTTAATCTGCAAGTAAATGTTGTAGAATCAGGAACTGGTGCTCCACTATTTGATGCCCAAATTAAATTGGTCCACCCCCTCATTACCCACACAGGGATAACCAATGCCATTGGCGAGGAGCAATTCACCTTGTTTTACCAAGAACCGTATTCCGTTA
Organism: uncultured Flavobacteriales bacterium; assembly: GCA_903823565.1. Lineage (GTDB taxonomy): Bacteria > Bacteroidota > Bacteroidia > Flavobacteriales_D > Crocinitomicaceae > UBA952. Next base: position 16,656 of record CAIJTF010000102.1, read on the forward strand.
CGATTGGAAAATGGGGATATAAAAGTACGTGTTTGAATCAGGTTATCGATCAGAATACAGGGACCATAACCGTGAGTTTGCTCCCCGGATATTACGACGACTTTGAATTGGATTTTGGTTGGACGGTGAACGGAACAGCCAATACGGGCCAATGGGAGCGAGGGACACCAAATGCAACCTCGAGCGGCTCCGTAGTTTCATCGGATGTTCCGTGGGATTGCGGTACGAGCTGTTTTATTACCGGGAATGATCCGAACCTTCATCCCGATTTCGATGACGTGGATCAAGGAAATACGGTATTGGTTTCACCTCCCATGGATTTAACTTCCATTCCAACGCCCTTTTTAAATTATGCGATTGGATACTACAATTATTTTGGACCTCAATCCGTAGACGATACCTTAAAAGTGTTCGTTGGCAACGGATCCATGTTGGTTTTAATTGACCAGTTGGTACCGCCTCAAGGAGCTGCGATGGCATGGAATTATCGAAGCATTCCTCTTGCAGGGGTAATTCCCATAACGTCTTCAATGCAAGTGGCTGTTTCTATTGCCGACTATGATCCGAACGTAAACATTACGGAGGCAGCGTTTGATGAATTCTACGTCACCAATTTCGATGTAAGCGGATTACCATCCTTGAATGCAGATCTCGAATCCTATCCAAATCCATGCGCGAACGATGTAACCTTTATGAACCTAATTACGAATGAGCCTTTTGTAATTACGGATCTTATGGGTAAAAAATTGGTAATGGGTATGGCGGATAACACAAAACTCACCCTTGATATTTCCGCATGGAACGACGGAATTTATTTGTTTCAGCAAGGTCAAAAAACAGTGCGTTTCATAAAAGGTTTGTAAGGATGATAGCGCATAGACCACAACTTTCTATTGTAATTCCTCTATTTAATGAGGAAGAATCGTTGCCAGAATTACATCAATGGCTCCTTAAGGTTTTTGAAGAGCATCGCTTTACGTATGAGGTGATTTTTATCGATGATGGGAGTTCGGATTCAAGCTGGACGCAAATACAATCCTTACGGAAAAGTGACCCGCATACCTTTGGAATTAAATTTCAACGCAATTATGGTAAAGCTGCTGCCTTACAGGTGGGCTTTCAGCAAGCTACAGGGGAAGTTATTATTACCATGGATGCCGATTTACAAGACTCTCCAGACGAAATTCCCGCTTTGTATAGAATGATTACTCAAGAGGGTTTTGATATGGTTTCCGGGTGGAAACAAAAGCGCTACGATCCCTTAACCAAAACCTTGCCGACGAAACTTTACAATTGGGCCGCAAGACGAATAACCGGTATTCATTTGCATGACTTTAACTGTGGATTAAAGGCCTACAAACGAGCCGTGGTTAAAAGCATAGAGGTATATGGGGATATGCATCGCTACATTCCGGCCTTGGCAAAATACGCGGGATTTCAAAAAATCGGAGAGAAAGTTGTACAGCATCAGGCCCGTAAATATGGGGTAACTAAGTTTGGTTTAAACCGGTTTTTAAACGGACCACTGGATTTAATTACAGTGGCCTTTATGGGGAAATTTGGAAAAAAACCCATGCATTTCTTTGGTGCACTTGGAACGCTGATGTTTATGGTAGGCTTTGGATTTGGTATGTATCTCGGAATTGATAAATTGTTCATTCACACGCGTGGGATTCGACTTTCAGATCGGACCGAATTTTACATTTCTTTAGTGGCGATGCTTATGGGGCTTCAGTTCTTTCTTACGGGTTTTTTGGCAGAATTAATCGGTCGAAATTCCAGCAGTAGAAACAATTATCTTATCGAAGAAAAGGAAGGATGGGAATAAGGTCATGGGGGATCGATCCGTCTTGGACTTTATTTCTAGATCGAGATGGGGTAATCAACCGCAGGATATTCGGTGGTTATGTTCGCAATTTTTCCGAGTTTCATTTCCAGGAAGGGGTATGCGATGCCCTCAAAAAAGCTAAGCATTGTTTTGCAAGAATAATCATCGTTACGAACCAACAAGGGGTAGCCAAAGGCATTATGACAGCGTCTGAATTATCCGAATTGCACGAAGCTATGCAAACAGAAATAATGCGTGCGGGTGGAAAAATTGATGCGGTTTTTGCCGCCGTTGAATGGGCGGAAGAACAACCTAGCCGAAGAAAGCCTTCACCAGCTATGGGACTTGAAGCCAAGGCGCTTTTTCCCGAAATTAACTTCGAAAAGGCAATTATGATTGGGGATACCGATAACGATTTGGCCTTTGGGCAAGCGCTGTCCATGAAAACGGTTTTAATTAAAAGCGAAGAAAAAGTGAACCGAATTCCCGACGAAATCGTTTCCTCGCTGTATGACTTAATCCAACAGGTATGAAGGTACTTTTTTTAGGCTTTATTTTAGTTTGTGGAGTTGGGTTTTCCCAAAATAAAACCGATGCCCAAGGCAGAAAGCAAGGGCCTTGGCGCAAATACCAACCGGGAGATAAAATTCTGATTTATACGGGTCAATTTAAAGACGATGTTCCCTTTGGTGAATTCCGTTACTATTATCCTTCGGGTAAGGTGAAGTCCATTGTTCAGCACGAATCAAAACGGGTTTCATATTCTTGGTTCTACAACGAAGCGGAGGTCCTCATCCTTGAGGGTAAGTTCGTCGATAAAAAACGAGATTCAGTATGGCGAGAATACAATAACCGAGGTCTCCTCTTTTCGGAAGCCACATATAAAAACAATCGTTTGCAAGGACCTAGAAAAGAGTATTTTTTGGAGGAACAAGAATTACAAGGTGTGCTGATATGCCGTAAGGCGGAGAATTACGTGGATAGTTTATTGCAAGGACCTTTTGTTGAATATTATTCCTCTGGAAAAGAACGAATGAAAGGTGCGTATCAGATGGGAATGAAAGAAGGGTGGTGGATAAACTATTACCCAAATGGACAATGTGAATTCAAAGTAAAGTATCGCAAGGATTCGCGCTATGGCTATGCTTATGGTTACGACGATCAAGGCACCTTGCTTTCTACCTCCTATTTTCTCGATAACCGTAAGTTATCCCCTAAAGAATTTAAGTTCTATGTCAAAACGTGCAAGGAAAAAGGAATAGAACCGGAGGAGTAGGACTCGGGTAAAGGTGTAATTTACGGAGACCCTTACCCAAAAACGATTGCATGTGTTAGGATAATTTTTATCTTTAATCACCTAATGAAACCAATTGTCTACTTATCCTTAGCACTTTTTACCGTTTTAATGGCGTGTAAAAAAAATAATAATCCTGCTGGAACGGAGTCCTTTCATTACGCGTATTTTCCGATAACCTTGGGGTCCTATTGGATTTACGATGTACGGGAAATCAACCACGATGAGAATGCGGCAAATCCGCACGACACGTTGTATTATCAGTTGAAAACAGAAATAGGAGACACCTTGTTGGACAATGAAGGTCGGGTGGTGCATCGGTATTATAGGTACAAACGTAATGCGCCTTCCCAAGCGTGGCAACTCACCGACTTATGGACAACGGTTTTAGCAAATAACAAAGCAGAACTGGTGGAAGAGAATATCCGTAAGGTAAGCCTATGTTTTCCAATTAAGGCCAATACGACATGGGATCCGAACCAATTTAATGCCCTTACGCCACAAATTGCATTTTATGCTTCGCTTCATGAGCCGTTTAATAACGGTTTCTGTCAGACCGATAGTACAGTAAAAGTGGTTTCCGCGCAGGAATTAACCTTGGTCTCATACAAGAACCAATGGGAAACCTATGGAAATGCGATTGGATTGGTTCGAAAAGTATACAAGGACCTTCAAATTGCGAATTTCGATACCCTAAACGCCAAGCAAGGCAAGGAACTTTATTACGATTTGTTGGAGTACAGCCATTAATTGGTATTTTTGGTCATGGAATTTAGGGACGTTAAGAGGGATTGTGCTCATTTCAAAGGCCATATTCCTTGTTCTTTCAACAAGTCAGAAGGGGCAATATGTTCAAGTTGTAAGCACTATAAGGCCATCGAGACACGGATATTAATCATCAAATTAGCGGCTTTGGGCGATGTTATTCGAACGACACCGCTCTTGGTAATGTTTAGAAGGAAATACTCGAATGCACACATTACTTGGCTTACCCAAAGCCCTGAAATATTGCCGAAGAATGAAATAGATCAAATCTATGATTTGAATGCCTCGTCCATTTTCGTTTTAGAGAATAGCATGTTCGACGTGGTGGTTAACCTGGATAAGGAACCCGAGGCCTGCATGCTTATGGCGAAGATCGAAGCGGTTCAGAAGTTTGGATTTACTTGGGAGGATCACGCGGTAGCCCCTTGTACCGTGGCAGCGGAACACAAACTGATGACCGGATTTTTTGATCAGTTGTCAAAACAGAATACGAAAAGCTACTTAGAAGAAATTTTTGAAATCTGCCACGAATCGTTTCATCAAGAACCCTATGCCATTGCTTTGGATCCGCAAAAAGCGATGCATTGGAAAAACACCTTACACAATCTATCGGGAGGAAAACCAATTGTTGCGCTGAATACAGGATGTGGTCCGCGCTGGAACACCCGTTTGTGGAGCGAGGAACGTTGGACCCAGCTCGCACATGCTTTAAAGGAAATCGGATTTTTCCCTGTTTTTCTTGGTGGTGCATTAGAACATGAAAAAAACGAACGAATGGCTCATAGTACAGGGATTTATTATCCGGGTCACTTCGATTTGAAAACCTTCATTAGTCTGGTCGATGCGTGCGATGTGGTGGTAACCCAAGTAACCATGATGATGCACATTGCTACGGCATTGCAGAAAAAAATGGTTTTAATGAATACAATATTCAACTCTCATGAGTTTGAATTATACAGGAGAGGGGTAGTGATAGGTCCTGAAAAACCCTGTCAATGTTACTATGGAAATACCTGTCAGCTCGGAGAACCCTGTATGAATGCCATTCAAGCTGAAACAATCGTGGAGGCCGTAAAATCATTGTAAAAAATACATATGAAAATTACGATTCTCTCTACCTTTTATCCCTTTCGAGGTGGCATTGCGCAATTTAATGCTTTGCTTTATGGGGTGCTCGAAAAAAGGCATTCGGTGCAAGCCATTACCTTTAAACGCCAATATCCACAGATTCTCTTTCCAGGAAAAACACAATATGTAACGGAAAACGATGTGGCAGAGGCCATTCCTTCAAAGCCTTGGCTCGACACTATTAACCCATGGAGCTATTGGCGAACAGCGATGCGAATTAAACGAGATGCTCCCGATGTCATCATTACCAAATACTGGATGACCTTTTTTGCCCCTTCCTTGGGTTTTGTATTAGGAAAACAACATAAAAAGACCCTGAGAATTGCCATTTTAGACAACGTATTGCCGCACGAAAGGCGTTTTTTCGACCATGCTTTTAACCGGTATTTTTTACGCAGAAACGATGGTTTTGTAGTCATGACGGAAAAAGTAAAAAAGGATTTACATCGGTATCGACCCGACGCACCGTGTATTTTAATCCCTCACCCCGTCTACAATCAATTTGGAACAAAAATAGAACGTTCTACGGCCTTGGAGCGGTTGAATCTCACGTTCCTTCATGACAAAAAAGTGTTGTTGTTTTTTGGTATCATAAGGGATTACAAAGGGTTAGACCTCTTACTCAATGCCCTAGCGGGATTATCGTCGGATTATCACCTTGTGATCGCGGGCGAGGCCTATGGAGATTTTAGGGTTTATCAATCCCTGATCGATTCTTTGGGTATTGCCCAGCGCTGCCATGTGTTTGAACGCTACATCGACGACCAAGAAGTGTCCTCCTTCTTTTGTGGCGCAGATGTGTGTGTCCTTCCGTATAAAACAGCCACGCAAAGTGGGATTGCTGGAATTGCTCAGCATTTTACCTTGCCATTGATTGCTACCCCAGTGGGCGGTTTAGGGGAAACGATCGCTCACGACCAAAATGGATTAATTACGGAAGCTGCGGATGTTGAATCCTTGACAAATGCGGTGGTATATTATTTCGAAAATCAAAAGAAAGCCCCTTTTTCTTCCGCATTAGAAGACTATAACGCAGAAAACAGTTGGGAATCATTCGCCGATAAATTGGAAAATTTTATTCTATATGTTAATCCAGAGGTCGACGGTAATTAAATACGAAATAGTGCAAAGAATTTATTGACTTTACCAATGGGAAATCCTATATTTGCACCCTTATAAACTACGATAACGGGAACGAGAAAATGAGAAATAAGAATTTTTTTTGGATATTAACCATATTGCTGACGGTCATTTGTTTATACCAACTTTCTTTCACGTGGTATGCATCGAATGAAGAGGAGAAAGCAGCAAAGGAGGCCAATGCCAGTGTCAAACAATTAAAGGAAGAGGCTTCTAAACGCAATTGGGAACTTTCTATTGAAGTAAAGGATAGTACCAATGAGTCAGGATATGAGGATACCCTTAGTTATCGGCTGAAAACGGACAGTACCTTTAGTAAACTCGCTCCGGGAAACAAGATTATTTTAGACAACAAGGCGGCTGGTGACTATACGTTCGAGTTCAAAAATGCGGATTCTATTACTTCACTCCTTACGGTTCGGGTCGGTAATGTTAAAGACACCTTTTACGTAGCGGATTTGAAAGAGATTGGAGGAAAAGCTGCTGTTAAAGTGTTGAATCAACGGAATAAAGGCGTATTGCCTAACAACGCAGTGGTAGATTTCAATCAACCGGGATCGGAAGACGTGGCAAAAGCAGCTTTTGTTAATCAAATTCTGAAAAATCGAGGTGAAAAACCCGTTTACCCTGTATTGGACTATTCCTTTTCTCAGGTTAAAAAGCGTTCTTTGGCTTTTGGGTTAGACCTTGTTGGTGGTATGAGCGTTACCATGGAAATTTCGATTCCTGATTTGATTAAAAGTCACGCTCAAAATCAATATTCTTTGGAATTCAAGGATGCTTTTAACAAAGCGTCCAACAATGCATTATACAAAAAAGGGAACATTGACTTCCTGGAGGCCTTCGCGGTTTCTAATCCCAAAAAATTAAGAGCCCTTTTAAACGGCGATGGGTTAAAACCGAATGCAAGCGACAATGAAGTGGTAGCCTATTTTCGAAAACTACTTGAATCTTCCATGAATGGCGTGGAAAAAATCATGTACAAACGGATTAATCAATTTGGTGTATCCCAACCAAACATTCAAAAGGATCAAAAGACCAACCGCTTGTATATTGAACTACCTGGCGTTCAAGACGAAGGTACCGTTGCAGAAAAATTAAAATCTACGGCGAACCTTGAATTTTATGAAACGAGCGGTATTGAGTCGGTTCGGGCTGAGTTTAATAAGGCATTCGGAATGGCTCCTCAAATGGCTCCTGGCAAGGGCTTGAAAGAGGCCCTTGAACTTTCTTCATCCGCAAATCCACAAGAGGCAGCACCGTATGTGGCTATGGTACTTGCCGAAAATAAGGATTACGTAGATAAATGTTTGAAACGTCCTGAAATCATGCAGATGTTTGAGGGTAAATCGGTGCGTTTGATGTGGGCCGCAGAGCCTAAAAAATTAAATCCGAAGGCAGCAAAAAGTAAATTAGCGTATGAATTGTACGCGTGTACGGTGCCGCAAGACGGAAAAGCGCGCGTCAATGGAAAGCACGTTTCCAATGCAGAACCCGGTTACGACCAACGCAACGGACAAATCACAGTGGATCTTTCCATGACGGACAAAGGTTCGGTAGAATGGGGTAAAATGACTACGGACAATGTGAACAAAATTGTCGCCATCACCATGGATAATGTTGTTTACTCCGCACCGCGGGTTATGAATCCTATCACAAGTGGAAATACTCAAATTTCTGGAACCTTTACCTTCGATGATGCTCAGTCCTTAGCCGACTTACTAAATGGAGGTGCGCTCCCTGCGCCGTGTGTGATTAAAGAGCAAAACAAAGTGGGTCCGAGCATTGGGGCTGAAAATTCAAGGGCAGGTTTAATTTCTTTTGGAATTGCATTTGTGGCCGTATTGCTGTACATGTTCTTCTATTATGGTAAGTCAGGACTTGCGGCCAACATCGCGTTGTTTGCTAATGTGATCTTCATTATGGGGGTCCTTGCTCCATCCGGTTCGGCGCTTACCTTGGCTGGTATTGCTGGGATTATTTTGACCATCGGTACGGCAGTGGATGCGAATATCTTAATCTTTGAACGAATTCGTGAGGAGCAACGAGCAGGGATGGATACCCTTAAAGCGATTGAGATTGGTTTTAAAAAGGCCTTGCCATCCATTATCGATGCGAACATGACTCACTTATTGGTAGCATTTATATTGAAATATTTTGGAACGGGGGAAATCGAGTCCTTCGCAACCACCTTAATCATCGGTATTTTTACGTCTGTTTTCTCTGCAATTTTCATATCCAGGTTAGTAATTACCTATTGGATGGAGAAAAACAAAGGGGTTTCGTTTGATACCAAGTTTTCCAAAGGACTGTTTCAGAATTTCCATTTCGATTGGATTGGGGCAAGAAAGTACTTCTATATTTTCTCCATTTCCGTGACGGTTATTGGTATTGTAAGTTTATTCACACGTGGAATGAAAGAAAGCGTAGAATTTACCGGTGGAAGAACCTATAAAGTTGAATTTAACAAAAAGGCAAACATCGAAAAGATCCGCGCTGAATTGGAAAAAACCTTTATTGAAAACGGAGAGGTATCTTCCGTAGATTTGAAAACCATTTCGAATGATTTCAATGTCGAAATCACCACCAACTACAAGCTATCCGATGATAAGGCGGATTCCTTGGTGGCTCAAAAATTACTATCCGCGTTAAAGCCGCTTGAAGGACAGATGGGCAAAGCCGAAATCAAAGAATCGCGAACCGTTAGTAACTCAATCTCTAGTGAGCTTTGGAGTGCTTCGTATATTTCGATGACTTTTGCGCTTATTGCAATCTTCCTATACATCTTGTTCCGTTTTGGGTACTGGCAATATTCTGTTGGCGCTATAGTAGGGCTCATTCACGATGCATTTTTTGTCATTTCGGTGTTTTCCTTGCTCCATGGTTACTTACCCTTTAGTTTGGATGTAAACCAAGCATTTATTGCGGCCATATTAACGGTTATTGGGTATTCTATGAACGATACGGTAATTGTGTTTGACCGTATCCGTGAGAACCTGCGTTCTGCGGGGGAAACGGACCACCACTATGAGATTATCAATAAATCCTTGAATACCACCTTAAGCCGAACTTTTAATACCTCCATGATCTTATTCATGGTAGTGTTGATTATGTTCCTTTTTGGTGGACCATCAATCAAAGGATTCTTATTCGCTTTATTAGTGGGGGTAATCATCGGAACCTATTCCTCTCTTTGCGTTGCTACGCCAATACTTATTGATTTTTCAAAACGCTTGAAAGCGTAGTCCACACGAAACCTATTCATTTCAAACCACCCTTCGGGGTGGTTTTTTTATATTCCTCCGTTGTTAAAGGGGAAATGTTCATAATTCCTTGATTTAAGGTACTTCACAACCTCAGTTTCCTGCTATTTTTGTTTGTTCTCATGACCATGGCAGAAAATCAATATACCGAAGACAACATTAGATCGCTCGATTGGAAAGAGCACATTCGGCTTAGGCCTGGAATGTATATTGGTAAATTGGGCGATGGAGCTGCAGCAGACGACGGTATCTACATCCTAGTGAAAGAAGTAATCGATAATTGCATCGATGAATTTGTCATGGGCAACGGGAAACGCGTTGATGTTAAGGTCAAGGATGGAAAAGTTTCCATACGAGATTATGGGAGGGGAATTCCTTTAGGAAAAGTAGTAGAGGTGGTTTCACGCATGAATACGGGAGGGAAATACGATTCAAAGGCATTTAAAAAATCGGTTGGATTAAATGGTGTGGGTACCAAGGCAGTGAATGCCTTGTCCTCCTATTTTAAAGTATATTCCGTTCGAGAGGGCGAGTTGAAATCGGCAGAGTTTAGCATGGGAGAATTAGTGTCTGAAACGGGTTTAGAAAAAACTACCGAAACCAATGGGACATACGTAGAGTTCATTCCCGATGATCAGGTATTTAAAAAATTTGCCTATAAGACCACCTATTTGGAAAAAATGATGTGGAATTATTGCTACCTCAATCGCGGACTTAGCATTTATTTCAACGGCGAAAAATTTCAATCCAAGGATGGTTTAAAAGATTTACTTGAAAACAACATGGACGGGGATCCACTATATCCCATTATCCATTTGGAGGGTGAAGACTTAGAAGTTGCTTTTACGCACGGAAGAACCTACGGGGAGGACTATTATTCCTTTGTAAACGGACAGCACACAACCCAAGGTGGAACCCATCAAAGTGCATTCCGGGAATCTGTTGCAAAGGTGATTCGTGATTTTTATAACAAGAATTATGAGGCCTCTGATATACGGCAATCCATCGTTGCCGCCATTTCGGTTAAGGTAATTGAACCCGTATTTGAGTCGCAAACCAAAACAAAATTAGGATCGCTTGAGATTGAGCCCGGTGGAAAATCCATGCGCGCTTTTGTAAATGATTTTCTTAAGGATCAATTGGATAACTATTTGCACCGCAATCCGGACGTTGCAGAAACCCTTGAAAAGAAAATTAAACAGGCTGAGCGTGAGCGCAAAGAGTTGGCAGGAATTCGAAAAATTGCCCGCGATCGTTCTAAAAAAGCGAGCCTTCACAACAAAAAATTACGAGACTGTCGAACCCATTTGACGGATTTGAAAGATGAGAAAAGGGAGCAAACAACCTTGTTCATAACGGAAGGTGATTCTGCCAGTGGATCCATCACTAAATCGCGCGATGTCAATACACAGGCGGTGTTTTCCCTTCGAGGAAAGCCCTTGAATGTCTATGGATTAACGAAAAAAGTTGTTTACGAGAACGAGGAGTTTAATTTGATTCAAGCAGCCTTAGATATTGAAGAGGATCTCGATAACTTGAGGTATAACCGAATTGTGATTGCAACCGATGCCGATGTCGATGGTATGCACATTAGGATGCTTTTGCTAACGTTTTTCCTACAGTTCTTTCCCGACCTAGTCAAACGAAATCATGTTTATGTGCTTCAAACGCCTTTGTTCCGGGTCCGCAATAAAAAGAAAACCATTTATTGTTATTCCGATGAAGAACGTCGTTCCGCTATTGCAGAATTGGGGAAAGCTCCCGAAATCACCCGATTTAAAGGCTTGGGTGAAATCTCACCGGATGAGTTTGTACATTTTATTGGTGCCGATATTCGATTAGAGCCAGTCGTTTTGACGAAGGAGGCTTCTATTGACTCGATTCTGTCCTATTTCATGGGTAAAAATACCCAAGAACGCCAGGATTTTATCATTGAAAACCTCCGGGTAGAAAAGGATGAAGCCGATTTAGAAAAAGAGAATACTGAATTAGAATCCGTAGAATAGATGGCAGAGGACGAATTGCAGGATATGGCGCCAAATGGTTCAGAAGAACATAATCCCTTTGAAAATAAAAAGGTAGATGAGAACATTGTTCCCGTCAATGGGCTTTATGAGAATTGGTTTCTGGATTATGCCAGTTATGTGATCCTAGAACGGGCCGTCCCATCCCTTCAAGATGGTCTTAAACCGGTACAACGGCGAATTCTTCATTCCATGCGTGAAATGGAAGACGGACGCTACAATAAAGTGGCAAACATCATCGGGAATACCATGAAATATCACCCGCATGGGGATGCCTCTATTGGTGACGCTTTGGTGCAACTTGGCCAAAAAGATTTGTTAATTGATTGCCAAGGAAACTGGGGTAATACCCTAACTGGAGATGGTGCAGCCGCAGCGCGATACATTGAAGCAAGGTTGTCCAAATTTGCGCTTCACGTTGCGTTTAATCCCAAAACCACCACTTGGTTGTCCTCTTACGATGGGAGAAATAAAGAACCAGAGAATTTACCCATGAAATTCCCTTTGCTTTTGGCTCAAGGGGCTGAAGGAATCGCCGTGGGAATGGCATGTAAATTCTTACCCCATAATTTCATCGAACTCATTGATAATTCCATCAACCATTTGCGCGGACGTAAAGTAGAAATCCTGCCGGATTTTCTGAACGGCGGAATGGCCGATTTTACCAATTACAACGATGGCTTGCGTGGAGGCAGAGTTCGCGTTCGCGCCAAAATAAAAAAGGTCGATACAAAAACGCTCATCGTACACGAAATTCCCTACGGAACGACAACGACTTCCTTAATTGAATCGGTGCTAAAAGCCAACGAAAAAGGAAAAATAAAAATTAAAAAAATAGAGGACAATACATCCTCTGAAGCAGAAATCATCATTCACCTTGCCCCTGGAGTTTCTCCAGATAAGACGATCGATGCTCTGTATGCATTTACGGATTGTGAGGTTTCGATTTCACCGAACTCGTCTATAATTGATGTGGATACCCCTCGATTTTTAGGAGTATCAGAAATTTTAAAAATTAATACGGACCATACCGTTTCCCTTCTAAAATTAGAATTGGAGATTCGTTTGGACGAATTAGAACGCCAATGGCATTTCTCCACCTTGGAGAAATTGTTCATCAATCATGAAATGTACATAGACTTTAAATTGTATAGCGATCGAGAGTCCTTGTACGTTTACCTATACGATCGTTTCAAGCCTTTTAAAAAGCAATTAATACGCGAAATTGTTGACGAGGACTTGCATAAGTTGACCCAAATTCCCATGATTCGTATCACACGTTTCGACGGCGCAAAAGCAGACGAGGCCCTGTTGAAAATTGAAGAGGAAATGGAAGCGGTTAAACTACACCTGGCAAACTTGGTCGATTATGCTGTGGACTATTTCAAAGATTTGAAAAAACGCTTTGGTGAAGGGAAAGAACGAAAAACGGAAATCAAGGTATTTGATACCATTAGCGCAACCAAAGTTATCATCGCAAACCGCAAATTATACGTCGATACCGAAGAAGGTTTTATTGGATATGGATTGAAGAAAAACGAACCCGTGTGCGACTGTTCGGAAATTGATGACATCATTTGCTTCTTTTCTTCGGGTAAAATGATGATTACGAAAGTATCGGATAAGAAATTTGTTGGCAAGGATTTGATTTATGCTAACGTTTGGAAAAAAGGGGATACGCGTACCATCTACCACATGTTTTACCAAGACGGTGCAGGGGGAGCTACCATGATGAAGCGTTTTTATGTTAACTCTATCACTCGCGATACAGAATATGACCTGACTCGAGGGACGAAAGGATCTAAATTGCTTTATTTCTCGGTTCATCCCAACGGAGAACGTGAGGTAGTTACGGTTCTTTTACGTCCTAGGCCCCATTTGAAACGCCTTCGATTTGACGTGGATTTAGGCGAGTTGCTGATAAAGGGTAGGAATTCAGGGGGTAACCGCGTTACCAAAGAAATTGTTCAGAAGATCATTCAAAAAGAGGTTGGCGGAAGCACGTTGGCTGCTCGCAAAATATGGTACGATGACGTCGTTGGTCGATTGAACGACGAGGGTAGGGGAAGGTTCCTAGGCGATTTCAAAGGGGAGGACCGCATTCTAACCCTTTATCGAAATGGGGATTATCGTTTGAGTTCGTTTGATTTATCCAACCATTTCGACGAGGACATGGTGCATTTGGAAAAATGGATTCCCCGAAGACCGATTTCATGCGTTTACTATGATGCAGAAAAAGAAATTAATTTTGTTAAACGCTTCCTTTGTGAGGTGCAATCCGACAAAAGGGTCTCCTTCATTAGTGAATCGGAAGGATCATACCTACAAGTAGTTTCCACAGCCTATCGTCCAGAAATTCGCGTGATTTTCAATAAGCAACTCAAGGAAACAAAGAACCTTCCAGATCAGGTATTAAACCTTGCCGATCTCATCGATGTAAAGGGCATGAAAGCGCAGGGTAATCAAGTTACCAAAATGAAGGTAAAAGAGATTGTGCTCACCCATGAAATAGCGGAAGGAAAAGAACCGTGGCCCGAAGAAGAACTAAGCTTCGAGATTGAAGAAACTGTAACCGATACCGATAACCCGGAAGCACCAAGCCTTTCGGAAGACGGAAGCATCGAATGGGATATTACCAGCGAAGACCAGCCGACCTTATTCGATTAAAATACCAGTACCTTACGCGAGGGTACATTGTCCTTTACAACCCAATAAATTCCAGATGGTAGGACTAGGGATAAAGTGTGTTTTCCCGCATTTAGAGGAAGGGATGTAATCGTTGATTCCATCGCATTAACCACGCGGTATGTGCCTTCCTGAAGGCTATTAATCACCAAGTTATTTCCATCATACCAAACAGCAAATGCCTCCTGAACTTCGGACAATGCTGCAGGATTTTCAAGTTGAACCTTTGTAACATAACTCAGTACGTTTTGACAAGAATCATCGTAAATGGCATAGTTCACTAGGCCACGTGTAATGTCATCGTAACCGTCAAAAATTCCATTTTCAATGACCGTAGAGTCTTGAGAACAGAAGCAATTAAGGTTTACTTGATAATTCTTATCGGTTAAATTTTCAAGGTTATGAATGCTATTGTTGCAAATGCTGTTATTATCTATTACGGTGGTATTTGGATCGTAGGCTAAGACTTGGATTCCGATGTCATTCCCATTAATTTGGTTTTGACTGATGTTCCCGGCATCTCCAATTTTAATGGCAATGGAATTGTTTGTAAAGATATTGTTGGTTATGGTGCAAGCAGCAGTACCTTCGATACCCGTTCCATTGCCATCGAAATAACAATTGTTGATAGTGATACCAGCAGTTTCAGCAAAGCCAAAGGTGTTATTGATGAATTGACTATTCTCTACAGTTCCTGAAGAGCCTATGATGTTGTTTTGATTTCCTGTGAACGTACAGTTGTTCACGTTAATATTCGAACACCACGTAAAAGAACAGAAGTTATTTGAAAATTGACAATTGTTGGCCGTTAAAGACCCCCCAATAAGTTGAGCGGCTTGTCCTACACCATTCGATTCGAAAATGCAATTGTTGTAAAC
>CAIJTF010000103.1 GCA_903823565.1 uncultured Flavobacteriales bacterium
GAGGGTTTTATTTTTTGAATAAGAAAACGGCGCATGCTTCGTTAATAGGAACAAAACAGCCTATGAACGAAAACACGACCCTCCAGGAACAGCTTCTTTTGTATGTTTTTGATGAATTGCCCGCGGACCGGGTGGGCGCCTTTGAGCACCACCTGATTTCCGACGCTTCGCTCCAAGAAGACCACCGCGTTGTCAGCGGTTTGCTAAATTTGTTACGCGCCGATCTTCATGGTCAGGGCTCGTCCCAAGACAGTCACCGCGGTTCATCCAAAATCGATTACCAAGGCCCTTCGCCATCGGAAATCCCTGTGGTATCTCCTGCGGTGCTGGCGAGGTTGGACGAAAGGTTTGAAAAACCATATTAAAATGACTTTTTAATTCGTAATCAATTAATATTTAAATATATACATATATTTAACTATTTAAAAGCACTATTTGTTGATAATGTGTTGATAATTTAAGGCCTTCCGTTGGGGTGAGTTTAGTTTTGCATAAAATCCCCATGGTATGATGAAGGTCAAGACTCCCAGAATCGGTCTTTTTTTGTTGTTAATGCTCGTTTTCTCGAGCTTTTTTGCCCAGGCTCAGACTGTTTCGCTCATTGGTCGGCAGTCCTGTGTTGGTGATACGGTATCAATTCCCGTAAGGATAAGTGGTGGACCAGCTATAGCGGGTATTTCTTTGAATCTATCGCTTCCCACTACGGGATTGACTTATTTGGGTGTAGACAGCCTCGATGCTCGACTGGGCTCCGCTCAAATTGCCTATAGCGCAGTAGATTCAAATTGGTCTTTTGGATGGTTCAATTTATCGACGACTCAAATTAGTGGAACCATATGTCGCTTGAGTTTTCTTGCGACAACCCCCTTATTGGATACACTTACCTGGGTAACCTCCTCTTGTCAATTGACAGGGGCTTTTTTTGCGCCCATCCAGGGGACGGTATTTCAAAACGGCCGCGTTGAGATTTTTCCTACTGGGCCAAACCCAACGATAAGCGCAACCATTTGCCAAGGACAGTCTTATACGGTAGGAAATCAAAACTTTACAAACACCGGTACCCATCAAGTACGCCTCACCAATCAATGGGGTTGCGATAGCATCGTCACCCTTCAATTAACGGTTCAGCCTAATAATTCCATTGGCTCTCTGAATGGAAATTCAACCGCTTCTGGTATGATTACCGTTAATCCCAACGGAAGTGGAACGCCGAATATCAGCGTTTCTATGGGGACGGTATCTGGCAATGTTGGAGATGTTATAACGGTTCCAGTTTTTATAGATATGGCGCCCGGAATCAGTATTTCGAATATGTCGATGGCAATTGGATACAATCCCGCCAAGCTTAGTTGTTTATCATACGTTACACCTGTGAACTCCAATTTAGCGAACGGAGCCCTATCCAACACTAATTATATCTATATCAACGGAGTTCCAGAGCTTCGTGTGAATTGGTATAATTATTACCCCGTTGCCTTCAATGGACTAATGTTCTATGTTCATTTCCAAATTCTTGAGTCAGGTATACACTCCCTCGCCTGGGATCAATCAACACCGGGTAATTGCGAATTTTCCGATCAATTCTCGAATATTATTCCCAACACCACATGGAATAACGGAATTGTAATGGCTAATACAAGTGCTAATTCCTCGCCTTCCAATCAATGCGATATCAGTCTTTCAACCAGTTCAAACACGGCATCGCAGGCGATATCATTTAATAATCCCATTCAGCC
>CAIJTF010000104.1 GCA_903823565.1 uncultured Flavobacteriales bacterium
AACGAGTTCGTGAAAACGCAACCCTTTTGGCTAAATCACAAGAAATGGTGTTTGGTTCCATGGATGAGGTTCAGGTGCATGGTGCGGATGCAAAACGTGGAGCGTTTTTCTCTCCGATTTTATTTAGAAACAATCATCCCTTTCAACATACCGATGTGCATGACATCGAGTGTTTTGGGCCCGTTTCCACCCTAATGCCTTACAATTCAATGGACGATGCGATTGCTTTAGCGCGAATGGGAAAAGGATCCTTGGTTTCTTCTATTGTTACACCCGACGATCAAGAAGCCATGGACTATGTGCTTGGCGCAGGAAGCATGCACGGTCGTGTTTTAGTGCTCAATGAGCGTTGCGCTAAAGAAAGTACAGGTCATGGTTCTCCAATGCCTTTGCTTACGCATGGTGGCCCAGGACGTGCAGGAGGCGGGGAAGAAATGGGAGGAAAACGAGGGGTACTTCATTACCTACAGCGCACGGCGATTCAAGGCCATCCAAGTACCATTACGAAAATTACGCAACAGTTTCAAGTGGGAGCTGATATGCCAGAGGCCAATCCACACGTGTTCAGAAAACACTTTGAGGAATTGGTCATTGGTGAAACCGTCTACACCCATAAGCATACCGTTACGGATGCGGACATTGTCAATTTCGCCAACGTTTCAGGGGATAATTTTTATGCGCACATGGATGCCACTTCGCTTGAGGAGACTATATTTGAACGCCGGGTTGCCCACGGGTATTTCGTTCTCTCCAAGGCAGCCGGGTTATTTGTGGACCCTAAAAAGGGCCCCGTTTTGTTGAATTATGGGCTAGAAGAAGCGCGTTTTACCAAACCCGTTTATCCTGGGGCTACGCTAGGCGTTCGCTTTACCGTGAAAGAGAAAATCGATCAAGAAAAACGTAGCGAAGACGATATCGCAAAAGGAATTGTAAAGTTTTTAGTGGATGTTTTTGATGAAACGGGCGAAACCGTCGCCTTGGCTACGATTTTAACGATGGTTAGGAAATTGGATCAAGCAAATTGATTCCAATACTCCCAACTTTTTAAGGCTTGTGCTTTTAACATGGGTAAGCCATTTAAGGTACTAGCCCCTCTTTTTTTTGCTTCAGACAACAGGAGGGTTTCTTCAGGATTATAAATTAAATCAACCATGAGGTGGCTCGCTCCAATTCCGTTTAACGAGGTTAAGGGACAATCCTCAACATGTGGAAACATTCCTACAGGGGTGCAATTGACGATGAGTTTACAAGCGCCAAGCATGGCGTCGTTAACGGAATCATAGGGGTAAACGTTTGCTCCACTTTTTTCGCGGCTCAAAAAATTAACCTGAATGCCAATGTTCTTCAAAACAAAGGCTACCGCTTTTGAACTGCCTCCTGTACCCAAAATTAGCGCTCGCTCGTGTTCAAAGGTTAGAAATGGCTTTATAGCCTGTTGGAATCCATACGCATCCGTATTATACCCAATGGTTTTACCCTCCTTAAAAACCACCGTGTTTACCGCACCAATTGCCAAAGCCTCTGGAGAAAGTTCGTCTAAGAATGGGTGAATTGTTTCCTTATATGGAACAGTAACATTTAAGCCTTGATAACCTCCCTTTAAAAAGGGAATGACTCGATCGATGGACTGGATTTCAAGAAGATCATAAGTGGCGTCTATTTCCAATGACTTAAAGTGCGCCTCGAAAAAACGTCGAGAAAAACTATGACCAAGGGATTTCCCAATTAACCCATATTTTTTCATACCTGTAGAATTCCTATGCTAGGATGGGGAGTATATAATGCTCGGTCATAGGTGTCATGGTTTTGTCCTGGCAAGCGTTAATTCCCGCAATTTTCCTGGGTTAAAAGCACACCCCTTGAGAAAATTTGAGTGCTTGCTTGGGGATACGAGGAAACAATGCAGGTGTACCAAACATCCGTAGAAAAAGCACCATTTTCCTTAAGGATCCATGAACCATTGACTTTTTTGAAAAGGGCTTCCACATGACAACAATCAAAGGCATCACCATCAAACCGTACTTCGCGTCCGTCTTTTCGTTGAACCTCACCTTCCATCCAGGCATAAGCACCATAGACGTTGAAATGTTTCACAACAAAGACTACCTCCTGTTCAATATAGTTTTTTACATCAGCGCGCAAAAGATCCAACATTTCCGTTCTTTCTTTTGCATTGGACTCATTCTTTGTTTTAAAATTTCGCAAGGTTTGGGAAAACAGGGAATGGTTGCAAACGGCCAACATAAAAAGAATACTGTAATGGATTTTCATGGGTGTTTTTTTTCAAAGGTAAGAACTTGTATGCACTTACCATGGCATTTTGTAATTTTACAATAAATACTAGCTCTATGACCATTAAGCATACCTTTCTTAGCCTTGTGTTGTTTGTTTTCTCCTTGACCCTTTTCGCTCAAAACCACCAAAGGGTGTCTCTTGATTGGGAAGAAGTACCTTTTGAGTCAACGATGCTCATGGGGAACCCACGCATACACGCAAAACAAGGTAAGGTCTTTAAGCTCTCAACCTTGGGCTTAAGTGCAGCGCTCGGTAATGTTACCTATCGCGAAGGCAATTTAAAAGGAACGATTGCCGCGGTTTCCTTTCCTTATGAGGATGGTACTATCCACTCCTTTACGGCCAAAAGAAATCAAACCATGCACCCATTACTCAATGAGAAATTCCCTGAAATCGTAACCCTTGATGCCTATGCCACAGATGGTTCAGGCGCCTTCGGAAAATGGGATGTTACTCCCAGTGGATTACACGCCATGATTTTCATTCCCGGAGAAAGCACCTTGTTTATCGATCCCTTATTTGAGGGGAACAATGAGTATTATGTGGTTTACCGAAAAAAGGATTTCAAAACCACCAAAACGATTGATTGTGGGGTTGTAAATGCTGATGCATCAAAACCAGGGAATCCGGTAAAAACGATGTTTGGAACCTGTGAACTAAGAACGTATCGTTTGGCGCTTTCGGCAACCGCAGAATATACCACATTTCATGGAGGAACGGTCAATCAAGCGGCGGCGGCCCAAGTGGTTACGATGAACAGGGTCAATGGGGTTTATGAAAAAGACATTGCTATTACCATGGTTATTATTCCCAATAACAACTCCCTTATATATACTAATGCGTCTACGGATCCATACGCGAATGGAACACCAGGAACCATGATTAACCAAAATCAAACCAATACGGATAATGTAATTGGAAGTGCGAACTATGATATTGGGCATGTATTTGGAACCAACAGTGGAGGGTTGGCTGGATTAGGCGTTGTGTGTGCTGGCGGACAAAAAGCCCGAGGAGTTACAGGCAGTGCGGCTCCCATTGGGGATCCTTTTGATATTGATTATGTTGCGCATGAAATGGGTCATCAATTTGGTGGAAATCATACACAGAACAACAATTGTAACAGCGTAGCCGCCGCCAGAAGGGAACCGGGAAGTGCAAGTACCATCATGGGATACGCAGGCATTTGTGCACCCAACGTTCAAAACAACAGCGATGATTATTTTCATGGGTATAACCTTGGAGAGATTAGCGCGGAAATTTTAAGCAACGGTCACCAGTGTGAGGTGATTACTCCGTTAAATAATACGGCGCCAACCATTATCTCAACGAGCGGAAACATTGTTGTTCCGATTTCAACGCCTTTCATCCTTACCGGTCATGCAACGGATCCCGATGGAGATGTACTAACGTATTTGTGGGAGCAAATGGACAACGAAGCGTCTACCCAACCCCCCGTGGCGACAGCTACCGGAGGACCTAATTTTCGTAGTTTCGATCCAACCCCTGATACCTCGCGATATTTCCCAAAGTTATCGGCGTTAGCTTCTAATGGTCCTTTTACGTGGGAAGTCTTGCCTTCGGTGGCGAGGGTTATGGACTTTAGGCTATCGGTGAGAGACAACCATGCCGTAGGATCGTGCAACGATTTTACGGATGTGACCGTTACGACTAACGCTTCCGCAGGGCCCTTTGTAGTGACCTATCCTTCGGCTGCGGGAATAACATGGACGGGAGGAAGTTCACAGACCGTAACCTGGTCTGTGGCTAATACCGATGCGGCCCCCATCAATTGTGCTAATGTACGAATTCTCCTTTCGTTAAATGGGGGACAAAGTTATCCCTACGTCTTGTCTTCTTCAACCGCAAACGATGGTTCGGAAACAATTTTATGTCCCAACGTCACAACCAATACGGCTCGTGTAATGGTGTTGTCTTCTGCAGGAACATTCTTTGATATTTCGAACAACAATTTCACCATTACGTGCAGCGGTCAAGATGTTCCAACCTTTAGTGGTCTTTCATCCGTTTGCCAAAACGACTCCTCTTTTACCTTACCTACCACCTCAACCAACGGCATTGATGGAACCTGGAATCCAGCATTTAACTTGGCAAATGTTGGCACATCTACGTACAACTTTGTTCCGGTGGCAACGGCATGCGCAACGACTACTCCCGTCCAAGTAACGGTGCAACCCTTCGAAACACCGACTTTTGACGCATGGAATCCCGTATGCCAATTCGCTTCTATTACCTTGCCGATAACTTCTGTTAACGGTGTTTCGGGTACTTGGTCTCCTCAAGTGAGCAGTCAATTGCCTGGGGTAACGAGTTATACTTTCAGTCCTGCAGTTGGGGTTTGTGCTGCGTCTATAAGTCAAACCCTTCAAGTGCTTCCTGCACCATTAAATACGGTTAGCGTCAACGGTATTACCCTGAGTTCACAACAAAACGGGGCTACGTATCAGTGGATTGATTGTGCGACCAATCTACCGGTACCGGGAGCCATCAATCAGAGTTTTACAACGTCTGAACCAACGGGGAATTTTGCGGTTATCGTTACGCTAGAGGGATGCCAAGATACCTCGGAATGTTTCTTTGTCGATCAATCTGGAACGGAAGAAGCTACCTTAGACTTTACGGTTCACCCTAACCCAAGCACTGAAGATATACAGGTTTCATGGAAGGGACAAGTGATCGCTTTAAGGGTCTTCGATGCTACAGGCAAAACCGTTTGGGAACAAGGAACCGAAGGGATGTCTCACGCAACCATTCCGACCTCCGCGATGGCTTCTGGGGTTTACTACTTGCGTTTCGGACACCCTACCGGTCAGCAAACCACCAAAATCCTGAAATACTGATGCGCATCTTCTGTTCCATTGTTTTCGTTTTCTCTGGATTATGGTGTACTGCGCAAATGACGTATTATTTAACAGGCCGTCCTTTTGGATTTGAGCGAAACAACGCGATAAAGGAAGTAGGATTGCGTTGGGGAATGGATGTATTGTATGCAGGAAGCGATGTGGCTGACGACACCCAGTTAGGAATGATTTCTAAAGCAAATGAAAGCGTTCAAGGGATGATGGAAAAAGAACATGGTGTTAATTGGTTAGATAAATTCTACCTTCAGGTTGCGGAAGAGGAGGTCCTTCACCAACGAATTAGACAATCTATCGCATTGCTGGATAAAGCTTTACTGGAAAATAGTTTTGTTTTGGTAAGGCGAGAAAAGAACGATTACGAGGCCTTCATTTTAGATGCTTCCACGGCCAAAACCCGGTGCGTAGCTAGATACAAAGGGAAGGAAAAACGTCGTATTAAATGGAAAAAACAGAAAGATGGTTGCGTGATTCCCTATGATTTCCCTCAGAACGGTATAATAAAATGAAGGTTTGGAAGCAAGGGTATTAAAGTCTACCGGCAGTTGGTATGTGGTTGAAACGTTGGATAACCAAATTTTTAATGCTCGCTTAAGAGGAAAAATAAAGCAATCTGGATTGCGGCTTACCAACCCTATTGCTGCCGGAGATCGGGTTGTTTTGCGAAACCAAGTAGATGAAGAGGGAAACCATGTGATCGATAAAATCCTACCACGATCAAATTATGTAGCCAGGAAATCAACGAATCTTAGCAAGGAAATGCAAATTTTAGCGGCAAACATCGATCATTTGTTTGTGTTAGTAACGTTAAAAGATCCTAAGACACACCCCCTATTTGTCGATCGTTTTTTAGTTGCGGCAGAATCTTTTCGAATCCCAGTGTCCTTGTTGTTCAATAAAGTTGATTTGTATTCAGACATGGAAGAAGCACAATACGAGGAGTGGGCCCAACAGTATGAGAAGATTGGATATTCATGTTATCGCCTTCAGGGCAATAAAGCTTCATCGGCGGATTTTTTAAAGGAGTTAATAAAAGGGCAACAGGTAATGTTAGGCGGAAATAGCGGCGTAGGAAAGTCTACGGTTATCAATGCGTTGGATGCAAGCGTACGTTTGAGAACAGGGTCCATCTCGGTAGCCCATCAACAAGGTAAGCACACAACAACCTTTGCAGAAATGCATAAGCTTAATTTTGGTGCCTATGTCATTGATACGCCGGGTATACGCTCCTTTGGTTTAGTGGATTTAGAAAAAGAGCATCTCGGGCATTATTTTCCTGAAATTCGCGCTGTTATGGAGGCGTGCCGTTTCAATAATTGTTTGCATTTGAATGAACCTGGCTGTGCGGTAAGAAATGCGCTTCAGGCGGGTCAAATTGCCCAACAACGCTACCGTAACTATGTTGCGATGGTAGAAGAGGAAAACGACGACCCCTACCGAAGAAATAAATTCTCATGAAAGTTGTGATTCAAAGGGTATTAGACGCCTCCGTTTCTATTGACGGGAAAATACACCAAAGAATAGGTCATGGCTTCCTTGTATTATTGGGGATTGGAAAAGAGGATAGCGAAATAGACACCCAATATATTGTGCAAAAAACCGTGGGGTTAAGGGTCTTCGCTGATGGGGACGGTAAAATGAATCGCTCCTTGGCTGAAGTGGGAGGTGAACTATTATTGGTCAGTCAATTTACCTTATTTGCATCCACCAAGAAGGGGAATCGCCCAAGTTACATTGATGCGGCATTGCCAGAGATTGCGAAAGAACTATACCTGAAGGCAGTCCAAGCGTTTGAATCACAATTGGGGCATAAAGTGAAAACAGGGGTTTTCGGTGCAGACATGAAAATTAGCCTGGTTAATGATGGCCCTGTAACGATTCTAATTGACTCTAAAAACAAAGGTTAGTATCCGGATTCTTTTTCTTTAGTATCCAAGGTATAAACCAAGCCAAAGTTTAATCCAGCTGCAGCTACACGTGTTTTTTGGTAGGTAGGATAAAACAATGTATTGGATAGGGAGTTACCCAAGGCATCCACGCCTTTTGCGTCTTTAATACCATATTGTAGCCTAAGACCGAAAATAATGCCTAAAGGAACGCTTTTTAATATCTTTCTGTTAATACCAAAGCCCATGAAAGCGGTCGAATAGGATTTTGCGTAATCATTGCTTACATCATCGGTTCCAGCCAAAAACCCCTCGCGGGTGTAAAGTGCGCTACGTACTTTGTTGTATTGAGCGCCTAACTCAAAATAAGCACCCCCTTTATTCTGAAAGCGAAGATAGATGGGTAATTGAAAGGTTTTTAGGTTTACGGTTGAGGTATAGCTCTTTGAAAGTACGGGTACGGTTCCACTATATCCGCCCACGTGTTGTCCAAAATTTGTTTCCATACCTAAGCTAAAGAATCCCATGCGCAAGCCAAATCCTAATCCGTAATTACTGCCCCAACTGGGATCATAATTTTGCTCATCTCCTTGGTCTGAAATATTGTTATTAAAAAGCCAAGTAGAATTAAACTGTCCTTTTGCAGCAAGATCAAAGGCCATTTGAGCTTGTAGTATGCACGAGTTAACAACAACAAGAAAAAGAATTACTAAATGTTTCATAGGATTAAATTTCAACAAGTTTAATCATTTTTTGATAATTTGATTCCGTTGTTCAATGTAAAGCAAGTAAAACACCCCATCTTTCTTATCCAATAGTTCCATTTCAGCAATATAATATGGGGTTTGAATCTTTTCTCCAGCGAGGTATTCTGGCTTGAAGTTTCGAATGCTTATAAGGATATTATAACCATCTCCACTATTGATAAAAGCTTTCGTAATTTTCCAGCTTACGCCATTTGGTACCGTTAAACTTCCGCCACCATAGGCGGATCTCACAAAACTAGTGTCTTGGGCGAAACCGCTTAGGGTCAAAAAAAACAGCACTAGGCCGAAAAGGCTCTTCATGGAACAATGTTAAATTCTATGGCCGAATAACCTTTTGCACAGAGTGCAGAATTGGTGCAAGTACAGATGGTCGAGCCAGCAGGCACCCAAATGGGTAAATTCGTCATCTGCTCTCCTGCACTGTGAATTCCGAAACTGATGGGAATAGCATTGATGGCTAAGTACCTTCCTGAATATTGATAATAGAAGGAAGGTACGGAACACGCGGCGAATAGGGTTAAATTGGTTCCTGAGGTTTGCACACCATAAACATCTTGGTCGCCTGCGGTAAAAACACTTTCTATTTTCCAAACTTTGCCAGCGGGAACGGTTTGGGCCGGGTCTGTGTTTTGGATGATTTTAACTTGATTGAATTGTAAATTACCTTGGCTTCTTGCCGAAAAGGAACTGACTAAGCAAAGCAGAATAACGCCTAACCTCATGGGATAATGTTAAATTCGATAATCGAAATGAAGGCAATATTCTGAGATGCAGCCAAAGTTGTGCCCGCTGGAATCCAGAATTCTTCCGTGGATCGAACCTCGGCCTGATGAACTTGGTAATTATTATTGAAGTGCGCCCGCCGCCCTAAATTTACCGGAGAGCCGTTGATGCTAATAAGGTATTCTGCAGTGGAGGGTTGGGTAATGCTTTGATAGTTTCCATTTGGACTGGCCAAAAAACCACTGATTTTCCAGGTTTTTCCAGCAGGCACGGTTTCTACGGAAGTGATCAATTTAACCTGATTGAATTGTAAATTACCCTGTCCCCAAAAAGTGGCGCATCCAAGAATAAAAAGAACGCTTAGAAGTTTCATGGGATGACATTAAACTCAATAATACTAGCGACACCAGAATTCAACCCGCTAAACGTAACCGTTTGCCCACCATTGATCCAATACGGTAACGAATTGAATTCGCTTGTATAACTGGTATGGGTGTTTTTCAAGAAAATATTTTGACCCCCAATACCAAGCGTAAAAAACGAGGTATAAGATGAAAGTCCTATGCTCTCAATTTTCCATACCCTTCCAACCGGTACCGCATAATTATTGCCACCAGACGTAAAGGATAAATTAAGAACTTGATTGAATTGTAAATTCCCTTGACCAAATCCCGTACAAACGTTAAGAAATACGAGTAAGGAAAGTAATTTTTTCATATTCGGTTTTAGGGTCGAAATTATGAAATAGTTTCTAAGTGTTAAAATTATACTTATATTAATTTACCATCTAATTCTGTCGAAATATTCAACGACTTTTTTACCTTAGAGCCAAAAAAGACACTTTATGAACTTATCTACTACATCTTATATAAAACCTTTGTTTTCTCTTGGGTTTGTGTTATGGGGCCTTGTTTCGTTCGCTCAAACACCTGAAGGGATTAATTATCAGGCAGTTATTCGAAACACGAGCGGAGCATTGGTTACGAACGCAAACATGGCAATACGCATACAAATCAAACAAAATTCCGCTACAGGTACGGTGGTGTATGCTGAAAGACAAAGCGTAATTTCAAGTCAGTATGGTTTGGTAAACTTTGTTATTGGCCAAGGCACCGTGTTGTCGGGAACCTTTGCCAACATCAATTGGTCCACAGGAAATTACTGGGTAAGCCTTGGGGTTGACTTTTCGAATGGTACAAATTACATTGATTACGGTTCTCAGCGCCTGATGAGCGTGCCCTATGCAATGTATGCAAAAACCGCGGGTGCTCAGCTCAATCAATGGCGCTACGGTTCCGGTGTGCCTGCAGGAACACTTGGTGTCTTTGGCGATTTTTACTTAAATACGACCAACGGTAATGTTTACTATAAATCCAATGCCACTACATGGGTTTTAACGGGTAGTATCATGGGGCCTGCAGGGGCAACCGGTGCTCAAGGCCCTCAAGGATTGACGGGTGCAACCGGACCTGCTGGTGCAACCGGTGCTCAAGGTCCGGCCGGAGTAGCAGGACCCCAGGGTCCTCAAGGCATTCAAGGTGCGACAGGTCCCATTGGACCCTCTGGTCTGAATGGAAATAGCATTTTGAACGGAAGCAACCCCCCGATTGCCACGACTGGGGTTGATGGTGATTTTTACATAAATACTTCGAACAATACGATTTATGGCCCAAAATCCAATGGAGTTTGGCCTGCCGGTGTTTCAATGATTGGCCCCACAGGCCCTGTAGGCGCACAAGGCTTGACAGGCGCTACCGGTCCTGCAGGTGCTCAGGGTCCACAAGGCTTAACAGGCGCTACCGGTCCTGCAGGTGCTCAGGGTCCACAAGGCTTAACAGGTGCTACCGGTCCTGCAGGTGCTCAGGGTCCACAAGGATTAACCGGTGCTACTGGACCCGCTGGCCCACAGGGTGCTCAAGGCATTCAAGGGGTAGCTGGGGTTAATGGATTAAACGCCTTGGTAAAAACAACGGTTGAACCTGCGGGCATAAATTGTGCTACAGGGGGAACGAAGGTAGAGACGGGAATAGATGCAAACAACAATGGAATTCTTGAGGCCGGAGAGGTCAATGCAGCCCAAACAACTTACGTGTGTAACGGTGCTACAGGAACGGCTGGTGTACAAGGACCTCAGGGTCCAGCGGGCCCTACGGGTCCTCAAGGAGCACAAGGCCCAGCAGGAAGTTTAGCGAATGGAAGTGCAGCAGGAAATACCCCGTATTGGAATGGTACACAATGGGTAGTGAATACCTCCAATATATTTAATAATGGCGGAAGTGTGGGTATCGGTACAGCAAGTCCAAATGCTTCTGCTGCCCTAGACGTAAATTCTACTTCAAAAGGATTATTGCTTCCTACCATGACACAAACGCAACGAAATGGAATTAGTAATCCTGCTACTGGGTTATTGATTTTCCAAACGGATAATACGCCTGGGTTCTATTATTTTAATGGGACTACTTGGGCCGCTTTCGGCGTTGCAGGTGGTGGTGGTGGAAGCTCAGGCTATAATGCCACATCCAATACGTTAATTTACACTACAGACGGATTTTAAGAATCATGCTACGCACACTTTTTGTTGTCACATTATTTTTAGGCATCCCGTCGTTTAAGGCTCAGGGGAACTTACAGTTTAACCAAGCGCTCCTTTTGACCGCCACCCAAAATACCAATGTGTTATTAGGTACTGTCCCTGCGGGCAAAGTTTGGAAAATTGAAGGGTACGGCACCGAGGTTACGGGGACCAATGAATGCAATTTTAGTTTTAATGGTTCCAATGTGGCCTTTCGAGCAGGAAGCGTTTACATCTATGGCGGCAGTTATACCTATGCGGGTTCTTCGGAACACTTCTGGATTCCTGCCGGAACAACCCTTTATTCCCTTGGCTGCGGAGGATATCGATGGGTAAGCGTAATGGAGTTTAATATTATACCATGAAAAGGTTTCTCTTTATCGTTTTTTTAGGATTGAATTTACTTGGATATTCTCAGGGGAACCTACAATTTAATCAGGCGTTGCTTTTAAATGCTACTGCGAACAACAGCACGCAATGGACTGTGCCCGCCGGAAAAGTATGGAAATTAGAGTCAATGGGTGTAAACGCTAGCGCTGTATATGTTTACTTCAATGGGACAATGGCCTTTGAATTTTGGGGTGCAACGGGATCTACAGGCAACAATGGTTATGCGCGTAGCGCTAATTCTTCTCCAATTTGGATGCCAGCAGGTACGGTGGTAGGACATTACTCCAATGCTACCACGGCTTATCGCTGGTTTAGTATTCTTGAATTTAATATTGTGCCATGAAACGGGTTCTTTTTTCTTTGATTTTGTTTTTTGTTGCGTTCTTAGTGAATGCCCAAGGCAATCTACAATTCAACCAAGTTAAGTTAGTTACTACCCTAGAAACCGTTCCAGCAGGAAAAGTTTGGAAGGTGGAAAGTGCCCTTACGGGGGAGGAACGGTATCCAACGAGCGGAACGAACCTTCCTTCCAACAGCCGATTTATTCAGGTTAATGGTAATTCGATTTGTATTCATGAGGAGCATGTTGCAACCACTGGAGTAGGATTTAATGGATGTTGTGGGGGAGGATTTTGGATGAGTAATGTTGGAATGTCTGTAAACAGTACCACCCCGGTGCTCGTGCAAGTAAGTGGACAACCTACGAAGCTACCGCTATGGTTACCTTCAGGAACAACCCTTTCTGTAGGCTCTAAAGTGAGTTCCATATCCGTTGTTGAATTTAATGTTGTACCATGAGAGGAATATTACTAGCATTCTTTATTTTCACCCTTAACGCTGTTGACGGACAAGGAAATTTACAGTTTAATCAAGTGATCAATACCGCTTTTACTGGCACGAATACTACCCCAGTTACCGTCCCGGCCAACAAAGTCTGGAAAATCGAGAATTGTATGTTAAACACGGTTTCCAATACCTATGCTTACATGCTTTATAATGGGGTTTATTACAATATGCGCCAGCAGCAATCGTCCGCGCATAATGTCAATTTCCCTTTTTGGTTAGCACCAGGAACTACCGTTACCTTTGGTGGAAACGGAGGAGGGTCAGGAGGTTTGGTAAGTATAATCGAATTCAACATCATACCATGAGAGTTTTATTTTTATTTTCTATCCTCATTTGCTTAGGTTCGATTAAGGCGCAAGGCAACTTGCAATTCAACCAAGCGAAATTAGTCACCACTTTAGAAACCGTTCCTGCGGGAAAAGTCTGGAAAATTGAAAGTGTAATTTATAATATCCCTTACACAGCCTCGGGGGCCCAATCTACGAATGG
>CAIJTF010000105.1 GCA_903823565.1 uncultured Flavobacteriales bacterium
AGGGATATAACCATAACGCAGGCCCCTTTTTCCTGCAAGCGCCTCGCATTTTTCGATTTCGTTTCGCGTTAAGCCTTCTCGCCATCGTTCCGTTGCTTCCGTGTTTATCGGCTTGGATAAATCGCCAAACCGCTTGATCATTCGTTTAGCCCGCGGAAACCGATTTCGTACCTCTGCTTCGTAAGCTCGCTGGTAAGGAACCAAGGCTGCTTTATAATTGGGAAAGGGATCAAGACCCAAGAAATCGATTATTCGATTCCACTCGGTATCACAGTGGGTAACTAAGTCCTCATAACGAACCAATAACACCCGTTCAGGAAATTGTTCTGCAAAGCGGCGAATGTTGGCATCAAATTGATTCCACCGCACGACGTTTTCTAGGGCATTCGTAGATTTCAAATGAACACTGTGCTTCCTTGAATGGATATTGGCGCGGTAGTCTCTGACCATCCAAATAAACTTTGAGGAAGGATCCAAGGCTATTAAATCCGACAAATGCATGGAGTGTATCGGGTTCTTGTTGATGTATACTTCAAAGTCACTTTCGGAATTTAAGGTATCTTCAAAACAGGAATACGTGGATTGTATCAGGTCCTGAAAGGAATGTAGGTTCTCCCTCAGCGCTAAAAATCGTTCAGAATTAAAACGAAAACCAATATAGGGTTGCAACACGCCAAACGATCGATGAAACCGGTTCATTCGCGTTAAATCCTTCTCCGTAAATTCCTTTTTGTGTTGGTAGGCGCGGTAAAAAAACGGTATAAAATAGTTCTCAGGTCCGGCCCAGACCTGCGGATGTGTGTTTAATAGGCTTTGAAGCAGGGTAGTGCCTGATCGACCGATGCCAATTATGTGATGATGGACAAAGGGCTTCACGGCTTGGTTTTCAAGGGCTTTACTATGTTTTTAAATCCTTCTAAGTCCTTCGCACGAAGATGGACCTTGCTTTCTTGTAGGGCCTTATAAATGCGTTGATGAATTTCTTGTTCCACAACAGGTATAAGGAGCAGTCGATATTGATCCATCATGTTAAAGGAGGGGGACTTTCCACTGTACATTAAAGCTAAACTTTTTTTCACGTGTTCTGAAAATCGAGGCTTCGTGGTTAAAAAAACCGTATCGCTCGTCTCTAAAGCCAAGGCATTTGCATTCAATTGTTGGATTGCTTCGGGCGTTAATCCATTCCTTACGGTAGTTATACCTTCGGTCTCATAAGTCGTAAGGCGGTAAAAAGGTCGCGTAAATAGTTGGTTTTTATAGGCTGAAAGCGTATCGGCAAAGCGTACCTTTTCCCTTTTGAATTGCATCCAATCCTTTAGTGTCTTTTGCAGTACCGTAATTCTTAGGTGATGGGGTGAAGGATTTTTAGGGTTGACTTCAATGGCGTGGTTAAAGCAATTTAATGCTTTTAGATTGTCGCCAAAAAAACTGAAATACAGCAAGCCGAGATTGCTCTCAATTTTTGCATAATTCGGATAACTTTCTAACGCTTTCTCATAACTCATTCGTTCTTCCTCTATCAAGCTACGCAAACTCGGAGTGAGGCGCTTTTGATCTGCGTAGGTTAAATTGACCAATGCGTGGCATTCCTGTCCCCTTAGCGCATGGGCTTTAGCTGAGGGAAATCCCTCGCTATCGTGACGAAATAAGGTTATGCGGTCTTTCCAGTCTGAATTTCTAGTCACCACCCTTACGGAAGCATAGCCGACGAAGGATAACAGTAAAACCAGGCTCGTTATGGATCGTTTGGTTGGGGGTATCCATTTTGGAATCCAAGCATTGACAAAGCAACATAGGGCAATAACCAATCCAAGACTTGCCGTAAATGCAAGGCGTTCTGCAACAATTCCGACCATCGGAAAAAGCAGGTTGCAAGCTCCGAAAATAGAAACTAGGAAAAAGAGGAGACCAAGGGCAATCTCACGGTGTTTTGATTTTGCGTACGCATAACCAATCCAAAGTACGGCCACTATGCATAGGCAAAAGCTCAGCACAAAGGAAAGCGAGACAATGGGTTGAATTTCCCACCCTCCCCAACCATAGTAACTTTTTAAATCACCTGGAATTAGGGTCTGTTTTGCGTACCATCCCAAGCTCTCGAAAAATGCGGGGATCCGTTCTACCCACGTGCTATTCGTCAATGGATTTTCCACAAAATCAATGCTGCGCTCCATGGGTTCATGAACCATGCCCTTGCGTAAAAGTACAAACAGTAAACGGCCGATCACGAGGCTTGCCGTGAGGAATGCAAAGGGCTTCCATGCGGGTTTGAAAAACCAATGAACAAGGATAGGAAGAAGAACCAACATGGGCATAGCCGTTTTTTTACTCAGTAAAGCGAGCAGAAAAAATAGGCTCACCCAAACCAAAGAAATCCATCGCTTGTGTTGAAGGTAATGGATGCTGAACTGAAGGGCCCAAAGGGAGAACAGCAAACTTAGAATTTCGTCCCTGTTCTTAAGGCTATTCACTACTTCGGTGTGGATAGGGAGCGCTAAAAACACCATGGTAATCGCAAGGGATAAACCGAGAGGCTGTTCATGCAGCAACATTCGTAAGGTTTTAAACAAAACCAGGCCTAATATGGCATAAAGGAACACTTGAATTAAGTGACTGTAGGGTGCTTGGTTTTCAATGCTGCGAAAAAGGGATCTTTCTACTGCAAAAGTAACCAGTGGAATGGGTCGGTATTCATAGGTTTGTTCCGCATTGACCGCATATGGCCTTTTGAATAAGGCTGGAATGCCTTGTATTCCTTTTTCCACTAAAGGGTGGATTTGACGATCCGTTGTGGTTACTAATTCATCGTCCAACGAATATCCGTGGTTTATAGAATTGCCATACCACAGAAATACAGCAGCAAAAATAATAAGCCAAACGGGGAGCTTATAAAGCGTATTCGATTCAGGTGAATTCAACGGTGTTATTCCCATTCAAAAGAACAAAAAAAATCCCGGTTTCCCGGGAAGTCGTTATTGCTTAATTTCGGATTCTCGTGCCTCCTCGCGCTTGACTTTTACTATTTCTTCAAGCTTTTCATATTGGGCGGCAGTTAACACATCCTTCAACATGGCTTTTCTGGCCTTGCGATTGGATTGAATAATTTCGCGTTTAACTTCTGCACTATACGAAGAATTTTCGATGTCCGTATTTTTTTGAATAATCCCACGGTTAATTTCTAATACCTTGGTATACTGCTCGGGAGTCAGATTGAGTTGGGTTTTCATGGCATCGGTCTGCTCCTTTGCTCGATCGTCAATGCTCTTTTGACCTAGGGCCAAAGCACTAACGAAGAAAAACGAAATAAAAATAAGATTTTTCATGTCCTTTCTTTTTTCGTAAAAATACGAATCCATGCTTTACAACGATGCCTATTGATGGAAAAATTTCTTAAAATTCCGTTAAATTTCTGCCCTAAGTTTCCGTAAATTCGCCCTGATGACATTTCATTGGAGAAATTGGATACCGGTAGGAATTAAAAACCTCAGAAAAGGTTGGAAAAAAAAACAATTCAACGCCCAAATGGAGCGGTTAAGAATAAATGGGAACGTTTGGTCAACGCTTCAGTTAATGGATCACCTAAAAGCCGCCGGTATAGTGCAAGGCGATCATGTGATGGTGCATGCTAGCATGTCAAAAATGGGGGTGCTGGAACAGGGACCCCAAACGTTTATCGATGCTCTTAAGAACGTAATTGGTCCCGAGGGAATCGTTTTGATGCCAACTTCGCCAATTCCTACCTTACAGTACGATTACGTACAGTCGAATCCAGTCTTCGACATTCGCACTACCCCTTCAGCCATGGGAGCGATATCCGAGTTTTTCCGAACTTCAGAGGGCGTTGTGAGGAGCCTTCATCCAACCGAACCTGTAGCTGCTTGGGGTTCAAATGCTTTTGAGTATATAAAAGACCATGCGGTAAAAAACACCCCATACCACTGGGATTCTCCCTACGGAAAATTGATTCAAAATGGTGGAAAGATTTTATACATTGGTGTTACGCTCGATAACGCTGGAACGCACTTACATACCTTAGAAGATGCCATTGATATTGGGGTTCCCGTATATGCCCCCGAAGTTTTTGATCTCGAGGTTAGAGACTTCGACGGAAAGTCAAGGATGGTGCAAACCAAGGTTCACAACCCCGTATATTCCAAACAGCGCCGTTGTGATGCCTTACTGCCCTTATTTTTGAAAGAAAATGTTTATAAAGAGGTTCAAATAGGAAAGGCTAAAACTTTGGTTTTCAATGCCAAAATAATGTTTGATGTCATGATGTTTTCCTTCCAGAAGCGCGGGGTAACGATGTATAATCCACAAGGAAATTCATGAAAATAGCCATTACTTGGGATTATGAGTTGTTTTTTGGGGAACGAAGCGGTTCGGTGGAGCAATGCATGCTGGAACCTACCGAGCGTTTGTTGGCGCTTGCCGATCGATACAAGATTCCCTTTACCTTTTTCCCCGATACCGGTTGTTTAATCAAGTTTGAAGAACAACCAGAATGTCATGAAGATCTCCAACGGGTCAAAACGCAAATTCAAACCTGGGATGGTAAGGGACATGAAACCGGCTTGCACATTCATCCACACTGGGAGAAGTCCGTTTGGAAGGATGGGCATTGGAAGCATGATTTAGCGCATTACAAGTTGTCTGATTTTTCGGGGGAAGAAGCGTCACGCATTGTTGAGCGGTATGCCGCCTATATGAATGTACTACTGGCTCATCCGATGCAGAGTTATAGGGCAGGAGGTTGGTGCGCCCAACCCTTTGCACCCGTGTCAGAGGCCATGCAGAAAGCAGGGATTCGCATAGACTCTTCGGTCTTCAAAGGCGGAAAAAACACAACGAAGCCGTATCGGTATGATTATACGCATGTCCCAAACGTACCGCATTGGACCTTTACAGACGACCCCGCAGTGTTGGATTCCGAAGGATTTTTTACTGAAATCCCAATTGCCTCTATGCACTATTCGCCCTTATTTTTTTGGAAACTGTTCGTGCTGGGGCGATTTAATCCGAAACAACACAAACCCATCGGGAATGGTGTTCCAGCCAAAGGCGGTGGTTCCAAAAAAGACTTGCTGACGCGTTCGCACCGCTTGTGTGTGAGTGCGGATGGATATTTTTCTACCCAATTGAACCGGGCTTTGAACAAGGCGCAGCGGACCAACGCGCCCTTCATGGTGGTCATTGGCCATCCCAAGGCATTAACACCCTTTGGTTTGTTTACCTTGGAAGCCTTTATCGCTAAGCATCATAGAAATCATGAATTCGTAACACTTTCTTCCATCCTATGATCGTTGCGAACAAACAACTCGATAAGGTACGCTGGGATGAACGCGTCTTGGTGGAGCAACCGGAGGGATTCTTTTTCCTATTGAGCTGGTATTTGGATGCGGTGTTCCCTGCATGGGAAGGATACGTTGTTGGTGATTATGAAGGCATCTATCCAATAGTACCCCAACAAAAGGTAGGGGTGAATTACACGCATATGCCCTTTTTAACGCGAAGTTTTATTCCTGTAGGATTCAATGAGCAAACGTTGGCCGAACTAAGGACCTATCTTTCCAAGCGTTTTTCCTACCTGCAATTGGCGGGGCTAGCGTTGCTTGCGCCTGTTGAAAAGCAAACCCGAAGGTATCAGGTACTTGATTTAACGGATTTTTCGCTCTCTCAATGCTCCGAGAACCATCGCAGGCAATACAGGAAAGCAACACAGCAGGGGTTTGCTATGGATACTTCGTTGAACCCTGAGGCATTAATATCCTTATTCAGGCGTGTAAAAGGAGCAGAATTCACCCATTTGAAAGACGCGGATTATCAAACCTTGGCGGACTTGATGCAAACGGCAAGCCGAGGTGGTGTCTTAAGGCAATTTTCCTTGTGGGAAAAAGACATCTTGGTCGGAGCGGCGGCTTATTTGGAGGTGAATGGTCAGGCACTGTATTTAAAGGGGGCAATTACTCCTGAAGCCATGAAAGCAGGCGGGATGGTGTATTTGCATGTGGAGGCGATGATGGCCTTAGCGACAACCTGTACCCGTTTGGATTTTGGAGGCAGCAATGCCAAAGGATTGGGAGATTTTAACCGAAAATTTGGCGCAAGGGACGTAGAATACCTACTTTTGATCAAGAATTCCTTGGCGAAGCCCTTGGCTTGGCTGGCAAAACGAAAGTTCGGGTAATGGCAAAAACAGTATTAATTACGGGAGCGAGTGGGGGCATAGGATTGCGCATCGCAAAGTCCTTGATTTCATCTGGCTTCAACATGGTGCTTCAAGGTAATCGGAACATGGAGGTGCTCATGGCCCTGCAAGAATTACATCCCGATCGGGTGCGTGTGGTCTCGGCAGATATTTCCTCCATGGACGGGATAGCACTGGTGGTACAGGCTGCAGCGGATTGCGATGCCGTTTTGCATTGCGCGGGCATTCCGAGTGCTGGCATCAGTTGGAAGGTGAGTACGGAAGAATTTCGCAAGGTAAATGCTGTGAATTACGAAGCACCTTTTTTCCTTTCCCAGGGCATAATTCCTTCCATGCGCAAAAAGAACTGGGGTCGAATCGTTTTCTTTTCTTCCATTGTGGCGCAAACCGGAATTCCGGGAACGACAGCGTATTCCGCATCTAAGAGCGCCTTGTTTGGCTTGACCCGAACCTTGGCCTCCGAGTTAGGAGCCAACAACATCACGGTGAATTGCATTGCACCGGGTTACATGGACGAAGGCATGATCCGCGAAATACCGGAAGCCATGCGCGCTGAAATCATCGCCAAAACCCCGGTAGCCAAACTCAGCGATACGGACGGCATTGTGAAGTTGGTGGAACTCTTACTGTCCAACGAAGCCAACTCCATTACCGGTCAGGTGCTCTCCGTGAACGGAGGCCTAGGGATGTAGGCGAGGCATTTAAAATCTCCTAAATTTCCTGCGCTTAAATCAATAAAATCGTATCTTCGTACATACGCGAAAAACCTGCGAACGTGCACCCAAAAAGGGTAGGAGTGAGGAAGGTTTATGGTGGGTATAAGCTAGTTAAATCAGCATTGAAATAGAATTTTAATATGAAGAAATCCATTTTCATATGTTTAATGTCAACACTTGCTTTTCAAAGTATTTTAGCACAATCAACCTTTGTTGGCGGACTTTTTCCGACTATTGACCATTCTAGAACATTTACAAAACATTTGGATTATAGTTTGTATTATTTCTGTGCTTTCCCTTTGGTAAACATCAAGAAGCCAGACATTTCAAAAGATGCAAATTTTCTATTGTTCTATTCCGAACAGGCTTTGACTTTTAATGTAAACAAGCATTTATCTTTTACTGGAAGTTATGTTTACCAGAGAGAAAATGTAATCAAAGACGACTACTCAAATGAAAATCGTGTTCATATTCAAGCCACCTACAAACATTCGGTAAAGACAACAAATCTAAAGCACCGTTTGCGTTTTGACAACCGTTTTGTTCACAACAGGACAACAGGAGAAACGCCATACACACATCGTTTGCGCTATCTCATTGGACTTGACTTTCCAATAAAAGGCAAGAAAAATAATTTATACTTCACAGTATACGAAGAAGCATTTTTTAATACTTTCAAAAATGCAGGCGCAGTCTACGGTGAAAATTGGGCTTATGCAGCTATTAGCGTAATACTCAACGACAAAAACAAAATAGAAACGGGACCACTTTACATTACTTGGAACACAGGCGGTAACAATTGGTTTCATCAATATTATTTGCAGTTGACTTGGGTTTCACACTTGGACTTTACAAAACCAAAACCCACAAGGTAGTTAATGAATTTGGTGGCACATTTGTGTTTTTTTCTAACGCACAGACCAACGCTAAAAAATACAAAAGAGCCACCAAGCAACCGAACAAGGACACTGCAAACTTGACACAGCAGATCGTTGATCGGAAAGAAGCCCAGCAGGTAACAGCGGTTTGGCAAAAGTGGCGTTTCAATGCTTGGTATGACAGTTTTTCGTAAATTTGAATTGTTAGCTTCGTATGAACATTTGTGGTAAAAGTCCCGCCTTCGCCAAGCCGCCAAACGTTAGCTTAACAA
Organism: uncultured Flavobacteriales bacterium; assembly: GCA_903823565.1. Lineage (GTDB taxonomy): Bacteria > Bacteroidota > Bacteroidia > Flavobacteriales_D > Crocinitomicaceae > UBA952. The sequence continues at coordinate 8,075 of CAIJTF010000105.1, forward strand.
CACGAATAAAATGGCAGAAAAGAAAAAAATAGCAATAATAGGTGGCGGAATAGCAGGACTGACCTTTGCCTTGTCTTTAAAATCAGAAGAATACGAATGTCATATTTTTGAAAAGAAAGAATCCTTTGGTGAAATTGGGGCAGCAATAAGCGTGTTTCCCAATGCACTGAGTGTAATGGATGAACTTGGATTATATTCTAACATTCTAAAAACAGCCGGAGAATTAAAGAAGATATTAATTAAAACCTCAAAAGGAACTACACTTGGGTATTCAGAGCCAAAAGGTGAATATCCGGTAATTTGTATCCATAGAGCAGATCTTCATAGGGTATTACTAAATCATACAAGTGCTAAATTATTTGAAAATCATGGACTAAAATCAATTGCTGAAACCCATGATCATAAACTTAGACTTGTCTTTGAAAATGGTAAATCTGATCTTTTTGATGCCGTTATTGGTGCGGATGGAATTCATTCAGAAGTTAGGAAATATGTAATTAATGACGGTTTACCATTTTTTCGAGGTTACAATATTTGGAGAGGAGTTGTTAAAACGAATTTTGACATCGGTCATGGAAGTGAGACATTGGGAAAGGGGCAACGCGTTGGTATTGTTCCGATTAAAGAGGGAGTTTATGGCTGGTGGGCGACGTGTAATGAGGAATTTATGCAGGACGATGAACCAGAAGGAACACGGGTTAAACTGAAAAGACTTTTTGGAGATTGGCATCATCCAATTCCCTCATTAATAGAGGAAACAGAGGTCATTCTTAAAAATAGTTTATCAGATAGAATTCCCACAAAAGGTTGGAGTAAAAACAATGTCGTATTAATAGGTGACGCTGCTCATCCAACAACCCCAAATCTTGGTCAAGGAGGATGCACAGCTATTGAAGGAGCCTATTTATTATCCAAATGTATTGACAAATATGGTCTAACAGAAAAAGCCTATAATCGATACGAAGAACTGCACTTTGACCGAGCAAAACAAATTAATCTAGAGAGCTTGCGTTTGGGTAAAATAGGTCAATTGAGTAATCCATTAGCAATTTTCCTTCGAAATCTGCTATTTTATATAACACCTTCGCGTATTTCAGTTAAACTATTGAGCAAGTATTTTAATAGAAGGGTTACAAAACTAAAAATATAACAGCCAATAGCCGTTTTGCAAAAGCGGGGGTTTCCTGCTTCTATGATAGCGAAGTGCTAAATTCAAGTTTTGTACATCTTATGAAGTTTATTGCTAAAAAGCCCCTGTAGCCTTACCCTTTTTCAAACAACGCATAAATATAATAATTTAATAATTCATTTCATCAACTAAGGTTTGACCTGTGAATAACCAAGGACTCTGACCGTTCAAAGATTTATGAGGATGATTTTTATTGTATTCCACCTGC
>CAIJTF010000106.1 GCA_903823565.1 uncultured Flavobacteriales bacterium
AACCAATTGATCGTTTCTTGCGACGCGGGTTTGTATCGAATTTTCCTAAGGATTTCGGCTTTGACTTCAGTCAAGATGCTAGGTTTAATGGTATGACTGGCCGTCGATAAGACTTCCTCTGCCCTCCGAACCGTACCATCGGGCCGAACGGTGAGTTTGAACGAAATCGTTACAACATCTGCAGGAAGACCACTGAATTTCGATAAGGTGGCTGGGTATCGGATCCGACTGCCCGATCCGCCCAAGCCTTTGTCAACAAAATCATCGCCATCACCGTCGCCATCTCCAATGCCCGTTCCCGAGCCCCTTCCTTGACCAAAATCATCGCCATTTCCGTTGATTCCGCTCCCAAAGTGGTTGGTAGGGCCTTGTCTGCCCGGGGTTGGCACAACGCCTGGGCTTGTTTGCGTTCCAGGACTCGGATTAACACCCGAAGAACCGCCTGATTTACCTCCGGTACCTGTTCCGCTAGTGGATTGGATAACCTGATATTGTTCGTTCCGAATTTCGATTAATTTAGGTAAAGGGGCTTGTGCTGCTAGAGCTACCTTACTCGTACTGCCCTTTTTTACTTCCTCTCTCTTTTCAAACTTGATAAAAGAAAAAAGGAGAAGCAACAAAAGGAAAATTAGGCAAGTAAACAAAAAACTTTTCCTTCGATTGCCTTGTAAAAATAGTTCTTCTGATTCCCAGGTCATCTTGTTGTTTTTTCCTAAAGCGTCCATTACTACTGTTTGTTACATGAATAAAAATAAACTAATATATCCTACCAAGTATCCCAATAGGGCCAAAGGTGCAATATGCCTAAGATACCACATAAATGAGATTTTTTCAATCCCCATCGCTACTACACCAGCAGCAGATCCAATGATCAAAATAGAGCCGCCGGTTCCCGCTGTGTAGGCGAGGAAATGCCAAGCATCATGATCCATTGGATAGGAAAACATGCCCATCGTACCTGCCACCAGCGGTACGTTGTCGATAATGGAAGAGGTTATTCCCAAAATTCCCATGAATAATTCCGTAGAAAGTCCTGCATTTTGTACGGATTGTCCTAAATTGAAAACAAATCCGATAGATTCCAAAGCCGAAACGGTTAAAAGAATCCCTAAGAAGAATAGAATGGTCGGTAATTCCACCTTCTGTAACGATTTCATGGTAGGACTTTGGGGGGATAAATCGGTGTCAAATTCCGTGAGTTTAAACCTTCGGTTGGTTTTTATTTCAGCATAGAGGGCAAAAATGCAGAGGGCCAACATCATTCCCATGTAGGGAGGAATGTGAAGGAGGGTTTTTAGGATAGGTACCATTAAAAATAAACCAATTCCTAGCCAAAGTTCCTTCTTTCCTGACGCATTAATGGGTTTACTGGAAGACGGATTCTCTCCTTGAAAAACGCCAAGAAATTTAGCGATCAACAAGGGAACGGCAAGGCTGAGTAAACTAGGGATAAAGGTTTTAAGGATTAAGGGAGAAACGCTTACCTTGTGTCCAATCCATAACATCGTCGTCGTTACGTCACCAATGGGTGACCAAGCCCCTCCGGCATTGGCGGCAATGACTATAAATCCAGCATACCACAATCGCTCATTGGTGTCTTCTGTGATTTTTCGATAAATGGCAATCATTACTAAGGTGGCTGTAAGGTTATCTATTACGGCCGAAAGAAAGAAACTAAATAGGCAAAGCATAAGCAAAAGGCGCCATTTGTTTTTCGCGTTAAACCATCCTTGTACCGCTTCAAAGGCTGAAAAATGGTCCATGAGTTCTACCAAGGTCATCGCTCCGATTAGAAAAACGATTATCTCAGCCGTTTTACTTAAATGGTGTGCTAATGCCGACTGAATATGTTCCATCTTTTCGGGAAGGGTTCCCATAAAATCGGGTACGAAGCCAAGTTTTCCGAGGGCCAATTCTGCTGTACTCGGGTCGAGCCACTGGATGATGTACTCAGGAAAAATAAAAAGTAAGCCCCAGGATACCACCATCATTAAAATCGAAGGGATCATTTTATCGATGCGGTGGAGGTGCTCTGTTGAAATAAACAGATACCCAAAAACGAAAACGAAAACTAAGACCAGGGTCATCATGGGGATAATTTATCTAAGGCCATTGCAAAGGCTCGTTCTGCGATCTTGAAGGGAGAATGATCCAAGGCATGAACGGCAGCCAAGGCATTTTTAATCACCTGTTCGGTATCGGAAAAAATCATATCATCCGTTAAGACGTCGTGTTCTTTTTCCATCAAAAAGGCGAATACACGCGCCATTCCACAATTGGCAATAAAGTCAGGAATTAAAGAGAGGCGTCGGTCTGCCTCTTGTGCGATGGGTCCAAAAAAGATTTCTTGATCTGCGAAAGGAACATTCGCACCGGAGGAAATTACTGTAACCCCAGCCGAAAGTAAGCGCGCAAGTTGCTCTGCCTGAATGAGTCGGCTTCCTGCACAGGGCACAAAAACTTCAGCCTCAATGTCCCAAATACGTTCATTTACCTCATCAAAAGACAGTAGATTGTCCCCAATTAATTGATTTCCTTTTTTTGCTAAGAACAGTTGTTTTATCGCCGTATAATCAAGTCCATCCTCTTTAATTATCCCGCCTGCACGATCGATAATACCCACAATTTTTGCCCCTTCTTGAGAAAGGTAATAGGCAGCAGCAGCCCCCACATTGCCCCATCCTTGGATGATGACTTTTTTCCCTTTCAGGCTTCCCCCCCATAGTTGGTAGTAGGCATTGATAGAAGCACAAACTCCGAAACCAGTAATCATATCAGCAACAAGAAACTTGCGCGCTGGATCAGGACTGTAGGTAGGGGATTCAATGGCTTTTGAAACCCCGGTTTTTAGTTGTTGGATGCAGCTTATTTTCTGGCTATTATTCGGTTTGAAATGGCCATTGAATACGCCCTCTTGGGGATGCCATACCCCATTGTCTTCTGTAAATGGAATGACTTCATGTACCTCGTCAACGTTTAAATCTCCACCCGTTCCGTAATACGACTTTAAAAGTGGAGCTACGGCCGCGAACCAGCGCTTTAAAACGCCCTCCTTTCTTGGGTCCGATGGATCAAAGTTTATCCCGGATTTAGCGCCCCCAATGGCTGGTCCAGCTACGGTAAACTTAATTTCCATGGTTTTTGCGAGGGATTCCACTTCGCGCTGATCCAATCCAACACGCATTCGGGTTCCTCCTCCTGCAGCCCCTCCCCGTAAACTATTAATCACGACCCATCCTTCTGCTTCTGTATCAGCATCTTTCCATTGGAAAACGATCTCAGGTTTTTTGTGTTCAAACGCCTTTAATTGTTCCATCATATCCATTTCTTTTCTCACCGGTCAAAAGTAAGCGTTGAATGCATGGTTCTGAAACCTTGAAGGCTCCATTTATAAGGAATGCATTGTGGATAAACTTATTTTGGTTGGTGCAGGGTACCCCCGCAAACATCACGTTCCGCACCAGTTACTGAAGAAAGGCAATTGGGAAGGTTTTCTAAATAAAGGTAACCGAGGAAAGCGAAAATTAAAGCCTCCTTGTAATGAATAATGGCATCCTCTGGAATAATGATCTGCCCAGAATAATGTCGAGCGATATGGTGTACCAAGGTTTGGTTTAGGGCACCACCACCGGTTAGCAAGACACTTTTTAACCCGAATTTTGTTAGGGTTTGACCAATTTGCTGACCAACGTGCTCTGTAAGGGTGGATAAAATTATTTCGGAAGGCAAATGGGAAGGGAGGAGGGGGTAAAAATTTGCATTCAGCCATTCGGTTCCCAAGGACTTAGGTCCCTCAACGTGATAATACGGCAATTTGTTGAGCTTTGCGAGCAAATCTGGATTTGATGGTTGGCGCGCTGCAATTGCTCCATCCTTGTCGAAATCGAAGCCAAGTTTTCGGGCATATTCATTCAAAGGAAGGTTTCCAGGTCCAATATCAAATGCCAAGGTTGCATTTTCGCGGTTAAAACTTATGTTACTAAATCCTCCAATGTTTACAAAGGCATCTGCGAGATGTCGAAACAAATAGTGATCGCCGATCGGTACTAAAGGGGCGCCTTGCCCTCCTGCGACTACGTCCAAAGACCGAAAATCACTGATTACGGGAAGTCCAGTATGATACGCCAGCGTTGACCCACAGCCTAATTGTACGGTATACCCCTGGTCGGGTTGATGGAAAATCGTTTGACCGTGTGATGCAATGGCGTCAATAGTACTTCGATCGATTTCATTCTGTTCAATAAAGGCATTCACCGCTTCTGCATAAAAAAGCCCTAATTGATGATGCAAGCTGAAAACGGTTCTTGCCGATTGATTTTCGATGTTCAAAAGCAATTCATTAATGGGTTCAGGCAAGGGGAGGGTATCGGCCTTCAATAGGGAGAATTTTACCGCTCCTTCTTGCCCTGAAAATAGCACATAAGCAATGTCTAGCCCGTCCAAGGAAGTTCCCGACATTAATCCTATGAGAAGCCTTTCTTTCATGGCACCCTATTTTTATACGTGAAATTTTGAATTACCTTTGTAAAAGTATAAATCAATTTTACATTCCATGCATTTTGAACTGACTGAAGAGCACTTAGCCGTTAAAGAAGCCGCTAGAGATTTTGCCCAAAACGTTTTAAAACCAGAGGTTATTGATCGTGACAACGCGCAGCGATTCCCAGCCGAAGAAGTAAAGCAATTGGGAGAATTGGGTTTCATGGGAATGATGGTAGATCCAAAGTACGGAGGGTCTGGTATGGATACCTTGTCGTATGTGTTGGCGATGGAAGAAATCTCGAAAGTGGATGCCTCTACCTCGGTTTGCATGTCGGTGAATAATTCATTGGTTTGTTGGGGATTGGAAAAATTTGGAACCGAAGAGCAAAAACAAAAGTATTTGGTTCCACTGGCTAAGGGCGAGAAAATTGGGGCTTTTTGTTTGTCGGAGCCTGAAGCGGGTTCGGATGCTACCTCGCAGCGTACCACGGCCATTGATCACGGAGATTATTACCTGTTGAACGGAACTAAAAACTGGATTACCAACGGATCTTCTGCATCTGTTTATTTGGTCATTGCTCAAACCAACGTAGAGTTGGGGCATAAGGGCATTAACGCTTTCATTATTGAACGCGGTATGGAAGGCTTTGTGGTAGGTGCCAAGGAAGATAAAATGGGAATCCGTGGAAGCGATACGCATACCTTGTTGTTTAACGATGTAAAGGTTCCAAAAGAAAACCGCATCGGAGAAGATGGATTCGGATTCAAGTTTGCCATGAAAGTATTGAGTGGAGGACGCATCGGAATTGCAGCGCAAGCCTTAGGCATTGCCGCAGGAGCCTTGGAATTATCCGTAGCTTATTCGAAAGAGCGCCAGGCCTTTGGAAAAGAAATCTACAAGCACCAAGCGATTGCTTTTAAATTGGCGGATATGGCTACCGAAGTAGAAGCAGCCCGGATGTTGGTATACAAATCTGCGGTAGACAAAGACCAAGGACGAAATTACGACCAATCGAGTGCTATGGCGAAATTGTACGCATCGAAAGTGGCCATGGAGCAAACGGTAGAAGCGGTTCAAATCCACGGTGGCTACGGATTTGTAAAAGAATACCACGTGGAGCGTTTAATGCGCGATGCAAAAATCACCCAAATTTACGAAGGAACCTCCGAGGTTCAGAAAATTGTGATCTCAAGAGGGGTTTTGAATGCTTGATGATTTAATTTGAAATTGTCATCCCCTCTGACGGAGTCTGATACTCGTCAGAGTCGTCGGACCTTAGTCCCCCTTCAAAGGGGGAAAATGTTTTGTTGAAGAGCTGTACATTAGTGCAAGGTGAAGTAAAGAAACACTTCCTCCCTTTCGCTTGCGCTAAAGCTTTAGCGAAGGCGCAGAGGGAGGATAAAGGAGGGTGACGAACATCGGGCTGTTTTTTCGATAATTGAGTAAAGGTTTGTTCATCAATGTAGTTATCTATTAACTCGATGTGTTGTTTAGCGGAACGAATGATCCGAGAGGTGAGTTCATAGGCATCGAAGACTTGGCCGTCCATATAAACACCTTGTGTTGGAATCAGTTTCGTGTTTATTTGAAGGTCCATTTGATTCACTTTTTTCGTTAAATCATCAAGGTGATATTCGACGCGGTTTATTCGGTTGTTAATGGAGTATCCCTTGATAAGATAATCTTTAAGCCGTTGGGTGGCCCATTGTCTGAATTGTGTACCTCGTCTGGAGTTAACACGATAACCTACCGAGAGAATCGCATCGAGGTTATAATATTTAACCATCTTTACCTGGCTTTTCCCTTTAATGGCACCATGTGCAGTGGTATGTGCAAAAAATGCACTAACCATTGCTTTATCCAATTCCTGATTACTGAACAAGTTCTTTAGGTGTTTTGAAATGACCGTTCGATTCCGTTCAAATAATTGACCTATTTGCTCTTGAGTTAACCAAAATGTCTCATTTTCTTTATCAATTTTAACTTCAATTCTTTCGGACAGGTTATCAGATTGATAAATCACGATTTCGTTGTTCATAGAATAATCTTTGGTGAAGAGTAAACGTAAAGAGTGGCTTTTCGGTATTGTAATCACCTGGGTGCGTTCCCTGAGTGTCCGAAGGACGTATCGAAGGGCGCACCCAGACCATATTCTACTTCTTAACCTTTTTCAACAACTTGTTGTAGTCTTTTAAGAGCCGGTTTTCTTCTTTGAGCACTTGAAGTTCTTCCCGTAGCGCGTAATGGGTGCTGCTGAGGTGCATGAAAAAGTCATAGTCCAGCACCTTGGAAATGCTTTTAAGCAGCCCCGTATCAATGGTTTTTCGTGTGAAAATGGAATAGATGTTTTCCCTTGATTTATTGATGCGTTTGGCGAATTCAGTTACGGTAATTCCTTTGGATTCCAATACTTTTTTGATCTTTTCGCCAATGTGTATGTCCTCCATACGGCGAAATTCCTCATTTCTTGTGGAATCTTACTAAGCATAAACGTTTGAAAAAATAAACAAAAACGGTTGAAATATTGAAGATATTCCATAATTTTGATGTAAAGTCAAAACCCATGAAAAAAACACTACATCTTCTAACTGCTTTCACACTTTGCACAACTGCCTATTCCCAAATCCCAAACTATGTGCCTTCCAATGATCTTTTGGTATGGTGGCCATTAAATGGCAATGCAGATGATTTAAGTCCTAATCACCTTGATGGTAGTTGTTATAATACAACCCCTACTTTAGATAGATTTGGAAACCTATGTTCTGCAACAGCTTGTAATGGAATTGAATTAGGGGGAGGTTCTACTATTATTTCAAATAATGCAGACTTCAACCTAGGTCAAAATGCATATTCAATTCATTTATGGTTTAAACCGAATAACTTATCGCAAGTAACCCGCTGTCTTTTTAATACATTACCACATACAGGTGTCGGTATAGGTTATAATGATAACAACACACCTGGTTTTGTGAGTTATTGCCTTGGTCCCGCAAATGCTTTTTGGACAACTTTATATAATCATGGGCCAACCAATAATTTCGTGGTTAATAATTGGTATTGTTTTACCTTCGTTAAAGACAGTATAGATTATAGATTGTATTTAAATGGGACTTTAGAACATACTCTTAATTTACCCAGTGCCCTTTCATATAATTACAATACAACTTGGAGATTATCCGGAATATCTGATTTATATCAAATTTTTGACGGTGATTTGGACGATTTTGGATTCTGGAATAGGGCACTTACATCAACCGAAATTTTAAATCTTTATCAAGCAACTAATTCGCCTATTGGAAATACAAATGTCGACGCAGGTCCTGATCAGACCATTTGTTTAGGTAACTCAATTACAGTAACTGCTACTGAGGCTATAACATACTTGTGGAGTGGAGGAATTCAAAATGGAGTTCCCTTTACACCAGATTTATCAAACAATTATATTGTAGTTGGAACAGACAGTTTGGGTTGCTCAAGTACCGACACCATAACCATTACAGTACTCGAAAACGCAAACAGCACGCTTACCGAAACGGCTTTAGATTCCTATACACTCAACGGTCAAACCTATACCCAAAGCGGCACCTACACCCAAACCCTTACCGCCGCCAATGGCTGCGACAGTACCATCACCCTAAATCTTACCTTGAATTTCACAGGGATTGATGAGTTGGGTACGGGCGCAAAAAAGCTCGTTAAAATCACCGACCTCAACGGTAAAACCATCCCTCGCCGTAAAAACACCTTAATGCTGTTCATCTACGAAGATGGCACCGTGGAGCGGGTCGTGGAGATGGAGGAGTGATTTATATTAAAATATGTCTCTGGGTGCCGGTCCCTGAGTAGTTTGCCTCCGCCTGGCGGAGCGGACGTATCGAAGGGCCGCTTTCCTAATTATTCCAAGAGTACAGAAAAACCAATCTTCAATTATGTATGTATTTGTATACACATTTGTTAAATAATAGTACACATGAAAAAAACACTACTCTTTTTAGCGGTCTTCACCTTAGGCACAACTGCCTTCTCCCAAATCCCAAACTATGTGCCTTCCAACGG
>CAIJTF010000107.1 GCA_903823565.1 uncultured Flavobacteriales bacterium
CGACGTCGTTTGCGTTTTTTTTCTAAGGCATCAAGGCGTTGGTTGATGTCGTCCAGGTAATGCGCCGGTATCTGTCCCGGTACGTTGTTTTTTTCAGGAGTTTCCATGGGGGTCTTTTTGAAGCTGGGGGTTCGCAAGAATATCTTTTAATTTTTTTCGGGCCATTTTGGTATGCCATTTCGAGGTTTCCACGGTGATGCCCAGGGATTGGCTAATTTCTTTGTGTGAAAATCCTTCAATCGCAAACAGGTTAAACACAATTCTACACGGAGCGCTCAGGTGAAGCAGTAAGGTTTCCAGGTATTCTTTCTCAATCTCTGATTCAATCGAGGGAGAAACCGAGGGTTCAAAAAATCCTTCAGCGGGAGATACAAGAAACGTCTGCTTATACCGCTTGTGTTTGCGCAGGTAATCAATGGATTCATTGGTACAAATGCGTTTAATCCAGGCATTGAAATTGATTTGTTCGTATCGATGCAGGTTTTGAATGATTTTAATGAACGATCCGTTGATCACATGCATCAGTTCTTCATCCGTACTGAAGAATTTTCGTGCAGAACGCTGTAGAATAGGAAAACAATAGTTGTACAACGCCAATTGACTTTTACGGTCGAATTGCTTCGACCCAATAATCCATGCCTCATCTGGTGTACCCAATAATTTTTCCTTCTATTTGAAAGTAACGAAAATAAGTCAGCAAACGGGGGGTGACCTGCTAAATTTCTGGGGTTGCTTAGGTATTGGCCCTAAATCGAGCGCTGAACTTTAAAATGGGTTTTTCGAACCTAGAAGGCAATCACTTCACCGCCAGTCCCTATATCAAGGCTATCAATATTGTGGTTAATTGAACTTAATAAAAATAAAATCCTAGCTTAATAACTAATAATCTGTTAATAAGCACTTTTGATGTGTGAAATATACACATGACGTAGTGGTAATTTCAGATGTTCATTTGGGCACTTATGGTGCGGCCGCATCTGAACTAGTTTCTTATTTAAAACGAATTAAGCCAAGAGTTTTGGTGCTCAATGGTGATATAATCGATATATGGCAATTCAGCAAGAAGTATTTTCCTGAGGCGCATCTTAAAGTAATTAGAGAAATTATCCGGCTAATGAGTAGCGGGACTCAAGTTCATTATATCCTAGGCAATCACGATGAGGCACTCCGTAGGTTTACCGGTTTTGAAATGGGCAATCTTACCTTAGATAATAAAATAGTATTGGATTTGCCAACAGGAAAAGCATGGATTTTTCACGGGGATGTTTTTGATTTTTCCGTGAGGCAATCCAAGTGGATTGCAAAATTAGGGGGAAAGGGGTATGATTTGTTGATTTTATTCAATACGGTTATAAATTGGACCTTATTAAAACTTGGCAAAGATCGCATATCTCTAAGTAAAAGAGTTAAAGACAAGGTTAAGGGGGTAATTGCCTATGTAAATAACTTTGAACGAAATGTAGCAGAAATAGCACGTGAGAACGGATATAAATATGTGGTTTGTGGCCATATTCATCAACCGGCTATCAAAGTGTTTGCTGATTCAGAAGGTAACGGAGAAGTAACCTATTTAAATTCTGGAGATTGGGTTGAAAATCTCACGGCTTTGGAATATAGTGATGACAATTGGCGTATTTATCAATTCAAAGAAAACGAGGAAGTTTATGCAGAATCGGAATTGAATCCCATCAATATTGATTTATCCATGATCCTTGAAGAACACCTAATACATTGAAAATTCTGTATGCCATACAAGGTACCGGAAACGGTCATTTAAGCCGAGCTATTGCACTGTTACCAACTTTAAACCAACGCGGAAAGGTTGATGTATTAATAAGTGGAAACCAATCACATTTGGTATTTCCGTATCCAATTAAATTTCAATTTTATGGTTTAACTTTTGTGTCTTCTGCAAAGGGGGGGATCCATTTAATGAAAACAATAAAAGGCTTTAAGCCTCTTCGGTTTTTAAAGGAACTATGGACACTTCCTGTTGATGAATATGACTTGGTAATTTCAGATTTTGAACCGGTGAGCGCCTGGGCTTGTAAACTTAGAGGAGTTACCTGCATTGAGATGAGCCATCAGGCTGCAGTTAGAGTATTTGGAAGCCCGAAAACACCATTATGGTTTCCTGTTGGACGATGGATTATAAAAAACTATTGTCCTAGTAAATTAAGCGTGGGGTTTCATTTTGAGCCATATACTGAAAACACTTTTTATCCAATAATTCGTCAAGAAATTTTGAGAGCTAAGCCGACTAAAGGCGATCATACATTGGTTTATTTAACGGCATTCAATTGTGGTTTTTTAAAAACTTTTTTTTCACAGTTGCCAGGAAAGTTTAAAATTTATTCCAACGATATAACCCAAATTGAAAGTAAAGATAACCTCGAGTTTTATCCCCTAGGTACGGATAGCTTTATATCCGATTTAATTAATTCAAATGGTGTAATTTGTGGGGCTGGGTTTGAATTACCGTCAGAGGCCTTGTTTTTGAATAAAAAACTTTTGGTGATTCCATATGCGAATCATTATGAACAACATTGTAATGCGCAAGCGCTAAAGCAATTAGGAGTTAAAGTACTATATGAATTAAATCAAAACACGGAAATACAAATTGTTTCATGGTGTTTGGAGGAAAATACAGTAGCTTATCGTTGGGCCAATCAAATGGAACTTGCAATTGATCGGATATTCGAGGCTGTGGATGATATGAGAGATTTGATTCCTTTAATTGATTAGATAGTGACGTATAGAATATAAAGACCAACAAAACCCATCGCGTAGATTTTTTGCTTTTCCACGGACCCTGTTTTTCCTCCGAAACTTTTGTGAAGGTGGAAGTAGATTGTACCTGCATCTCCGCCACCGCCTGGACGTATCGAAGTGTAAGTGGAAAAAGTGGAAGAAAGGATTTAAGTACCCTATTTCTTCTCCTCAACCTCATTTTCTTTGAAAGCCGATGGCAGTAAATCAGGGAGAAGTTTAAGCACTAAGGGCAACCACAAGGCCCCACCAGGAATGAGATAGATGCCAATGCTTGGAACACTTTTCATAAGGTCCATTGACTGGGTTTTAACCTTTTCCTTTTCTTCGGGAGTTAATTCCCGTAATGCGGATTGCCTAATTAAATAAACCAATTCTTTACTTTCTTTTAATTCTTGAACCAAACGGTCTTTATTCCTTCCAAGAATTCGATTGTATTTTCTTGTTAAGTGGGTGGTGAGTATTTTAGATTCCGATTCAGAGACTAAATGGTAAAACTCAGAGGAATGATCGCTCATGGATTTTCTGCATTCCCAAAACACCTCAGTTATTTGTTCCTCATTCAGGCCTAAGGTTTTTCCAAATTGGGTTAAAAAGGATTCACGGTTGAAGGCTTCACTGGGATAACCGTGATATAAAAACACCAGAAAGTGAAACGTGAAATGGGCTAACATGGGTTCAGAAGCTATAACGTTCAGTGCGCTTTTATATAGTTTTTCCTCGGGTTCTATTCGTTTAACTTGCTTGGTAATTTCATCGGGTAATTCGGCGGACAGCAATAAATTGCGAAACATTGTTTTATCAAAAAAAGCACTTGCCTCGGGATGGGCTGATTTTAAACCTTGAATGGTAGTTATAATCGCCTCAACCCATTGCCTATACGTGACATCATCCTTAGCTAAATTCGTTGAATACGATTGGTGAAATAAAATCAGATCGAGGTACAAAAAGCCATTGGTCAAGTGATTAAACCAAAAATTCCTGTTGCTATAAGAACTGTGTACTTTTATACGCTCCGATAAAACTTCCTCAATTTGATTTGATGCCTCTCGCTTTCCAATAAATGTAAACCATGGTCGCGGTATTTTTTCAGTGGAATGATAGAAGGTTTGCAATCGTTCAATAAATTCTGCTTTATTGAAAGGATCTTTTCGGTGTAATAAATCGATGTAAAGCAATGATTCAAACAACAAGACTTGTAACTTTTCATTTCGCGTTGCAGATCCAACGTAATCTTGAGTAAAAATCAATTGGTTTGGTACCCCATATAAAATACCGGTATGTTCGGCGATTTCCCTGAAGTGTTCTTCAAATGGCTCGGATTGTGGGAGTTTCACTTCTTCAAAGGAAAGCTCTCCTTTTTCTACTAGCGAAAAAAATTTCTTTATCCAATTTTTCTTTCCTGGGGAGAACATCTTACAAATTTCCTGCGACGGTAACCGCCTTTCGCCCTGTATAAAGTAATGCTCCGTCTATGGAAAACGCTTCGAAAACTATGACGTAAACACCAATAGAAGCCTTGGTCAAATCCTCCTTTACTCCATTCCAAGAAAAAGTTCCTTCTGTGGCCATAAGTTGATTTTTAAATAATGTTCTTACGAAACGCCCACGTTCGTCATAAATAGTTACCGTTCCTAAACAATTGGCTTGAGCTAGGGTATAGCTCGCTTGCATGACGTCCAAATAGCCATCCATATCGGGAGAAAACAATTCGTTCTCTAGAACAAAACTTCCGTTAACATTAACCGGTAAATATTGTGAATTCTTAATCCCTGGAGTCCCAAATTGATAGGCTTCAGCAGCACTATGCCAATTCATGCCATCGTTGGATAAACCGTCGGGGTCCATACGTTCCAAAGAGACACCGTCTACATCATCCAATAAGGGAAATTGCCATTCGTTCGAGTACCTTACCAAATCTAATAAAACTTGACTTTCATTGAAAAGGTACACGCTTCCTGAGTCGTTATTGTAACTCGGTAAGTCGGCATATACAAACGTACCAACCCCATGAAATGGATAGTTTTGTTTGACAAATGAAGAATCCTTGCCAAGCACTGCATAGGCCCCAGGTTTCAAAATAAAATTGACATCTATCGTTTTAAAGTTTGCAATCGTATCGTTGTCGAAATTAGCGAATTGTAAATTTTTCAGGTTGAAAATCTTGTTTGAGTTATTGTACAACTCAATCCAGTCTTGTCCACCATTATACGGATTCTGTAAGATTTCATTCACCACGATTTCCCCTGATAAAGGAGTTTCTGTCAAGGCGAATTGTCCCAAAAGTGGTTGAGCATTCATCCAACAATCCGCAGCGTTTTCCAGCGTCAGGGTATAAATTTGCGACGGAGTCAAGGCTTGAGAAAACTGTAGAATTACCGTGTTGGTGTACGGCCCGTTGGCATAGATCATACCTATACTGAGTCCCGGACTAAATTGATACA
>CAIJTF010000108.1 GCA_903823565.1 uncultured Flavobacteriales bacterium
GGATTTTGTAACCATTAGCAATGCTATTGATTCCCTGAGGTCCTTTGATTCCAAAGTTCTTTATGAAAATCAAGACCTTGAATTGCATGATTTTATTAGTCATAAGATATTGAACAATATCATTACGCTTCGCGGGGATCATGTTCAAGCCGATGAATACAGCGGCTCCAAATTCAAAATGTACACCATCATCAATACCCAAGAGCCCGATGATGGAAGTTGTTACGGAAGAGACGAGTTGGTTTACGAAATTGGAACGGGTTCTAGGATTGGAGAAATGCAGAACAATGGCTTTAATGCACCAACCCGGTCTTATTTTGATGAAATAATGAAGAATAGCATCAAGGTTTTTCGTAATTATACGGGGTTGGCCTTATTGGATTCCTTTACGGTTATTGGGCAAGATGTTTATCAGCCCAGGGAGGTTCATGCCCTCAAGTTCAACACCTATAACCGGGTTTATTTTGCAATCTATATTTACAATCTTTATTTGCGTTACAATATTTTTCGATTCAATTCCATCTTTCACCTAGATCCCGTCAAAACCCGGGATGATTTTCAGCAGTTTCTTAATCAGTACAATTACTCCCATATTTCTTTTAATTTTCTTCCCAATATTTTTTACAAGAAAATTCATCAAGCACTGGATATTGATGATGAAGTGGCGCAGTTTGAAAAGCGATTGGTTGGCTTAGCCACCAACCTCCAAGAACAGCAAGAAAAGCGCCAAGCCACTCTCTTGGGATTAATCTCAGCGGTTACGACACTTTCTTCTGCAGGAGATATTCTTAATCTTTTGGAAGGATTTCGAGGTAATCTTCAATGGACAGTAACGGCCTTTTATACTTTGGTTGTTTTACTCGTCTTGGCCGTGGGGTTACCAGCTTTGGCTTATTTGTTCCCGGAATTAACCCGCAAATTCTTGAAGCAAGTTCGTTCCAAACCCAAACGGAGAGAAAGGGAATGAGGTATATTTTGACCGAGGATAGCAGGGTTCATGTGCTTCGGCATTTTGTCGGATCTGCCGCTTCGGGCAGTTATTTTGAAACTAGTATTTTTCCCGATCCTGATACGTTGTTGGCTGTTTTGGAGGGGATCGAACCGGATAAGAAACATCAGCAAGGCCAGGGACTTGAGGCCCATGTTTACTGTTATCCCGAAGGTACTGTTTGTGGTTATGTAGGCCTCGGAAAAAGAATGGATTACGACAAGTCGGAATGTGACGTAGAATTACGCAATGGATTCGTAACCCCATTCGCTTGGGTTGATTCACTGCTTCCTACCCATTTCCTAACGATAATTTGTGATACGCATGTCTTGCCTTATTTGATGATTACCGCGTTCCCGGGTGACTATGCGCCAGCTTTCCCGCATCAGGGGATGGATGAGGTGGAATTTGCTGTGGCAGAGGACTTTTGGCAGGAGCATATTCTTCTTAAAGTTCGGTAAAGCAATCCCATAGGTTCTTTGTATCAAATGTTGAGGAATATCCAAAGATATGATTATCAACAGATTTAGATTTTATTTTGGGTTGGTGTGCCTCCTCGGCTTCTCTCCACTTTTTGCCCAAGTGGTGAATGTGGAGCAAACGCGCTTGTCATCGGATTCGAATTCATGGACCGGAAAAATAGATGCGACGCTGCAATACCAAAATTTCAACGAGGTTCTGACCAATGCGACGGGCAGGATGACCATGCAATACAAGTCGCGCAAGTATTTTGTATTGGGTTTGGGGGAATTGGGTTATTCTGGCAATGCTAGCGTGGAGTATGTGAATAATCTCATGCTCCACCTGAGGTACGGATACCGCATGAACCGATTTTCGCGAATGGAGGTTTTCCATCAGGTTCAGCGAAATCCCTTGATCGGAATTAATCGGCGCATGTTGCATGGGTTGGGTCCGCGATTCCGCGTTTACGCGGATTCTCTGATAAGGTTGCATTGGGGAACCGTGGCTATGCACGAAACCGAGCTTGCAATGCCGCTTTCTACGGGTCAAGCGGGTATTTTGCAATTGGATTGGCGTTCCAGCACGTATTTGAACCTGCAGTTGCATCGGGGTCCCTTGGAATTCAGCGGTACTCTCTATTATCAGCCGCTTTTTCGGGCCATTTCGGATTACCGCATTTCCGGGCAGTACAGCCTGAGTGTTGCGGTTTCCAAACGTTTGTCCTTCAACCAGGAATTCACCCATTATTTTGATTCCGACCCTCCCTCGCCATTGGCCTATCGATTTATGACCTATACGATGGGGTTGGGGTATACCTTCTGAGTTAGCTTGATTACGGTCATCGGATGGGGTACGTCCATCACCACCAAAAAACCCATTTTTACATCAGAAATAAGGTTTTTTTTGTAAGTACCCCTAAAATGCAGACAGTTTAAAAGTAGAGAAATTCCTTTAATTTTAAACTACCATGAAAAAATCACGATTCACCGAAGTTCAAGTCGTACAGGCCCTTCAAAAGCATGAATCCGGTATAGCCACAGGGGTCATCTGCCGAGAAATGGGCATCGCACCCGCCACCTTTTACAAGTGGAAGGCCAAATACGGGGGGTTGGATGTGTCCGATGTCCAGAAACTCAAAACC
>CAIJTF010000109.1 GCA_903823565.1 uncultured Flavobacteriales bacterium
ATGCTTTGTCGAGCGCGGCGAACTCAACAGAGAAATCAGAGAAAATCCACTTATGATCCTGAGCTTGCAACTCCTCAAACAGCACCCGGCTAAAAAGCTGCCAGGTGCCCAGTGTGGGCGTGCGCAAGCCTTGCGCCAACATGCCCTTAGCGGCATCACTCAGATGGTTGTGTTTAACATACTCGCTCAAGATCACCACCGTATGCGATTTGATAATAGACTCAAACAAGTCGATCATACGGTGCACCTTGCGAAAGGGCTGGGTTTCGGAGTGGTAAAGATCAACCAGGGCTTTGATGAGTGAATTATTATTCATATTGTATTAATATAATATGCTTTCTGAGTTCAACTAATATGTGCAATTTAAGAAAACAAAAGGCAAAAAAGACCTTTGGGGGCATTTTATGCCGTTTGAACGTAACAGTACCCCTAAAAAGCAAACTTTTGAAAGTAGAAAATTCATTTGATTTCAAAAACATTTAAAAAAAAATAATGATTCACAAAAGTTCAAGTCGTACAGGCCCTTCAAAAGCATAATGTAATACTCCCCAAAAATCCGACCAGTGGTTAAGTTGAGAAAAATGAATAACTTAAACCATTAAACGAATGAGCATGACACGAAGAAAATTCACTTCAAAATTCAAGGCCCAAGTGGCTATTGAGGCGCTTAAGGAGCGCGAGAGTATGGCGGAGCTAGCCAAGCGATTCGAGCTACATCCGAACCAAATATCAGCATGGAAGAAGGAGTTCCTGGAGCATGCAGACCAGGCCTTTGGAGGGCCGTCTGCTGCTCCAGGGCAGCCAGATCATGAGAAGGAGCGCGATGAGCTTTTCCGAAAAATTGGGGAGCTGGAAATGCATCGTGACTTTTTAAAAAAAAGCTTACAGAAAGCCGGTCTATGAAGGAACGTAAAGCCTTTATGGATGCGAAATCTCCGGTGAGCATCCGTGCACAAGCAAAATTGCTTGATGTAGATCGAAGTAGCTTTTACTACAATCCTGTAGGTGAATCAGCAGAAAATCAATCTTTGATGAAGCATATCGATACGCTTTTTTTGGATGATCCTACCTTGGGTGTTGATGGTATGCAGGACGAACTGTGTGACATTAAACTTTGGTACAATGTTAAACGAATACGCCGTTTAATGCGCAAAATGTGTCTTGAACCAATTTATCCTAAGCGCAATTTGAGCAAATTAGGTACAGTCAAGTACATTCATCCCTACCTGCTCAGAAACCTAGCCATTACCCAGCCGAATCAGGTCTGGGCGATTGATATTACCTACATACCCATGAAGTCGGGTTTTATGTATCTCACGGCCATAATCGATGTTTATAGTCGGTTCATCGTAGGCTGGCAAATCTCTAACAGCCTGGCACAAGAAACGCAGACATCAGTCCTACACCGCGCAATTGAGCGCTATGGCAAGCCTCAGATCATCAATTCCGATCAAGGAGCACAGTACACCTGTGAACACTGGGTCAGCACCCTTAGAGAGCTAGAGATTAGGATTTCTATGGATGGTAAAGGCAGAGCCACAGACAATGCCTTCATTGAGCGATTCTTTGGCACGTTAAAGCGCAAGCATATCTATCTGAATCCCGCAAAAGATGGATTGGAGCTGTATAATGGTGTAGAGAAGTTTATGATAAAGTACAACCTGAGAAACCACAGAGGCATCAATCGAAAAAAACCTCAACATCTTTACCTAAATGCTGCCTAAACAAACTTAAATTAGTAGGCCATTGGTCGGAAAAATGGGGAGTAGCACAGTTAAGGGGATGGTTGATTGATAGATTGTGTTGCAATCAGTTAGTCTTTTAAACAGCGAACCGAGAAACCGTAGGTACGGGTGAAGTCCTCGCGGGCGATGTCACTGTAGTAGTTGTACAGGTAGCGGTTCCAGGCATTGGACCCGGACAAGACGGAGGAGGACCACCAATATCCGCCGATGGTCATGTTGAAGAAATCTCCGAAGTCGCTCCGAAGGCCGCCCGGCAGGGCCGTGAAGCCCGAAGAATTCGTGGCCCCCGTATTCGGAGGATTCCAGCCTCCAGAGGTAGGTTGAGTTGTTGTGCTCTTCAATAAACCTCCTGCTATGCTGCTCTGCCAACAACCACCACATACCGTGTCTGCATTGGGGTCTAGATATTTCCCCATGACATTCCACTCCCCATCTGAGGGAACATGCCAACCCGTAGGGCATAAGCCCCTACTATCCGTGACCGCATAATGATTGTACAACTTACCGTACAATCCATCATTAAGGAGATCGTTATTGTAAATAGCATAGGCACCTGATGTAGTGTTCTGCCATGAACTGTTACTTAATCCAGTCGGAATATTGTCCCCGTTCCTAAACTTACTCGTCTTCAGATTGCTCTGCGTCCAGCACTGCGTACCAATCTGTACCGTGTTGTACGTGTTATTGTCCACATCCGATACCGTAGTAGTTCCGCAGGTAAAACTCGGAATTGATGAAGTTGTAAAACTCAATTCAGTCCCATACGAAGTCCCCACACTATTCGTCGCATACGCTCTAACAAAATAGGTTGTCGAAGGGGTCAAGTTCTGCAATGTTCCCGAATAAACTCCAATACCCGTTCCATTATTCACGGTTGTGTCATTTGATAGGGTTGGATTGGGAGTGATGGAATAACAAAAACCTCTTACGGTATTTTGGTCACCACCCTCAGAGATGACTTCACCCGTAACCAATGCAGTTGATGGGGTCACGCTGGTAACCGAAGTGGTATTGACTTGGGGAAGGGTGTTTTTCAGACAACGTAATGAAAACCCAAAGGCTTTGGGGTTTTCATACCTCTCAACCGATGAATTACCTGTGTACAATTGTCGAGTCCATGTCCAAGAACTTGAATTTACAGAAGGTGTTGATGTCCAAAAAAAACCAAAATCAAAGCCAGCCCAGTATTCCCCAATAGCATTTCGATACCCACCCGGTAAACCATTAAACCCAGAAGAATTACTGGCCGAACTATTTGGGGGGCTCCACCCGCCAGGCGTTGGCTGAACCAAAGTGCTCTTTAAGGAAGAGCCAGCGGCCCAAGTTCCATTTAAGTGATTTACAAGGTCGGTCCACTCTACATCCGATGGAACATGCCATCCAGTTGGGCACAATCCTCGACTATCAATTAATGCATAAAAATTATAGAGTTTTCCAAACAAGGTATCATTTAACAACAAGTTATTATAAATAGAATAGGCTCCATATGATACCCCGCCCCATAGACTATTACTTATACCAGTCGGTATAGAATCTCCATTCCTGTACTTGCTCACCTTCAAATTACTCTGTGTCCAGCACTGGTTTCCAATTTGAACGGTGTTGTAAATATTCCCATCAATATCGGTGACTGAAGGTGTTCCGGGACAACGATTCCATGGAACAGAAGTAAAGCTTTTTTGATTGCTGTAATATACTCCAGCATTCGTTCTGGCATAGGCTCTTGCATATTGAACGGTGGTGGTGTTTGTCAATGGAAAGGCATGCGTAAACCCAAAACCACCTGACCCTGCAACCGACTTACTTGAAGAAACCGTTGGATTCGGCGAAGTACTCCATACCACCCCCCTTTCGAATACTCCTGCCCCTGGGTTGGTAAATCGAACAACGGCCGTTCCCACATTCCCATTACCATAAACCGTATCCAATACCAAGGATGGAACTGCAGAGGGCACCGAATAGCTGCCGTTCACATCTCCTAAGGACAAGGCCCTTATATTGGCCTGAATGGGATTGCCGGTAGCGTTAACGGTGGGTAGATTGTTAATGAAAGTACCCGCACCAAAGGCCGCAAGCAGTCCTGTTATCCGTCGGTTGATCAACAACGCATCTGCACTATTAGCGATATTGTTCGCATTGACATCGCCTGCCTTGATCCTTAGTGGAGTTAAAGAAACCAGAGCATTGAAGGCCCGCGTTACCAACAAGGCGTCGGCAGAGGTAACCCCTCCCCATGCGTAATTGACAGAAGCGTCCAAGAGATAATTTCCATTGGCGTATCCTGCCATATCGTAATACCCCGAGGAATCGGTTGTATCTCTCATTACCACATTCCCAAGTAAAGTCTTAAGCAAGACCGGAACTCCAGCCAAAGGAGTTTGGTTGGTATTATCGTACCTCAAATCTCCCGTAATGCGATTGCAGTTCAATACTGCTATCGTCAAGGTATTGGACACCAAGGTACAGGTTGGTGAAAACTGGACTTCCATTACATAGTCACCAGGTTGGTTAACCAACAGGGTATCGACTTGAGCTCCAGAAATAAGATTTCCGTTAAATTTCCATCTATAAATCGCCCCAGCCATCGGTGAAGGAAGACCAATTCGAACACTCCCACCCGGACAAAACCCGTTGGAATTGTTGACGGATTGAATCGCTATAGAATTGGCCACACTCAGGTTAAGCTGAACAAAACTATCACA
>CAIJTF010000110.1 GCA_903823565.1 uncultured Flavobacteriales bacterium
ATATGGTAAAAATTGCTTTTGACCCGATTTATTCGCATCCCCTGCCTGAAAACCACCGGTTTCCCATGCTCAAGTATGAATTGATTCCGCAGCAACTGCTCCACGAAGGAACATGCACTTCTAATCATTTTTTTAAGCCAAGCGCTTGCCAACACGAAGTGGTACTAGACACTCACGACGAATTCTACTTCAACCGGTTAATTGAACAACAAGTAAGTCCTTCTGAACAACGAAGAATCGGATTTCCACTTTCCCCCGAACTAGTGAATCGTGAATTAGTCATTACCCAAGGAACCATCGACATTGCCCTGCATGCACTTAAGCATGGGGTCGGTTTAAACGTCGCCGGAGGTACACACCATGCCTTCGCCGAGCGCGGTGAAGGATTTTGTTTGTTAAACGACATGGCCATTGCGTCGAATTTTTTATTAAAGAACGAGTATTGTCAGAGAATTTTAATCATTGACCTCGATGTGCATCAAGGAAACGGTACCGCCAAACTGTTGGAAAACAATCCAAAGGTGTTCACCTTTAGTATGCATGGAAGAACCAATTATCCCTTTCACAAAGAGCAATCCGACCTCGACATCGAACTTGAGAATGGTACTACTGGAAAGGCCTATTTGACTCTATTGACCGAACATCTCCCAAGAATCATCGAATTGTTTCAACCCGATTTCGCCTTTTACTTGGCAGGGGTCGATATCTTGAATACCGATAAATTCGGAAGACTTGAAGTGAGCTTAGAGGAATGTAAACAGCGGGATGAATTTGTATTCAAAACCTTGAAGAATCTTGATATACCAATAGCTGTTGCCTTAGGCGGCGGCTATTCTCCGGATATCAAAGTCATCGTGGAAGCACATTGCAATACCTTTCGTAGGGCTGTTGAATTGTTCGACTGAACCCATCGATCTTACCATTTTCATTCCACCCCATTTTTTTAAGTCATATCTAAAGTTGTATGAATGGAATCCTATCCTTTTACCAAAAGATTAAACTCGATTGTTATTTGGATGTTACCTCATACAAAATACCTATTAATGCCTTTTTGGAAGAGCTATTCATTAGAATATAAAATGTTGAAATTAAAATCTTTTCCTTCCGTAATTGGTTTGGTGTTGGGCCTACCCACTTCCACAGTAAATTTGCCGTCTGAAAATTTGGCATCTGCGTAAATGGGAAATTTCTTATCAAAGGAGGAGGCCACAAACGTATAGTTCACTTGTTTTCCGTTTACCAACATGTTGTCGCAAACAAACGTGTATGGAGTTAATTCATTGACGTTTAGTCGCTTTCCATATAATTCAAAGAACATATAGTTTTCATGACCTAACACCAGCGTTTTTCCGGGAAAGGCCAAAGAGCCACAGCTATGGTTTTTCTTCGTCTGATGGTCATAAACGACCATTTCAACATATGTATGCGTGGCGGAATCCAACCATATCGTTTGGTCCGTTTTTCGCAAGGTAAAGGTGTATTTTCCTTTTTTCCATTGCAATGCGTTTCGCACCGATACAAAATCGCCTTCGTACCCACTGCTTTCGCATAAGCCACCTTTAGCCTTGATGAAAGCATCCTCAGACCGACTACCCCATCGCGAAAAAATCATTGACCTTCCCAAAAGTTTAAAGGGACCAACATTTTCATAGTTTGCTACTGAATTATACCCACCACACTGGGTTTGAATTCCACCGTAGAATTGTACACCGTTGATGGTCGAGGTACCAAAAGGGGCAATGTATATTTGGACACTGTCCGGGATATCCGACAAGATATTGACGTCGATTGAAAAAGTTTCCATCACCTGTTCCTCTTCCAACCAAAGATCAATGTCTATCATATGCCATGGAGGTGTTACAATGAAATCTCCCAAATAGCGGTTATCTTGAAAATAACCCGTGCGATGCTTTCCATTCGACAAAAATTGGGTTCCAATACCGCTCATTTTCCCCAATTCTATGTGTCCAAAATACGAGTTTCCGTTCTCCAATTTAAGA
>CAIJTF010000111.1 GCA_903823565.1 uncultured Flavobacteriales bacterium
CTAAGTGTAATTCTGCTCACACGAACCGCAAACATTAAAGAAATTTTTATCTTTCTTTTGGGCATTACCCTTCCTTTTTACTTTGCTTTTTCCTATCAATACATCGTGCACCACCATCTGAGCATTCGATCCATGATGTCCTTATCGGCCCATCGAATACCAAACGCAAAAATGATCTATGCATTGGTCATTACTTTTTTGTTGGTTATTTTTAGTTTTTGGGGATCCAGAAATCGATTCAATAACGCTTCGACACGCCTAAGAAAACACCTGCAAGCCGTTGAAATTTTAATGATGGCGTTCCTGGCTGCGCTCATTTTTTCATGGTTTTTAATTAAATTGAGGCTTCAACCGGAATTATTGATTATACCCATGGCTATCTTATTTCCGTTTGCCCTATTATCCAAATCGGGTTCTGTTCTTTCTCGGGGATTTTTCTATTTCTTGTTGCTAATAAATTTTATTAAGATTATCATTTTACCATAGGTACAATCCTTCAAAATGCTACTTTTGTCTAAAAAATGAAGTTTGGTGTAGTCACCTTTCCGGGTTCCAATTGTGATCAAGATATGATTTACGTCTTGAGAGATCTCTTAAAACAATCTGTTGTATCCCTTTGGCACAAGGATACGTCATTAGCCGGTGTGGATTTTGTCATCCTACCAGGAGGATTTTCCTACGGCGATTACCTTCGTTCAGGGGCTATCGCAAAGTTCTCTCCCATCATGGGCGAGGTAGTAAAACACGCGCAACGTGGAGGATACGTTATGGGAATTTGCAATGGCTTTCAGATTTTAACCGAAAGCGGTTTACTTCCTGGAGCGCTTTTGCACAACGTTGACCGAAAATTTATTTGCAAAAACGTAAATCTAGTTCCAACGACGACGCAGACGCCAATCACACAAGGTCTTTCAAAAGACCGAGTGTACAGGATTCCCATTGCTCACGGAGAAGGTCGTTTTCATTGCGATGAAACAACGTATAAAGCGTTAAAAGACAACGACCAGATTATCTTTCAATATTGTAGGGTCGATGGTAAGGTTGATGAAGACCACAATCCAAATGGATCGCTACACAATATTGCGGGAATTTGTAACCAGGGTAAAAACGTATTTGGCATGATGCCTCACCCAGAACGTGCTGCGGATCCTACCTTGAACAATGAAGATGGTAGAGCGATTTTTGATTCGTTATTAAAATTCTGTGCCTCATGAACGTTTTACTTTTAGGTTCCGGTGGACGAGAATCCGCCATTTCCTGGAAAATCGCACAGAGTTCAATCCTAGACACCTTGTACATTGCTCCTGGAAATGCGGGGACAAAGGCTTGGGGGAAAAACGTTACACTCAACCCCTTAGATTTTGATGCGGTTAAGAAATTTGTACTTGAAAACCGAATCGATATGGTAATCGTAGGTCCCGAGGAGCCTCTTGTTCTTGGGATTTCTGATTTTTTCAAATCCGATAGCGCCTTAAAAAATGTTGCCCTAATTGGACCTTCAAAACATGGAGCACAGTTGGAAGGAAGTAAATCCTTTGCAAAGGAATTTATGATGAGACACAAAATTCCAACGGCGCGCTACGGTTCGTTTACGGTAGAAACGTTGAGGGAAGGAATAGACTTTATGAGTTCCCTAAAACCTCCATACGTACTGAAAGCAGATGGATTGGCCGCTGGAAAAGGGGTAATAATTCTCGACGATCTGAACGAGGCTAAAGAAACCTTCACGCGAATTTTATTGGACGAAACTTTTGGTGAGGCAGGAAAAACGGTCGTTATAGAACAGTTCCTGAAAGGCATCGAACTATCGGTTTTTGTCGTTACCGATGGGATTTCCTTTAAGCTACTTCCTGAGGCAAAGGATTATAAACGAATCGGTGAGCAAGACCAGGGAGAAAATACGGGAGGTATGGGAGCGGTTTCTCCGGTTACCTTTGCTGACGCAGGGTTTATGGACAAAGTGTTGAACCAGGTTGTTATTCCCACTGTGAAAGGAATTCACAAGGAAAGCATAGACTACAAAGGTTTTATCTTTTTTGGACTCATTAACGTTAAAGGAGATCCCTTTGTAATTGAATACAATTGCCGAATGGGTGACCCAGAAACGGAAGTCGTTATCCCAAGAATTAAATCAGACTTGCTTGATTTATTGGAGGGCATTTCTACGCAAACCCTTTCAGAACGAGATGTTCAATTTTCGGATCTTTCTGCAGCGACCGTCATGATGGTTTCGGGGGGATACCCTAGGGCCTATGAAAAAGGGAAAACTATTTACGGGTTAAATGCTGTAACCGATAGTTTGGTGTTTCATGCAGGAACCTGTTCCGATGGTCCGCAGGTGAAAACGGATGGCGGTAGGGTTTTGGCTGTGACATCCTTTGGTCGAAACATAGAACAGGCACTCCAGCGATCCTACGAAAGTCTCGAGAAAATTTCTTTTGAGAAAGCGTATTATCGAAAAGACATAGGCCAAGATTTGATTTAATGACCGAAGAAACATATATCCTTCTTTTCGTTTTGTCGCTTTGTTTTTCAGCCTTTTTTTCTGGCATGGAACAAGCCTATCTTTCCTCAAATCGTTTGCGGGTGGAGGTTGAGCGAACACGTGGCAGTTTAAGAGGTCAAATCAATGGATTGTTTTATCGTAAACAATCGACCATGATTGCAATGATGCTTCTCGGGAATAACATCTCGCTGGTGGTTTATGGGATTACCTTTGGTCACTTGCTCTTAGGAGAATCCAAACAATTATGGGGAATTGAAAACGAAATAGCGCTCTTGGTGATTCAAACAATCTTATCTACCCTATTGGTTTTGTTGGGAGCAGAATTTTTTCCAAAAGCCATAGCCACTATTAATCCAAATCGCTTTTTGAACCTCGGTACTTACCCCTTATTGGTGGTGTTTATTTGCTTGTACCTACCAACTCAATTTATATTGTTCCTTAGCTTGTTGCTTATTAAAATTACGGGATCTAAATTGAAAACATCGGAAAAGGTTTTTTCTAAAGTGGATTTGGAACATTACGTAGAAGATTTAAACGCACGCATCGATCCGGAGCAAGAACTGAAACATGAAATGACCATCCTACAAAATGCCCTGGCATTCAATAGCGTAAAAGCAAGGGATTGCATGATACCACGAACGGAAATTATTGCCGTAGACATTGACGAAGAAGTGGAGGCTACGTTACAATTGTTCATTCAAAAGGGACTTTCCAAAATTGTAGTATACCGAAAATCTATCGACAATATCATTGGTTATGTGCATTCGTTTGATTTTTTTTCAAACCCTTCCTCGATCAAACAAATATTAAAACCTATAGGATTTGTTCCAGGGGTGCTATCGGGACGGGAGTTATTAGAAACCTTTTCCAAGCAAACCGGAAACATTGCTGTTGTCACGGATGAATACGGTGGGACCGCTGGTATAATTACCATCGAAGATGTTATCGAAGAGATCTTTGGTGACATAGAAGACGAACACGACAAAGAGGATTGGTTAGAAGAACGCCTTTCCGATACCGAGTTTCTTTTTGCGGCAAGGGTTGATATCGATTACATTCGTAAAAACTATGGAATTGATCTTCCTGAGTCCGATGAGTACGATACCCTCGGAGGATTGATTATTTATCGATTGGAGCGAATTCCATTGGAAAAAACAACCCTATCCATTGACGATTCACTGCAGTTGGTCATCGAAGAAGTGAGCGAGCGCCGTATCGAAAAAGTCCGAATAATCCTTTCATGAGTGCCTTAAATCCAAGACAATTTAAATCCGTGCTTTTTGATATGGACGGTGTTCTAATTGATTCAGAGCCTATGTGGAAAATTGCCATGGAGGACGTTTTTTCCTCCCTTGGAAGCCGCTTAACCAAAGAGGATTTCCAACGGACCGTTGGTTTGCGCATTGATCAAGTGGTTTCGTTTTGGAATGCCGAAGAATCATGGGGCATTGAGGATCCGAATTGGGTTGTGGACCAAATAATTGATCAAATGATCGAATTAGTAGCCAAGAACCCTAGTCCGCTACCAGGCGTAATAGAAACTTTGGATTATTTACAGAGCCTCCCGATTAAAATTGGATTGGCAACCTCCTCTCCCATCCGACTTATGCAAGCAGTTCTCTTTCACATGGGGTTATCCGATTGCTTTCATACAACCTGTTCAGCCGAAAAAGAACCCTATGGGAAACCTCATCCTGCCGTATATCTGCGTGCAGCCGAGGAACTCTCTGTTGTCCCACAAGCCTGCTTGGTTATTGAAGATTCGCTCAATGGAATAATTTCAGGAAAAGCTGCCTTCATGAAGGTTGTTTGTATCCCAGAAAAGACACACCATCCAAATTCAAGATTAAATTTAGCCGATTTTCATTATTCCGAAATGACCCAATTTCTTGATGATTTTCGTGCGCAATGGAACCATCCTAATTCAAATGGAATCGTACCTTTGTAGGGTAAAGCAGCGACCTTGGAAGACTCATTCGATTACAGAGAACAAGCAGAAAACCACGAACAAGAGTATGACCGCGTACTCCGCCCGAAAAATCTTGGTGATTTTGCAGGACAACCGTCAGTTGTAGATAACTTACAAGTATTCGTTGATGCGGCAAGGCTTCGAAACGAGCCGTTAGATCATGTATTGTTACACGGACCTCCTGGACTCGGAAAGACAACGCTTGCCAATATTATTGCCAATGAAATGGGGGTGGGTTTTAAAGTTACCAGCGGCCCAGTCCTCGACAAACCTGGCGATTTGGCGGGTTTATTAACCAATCTGAGTGAAGGGGATGTGCTTTTCATAGATGAAATACATCGGTTGAGCCCAGTGGTAGAGGAGTACCTATACTCTGCGATGGAAGATTATGTAATTGACATTTTGTTGGATTCTGGTCCGAATGCGCGCACCATACAAATCAACCTAAATCCCTTTACCTTGATTGGCGCGACTACCCGTTCAGGACTTCTTACCTCGCCTTTACGTGCCCGCTTCGGCATCAATGCAAGGCTTGAGTATTACGACGCTAAAACCTTAACCCAGATAGTTGAACGATCCGCCGGACTACTCAACATTCCTACCAATGAAAGCGCGGCATACATGATTGCTAGCCGCAGTCGGGGTACGCCACGTATCGCTAATGCCCTTTTGAGAAGGGTAAGGGATTTTGCACAAATCAAGGGTACCGGAACGATAGACGATCAAATTACGGGAATTGCATTGCAGGCCTTAAACGTAGATGAAAATGGGTTAGATGAAATGGACCTTCGAATCCTGAAAGTTATTATAGATAAATTCAGTGGCGGCCCTGTTGGATTGACAACGATAGCTACTGCTATTGGTGAAAACGCAGGAACATTGGAAGAGGTTTATGAACCCTTTTTAATTCAAGAAGGATTCTTGATGCGAACGCCTAGGGGAAGGAAAGTGACCGAAAAAAGCTATAAACACCTTGGGCGAGAAATGGGATACGGTCAAGGCGGTTTATTCTAACCATGAATGCGGATCGCTATAAATCGTTCATAAAGGACCAAGCGTCGAAATTAGGATTTTTTTATTGTGGTTTTTCAAAAGCAGATTTCCTTGAGGAGGAGGCACCTCGATTGGAACGATGGCTGAAAGAGAAGCGCCATGGAGAAATGAGCTACATGGAAAACCACTTTGATAAACGCTTGGACCCGAGAATATTGGTTCCTGGAGCTAAAAGCGTGATTTCACTGCTGTTTAACTATTACCCCCAAACCCAACAAGATCCATCCCGTCCACAAATTGCCAAATATGCCTATGGGGAAGATTATCATTTCGTTGTTAAGGATAAATTAAAATTACTTTTCGCTGAAATGACTTCAACCATTGGTGAAATTCAGGGAAGAATTTTTGTTGATTCTGCCCCAGTAATGGACAAGGCTTGGGCAAAACGAGGAGGGCTTGGTTGGATTGGGAAAAACACCAACCTGATTCATCCTAAAGAAGGTAGTTTTTTCTTTATTGCAGAGCTGATTTCTGACTTGAACTTTTCTCAAGATCCCCCAATGCACGATTACTGCGGAACCTGTACCCGCTGCCTTGATGCTTGTCCCACTGATGCTCTGGATGCTCCTTATCAAATCGATGCTTCCAAGTGCATCTCTTATGTCACCATTGAATTAAAAGATCACATCGTTCCGGCTTCCTTTCAAGGCAAGATGGAGAATTGGATGTTTGGATGCGACATTTGTCAAGATGTCTGCCCTTGGAATCGCTTTGCGAAGTCCCACAAGGAGGAACGATTAGAACCGCATTTAACCATGCTGAATATGACCCAAGGGGATTGGCAAGACCTGCAAGACGAGACCTTTCAAAACCTATTTGAGAATAGCGCACTCCGTCGAACGGGTATACTAGGGATAAAGCGAAATCTTTCCCTTTTCAAACCGATTAAAAAACTGTAATTTTGACGCGATGTCGGGTTCCACTTTCGGTAAAATTTTTCAACTCACAACTTTTGGTGAATCCCATGGTCCAGCCATTGGAGGAATAATTCAAGGGTGTCCTTCAGGATTTGCACTGGATTTAGAGGCCATTCAATCGGCTTTAGACCGCAGGAGGCCAGGACAATCTTCGATGGTAAGTCCAAGGAATGAAGGAGACAAGGTAACCATACTTTCTGGACTCTTCAGGGGTAAAACGACAGGAACTCCCATTGGATTTACGATTCCAAACATGGATTTTCGTTCGGAGGATTACGAAGAAATTAAAAAAGGATTTCGTCCTTCACATGCCGATTATACCTATGAACAAAAATATGGAATACGGGATCCGCGAGGTGGTGGCCGCGCCAGCGCCAGAGAAACAGCTTGTAGGGTGGTTGCAGGAGCGATTGCGGAACAATATCTCAATACCCTTGGGATTTCCTTTTCGATTTTTGTGGATCAGATAGGCGATGAAAAACTAAACCAGATTTCAGTCTTCACAAGGGAGCAAATTGACGAATCCCTTGTCCGTTGCCCGGATCCTACGATCGCGGCAAAGATGATGGCTTTAATCGAAAAAACACAAAAGAACGGTGATACCTTAGGTGGAGCAATCCGCGGGATTATTGAGGGCGTTCCGGTGGGACTTGGAGAACCCGTTTTTGATAAACTTCACGCCTTATTGGGTCATGCAATGCTATCCATCAACGCGGTAAAAGGCGTGGAATTTGGTAGTGGCTTTGATGCCATTACAATGCTTGGTAGCGAACACAACGATCCGTTCACACAAGATTTCAAAACATCCTCGAACCATTCCGGTGGGATACAAGGAGGTATTTCTAATGGAATGCCCATAACCTTTCGTGTGGCCTTCAAACCCGTCGCCACCCTTATGAAAGAACAAACCACCGTAAACAAACAAGGAGACCTAATTACCCTTTCCCCAAAAGGCCGACATGATGTTTGTGTAGTTCCACGAGCCGTTCCCATTGTACAAGCCATGGCCGCTTTAGTGATTATGGACGTGCACCTTCAAAACCAATCAACCCACGCTTAACTTGATCATAGTGCATTTTTTTTTCTCCTTCTGGTCTTTGGGCGCTTATGGATTGCATTCATTCAAAAAAGTAGATCCTATGACTTGGAAGATTTTTTTGAAAGATCCATTCTTCCTTTTGCCGTTGATGGCGTCGAAACCTTTACCTTTGAATCCAAAACATCGTGAATTCATGACAAGATAACCTTAAAAAAAATCCTTATGCTTCAACGAATTCAAACGCTATACTTTGTGCTTTCCATCAGCCTGTTTTTCTGTCTACTCAGTGGCGTTGACTTAATGGCCTTTTCCTTCATCAAAGAAAAGAAAATCGAATCCATAGATGTCTTTGGATCGTCCCTTTTCCTCCTTGATGGGCCAAAACAAACCCTGGAATCGAACCAACCAAACTACCTATTCCTTTTGGTAATTGTCATGGTTTTGCTTCTTTTCGTTACTTTGATGGCATACAAAAAGCTAAACCGTCAGTTGAAACTCGCACGGTTTGTCATGTTGCTAAATGTGATCATTGCGGTCGCTTTTTTAATCTGGAATACCTACTTATTCAGCAGTAAATCGGAGGGAAGCACTAATTCGTTAGGAATTGGATTTTACCTTTTGGTTTGCACGGTTCCCTTTACCTTTTTCGGATATAAGGGGGTATTGCGGGACAAACTATTATTGGACTCTATTGATCGCTTGCGATAACCCTCGCAAATGAATGTACTATCCGTTGAGAACCTATCCAAATCCTTTGGAGAACGCATTCTTTTTGAAGGAATCACGTTTGGAATTGATCAAGGGCAAAAAGTTGCACTTGTAGCTAAGAATGGTGCAGGAAAAACGACCCTACTTCGTTGCCTTTATGGAAAAGAATCCCCCGACTCAGGGAACATTGTGTTCAGAAAGGAACAACGCATAGCGTGGATGGATCAAGGAGAAGATTATCCCTCTGAGGTTACCGTTTGGGAGGTGGTATCCGACAACTATAACCCTAGTCATAAACTCCTTTCGGCCTATAATTCGGCCATTCTTTCTGAAAACGACCAAGAGGTTGAACGGTTGAGCCATGAAATTACCGCCATCGATGGTTGGGGTACCGAGGCTGAGATAGCCCGAGTACTTAGCATACTCAAATTAGACCCACTCGCCGAGGTCTCCTCGTTATCTGGCGGCCAGAAAAAACGGATTTCCCTAGCGAAAGTACTTCTCGCCGAAGCGGATTTTATGGTCCTTGATGAACCAACAAACCATCTGGATTTGGATATGATTGAATGGTTAGAATCCTATTTGTCTTCCCACAAGGCCACCGTGTTCATGGTAACCCATGATCGGTATTTTTTGGAGGCGGTTTGTGATGTAATCCTTGAATTAGAAGATAAAACGCTCTACAAATACAACGGTAATTTTTCGTATTATCTTTTCAAAAAAGCAGAACGTCAAGAACAATTAGCCTCAAGCATCGAAAAAGCCAAAAATACCTTTCGTACAGAACTTGAATGGATTCGCAGGCAACCTAAAGCGCGAGGAACAAAACAAAAGGCTCGAATTGATGCTTTTTTGGATGTAAAAGAAGCCGCCTCGAGGAAAATTGATACCGATGGGTTACAATTGGCCATAAAAATGGAACGTCTTGGAACCAAAATCGTTGAATTTCATAACGTAAAAAAAGCCTTTGGCAATAAAAAAATTCTTGATTCCTTCTCGTATAATTTTCAGCGAAAAGAACGTCTGGGTATAGTCGGAAACAATGGAACAGGAAAAACGACTTTTGTCAAGCTGCTTCTTGGTGAAATTTTACCTGAGGGTGGAAAAATAGTAATCGGTGACACCCTTGTTTTTGGACATTATACCCAAGATATCATTCAATTCAAGGAGGACGCGAAAGTTATCGATATTGTCAAAGAGGTAGCAGAATTCATACCGCTAGAAAAGGGAAGACAATTATCGGCCGCACAATTATTGGAACGTTTTTTATTTCCCCGAGACATGCATTATCAGTTCGTAACCAAACTCAGTGGAGGTGAAAAGCGTCGGTTAAAATTGTTGCGCGTTTTGATGGCTAATCCAAACTTTTTAGTCTTAGATGAGCCTACTAATGACCTTGATATTTTTTCCATGGCGGCCCTTGAAAACTACCTTGAAGGATTCGAAGGATGTTTGGTTGTGATTTCTCATGATCGATACTTTATGGACAAAATAACCGATCATTTATTTGTTTTCGAAGGCGAGGGTAATGTTGTGGATATTATGGGTAATTATACGGCATACCGCCTGAATCAAAGAAAGGTTAAAGCAACCGTTTCACCCTTGGAAAAACCAAAAGAAACGAAAGCTAAGGAAGATAAAAAACGCCTCAGCTACAAAGAACAGATTGAATTTTTGCAACTAGAGAAGGACATTCCTATCTTGGAACAAGAAAAGGAAGAACTGAGCCAGTCCCTATCCTCAGGACAATTGTCTAATGACGCTTTGATTTCCATTGGACAGCAACTCGGTGCGTTGGTTATACAATTAGAAACGAAAACGAATCGCTGGTTAGAACTGGCAGAAATGGAATAAAAAAAGGGGGCAAGCCCCCTTCATTTCGTGTTGTTTTAGCTTTAGTTAACCTTGTTTCACAAATTGTGCTTCGCTGATTAACGTGATTTCGTCCCCAACAACAATGTTACCTGCTTCCGTTACGGCAGACCACGTAAGTCCAAAATCAGATCGTTTGATTTTTCCAGTTAGGGTAAGACCGGCTTTTGTCTGACCATACGGATCCACGGCAATGCCTGCAAATTCTGCCTTCAAGGTAACAGGATGAGAAACTCCCTTTATGGTCATGTTTCCCGTAATCTTCCAGTCGTCTCCATCCTGAACAACCTCGTTTGAGGAAAAGCTAAGCGTAGGATGGTTGGCCGCATCAAAAAAATCGGGCGACTTTAAGTGCCCATCGCGATCCGCAACACCCGTTTGAACGCTATCTATCTCCGCACTAAAATCTATCTGCGCCATTGCCAAATGGTCATTCTCCATAGAAAGGGTGGCATCAAAAGAACCAAACTTCCCTGTAACGTTCGAAATCATCATGTGACGCACTTTGAAGCCTACTTCGCTGTGCATGTTGTCAATTTTCCAAGTTGTCATATTATTTTTATTTTGTTGGCAAAGATAAGGCCTTGTATTGCATTAACTATTGATTTAGGTTAAGGTTTCTTTTGTACTTTTAGCCCATGAAAGCCATAATTCTTTGGATGTTCTTAACCACCATAATGCCGCTAAGTTTTGCCCAAGTGGAATGGCATCAAAAAAAGGAAAAGTCTAGGTGGGAGAATGAGAAAATTCCAACCCAGTGCTATGTTGAATTTCAACGTACACATAGCTATAGAATCCTTCAAAGCAATACTGAATTCCTAAATACTCCGCTGGGACAAAGGGCTGACGAAACCCCCATGTACGTTTGGTCTTATGGTGCAGGGATACTCACCAACCTCGGGCGGTTTGGTCGATTGGAAACGGGAATTCAATGGATTCAAAACGGAGAGGGTTTTCATTTTTCTTCTCCAATCAATGACAGTAGCTTTCATTATGAATCACGCTACCGATATATTGGTTTACCATTCGCCGTGATGTTTACCTATGGAAAAAAAGCATCGTTTTTTATTGGACCTGGGCTTACTCCAATGCTTTTCAGTGGATTTTCTCAAAAAACCAATTGGACGAATGCCTATGGCTCTCAAAACGAAGAACGGATTAATATAAAAAACAATTCTTATGCCTCTGCGGCAATTCAAGTTTTTGGACAAATTGGCTTTCAGATAAGAGGAGATAGCGGTTGGGGAAGTTACGTAAAAGGGGTCTACCGAAGGCAAATAAGCAATACCTATTCAAAGTATAACGATTTTATCCATCGGGCAATAGGTTGGGGTATTTACGCTGGAATAACCAAGCAATTATGACAACGGTTAAAAATATAATCCATGAATTGGAGTCTACGTTTCCCTTGGAATGGCAAGAATCGTACGATAATTCAGGACTTCAATTAGGATCATTAAGTGCCCCCGTAACCGGTATTTTATATGCTTTAGAGTGTACCGAAGAAATCGTACAGGAAGCAATTGAAAAGGATATAAACCTTATCGTTGTTCATCATCCCCTTATTTTCAAAGGCCTAAAACGAATAACCACCGACAGCACGATTGGACGAATCGTGAGCCTTTGCGTCCAAAAGCAGATAAGCGTTTATGCGGCACATACCAATTTGGATAACCATATAGAAGGGGTTAATGGAAAAATCGCGGACAAGCTTGGGTTAACCCAACGAAAAGTTTTATCGGAAAAAACGGGGAACCTATACAAGCTTAGTATATTTTGTCCATCGGATTCAGTTGATCAGGTGCATCATGCGGTTTGCGAAGCTGGAGCAGGGAGTATAGGAAATTATTACAACTGTGGATTTTTCTCTGAAGGCATTGGACATTTTACGGCTAACGAAAAGGCTAATCCTACCGTTGGAAAAGCGCATGTGCCCATTGCTTCGAAGGAAACAAAGATGGAATACCTCTCAGAAAGCCATCGCCTTTCTGAGATCCTATCTGCCATGAAATCGTCGCACCCGTATGAGGAGGTGGCTTTCGACGTACTAAGGCTTGAAAACAACAACCAAGCGTTAGGAAGCGGGATCATAGGTAGGCTACCCGAGGCCATGAATGAAAATGCCTTTCTTGAGCAGGTGAAGTCAACCTTCGGATGTTCCGTAATTCGTCATACAGCCTTAAGAAATATACCCATTCAGAACATTGCGGTTTGTGGAGGCGCGGGGAGTTTTCTACTACAAGATGCCATTCGGAAGGGTGCCGATGTGTTTATTTCAGGCGATTTTAAATACCATGAGTTTTTTGAAGCCGAGGGGAAAATCGTAATTGCCGATATCGGACATTACGAAAGCGAACAATTTACGTCGGAATTATTGTGCGAATTGCTTCGGCCAAAATTTCCTGAAATAAAAATGAGCATTTCAAAGCTATCAACGAATCCTATACGGTACGTTTAGGGTTTTGTGAGTGCCTATTCCTTTGAATAAAGCTTTTACTTCGGGGCAAAGAAAATCCATCACACTTTTTTCAAATTTAATTACCTCCATTAAACCGATGGAAATTCTAAAGTTTGCATCAATATTTGGATATCTTTGTCTAGGAATACCTTTGGTGAAACGGAGTATCTATGATCATTATTAAATCCGAACAGTATTTATCCGAACTGGGTAAAGGCGAAAATAATCAAGACAATGGCGGCTGGGACGCTGGGAATAGTTATGTTGTGTGCGATGGGGATGGCAAGGCGCTTGGTGAAGTTGCTTCCGAAATAGTCGCACAAACCTTTCTCAATGAACTGCATAGTAACCCTGCACAAGACATCAGTTCCATAGTAACCCGATCAGAAAATAGGATTACTAAATTTGTAGAGGAAAACCCAGAGGGTTCCGGAATATCCTCTACCCTAGCCTTGCTCCAATTTGTAGGAAACCGAGCCCGAATCGCTTGGGTGGGTAACAGCCGAGTTTACCACATTCGGGATGGAAAAATTCTTTTTCGAACGAAAGACCATAGTTGGGTAAACGATGCGGTATCCGCTGGCATAATTAACCAGGAAGAGGCAGTAAACCACCCTAAATCGAAGGTCATTACTCGCTCCATTCAAGGAGTAAATAAACGTACGAGCGCAGAAGAAGTAATTTGCAAAGACGTTCGAAAAAACGACTATTTCCTACTGATAAGCGATGGGATATCAGAAGCATGGACGGATGCTTCCTTGGCCACCTTATTCGCCAATACCACAGGCGCAGAAGCGGCGCTACAAACGTTACACGAAGAATGTTTCCTTCACTCAAAAGATAGCTATACGGCAATCATTGTTCAGGTAGCTGAGGTAACCGATGAGGATTCTTATGCCGAAGAAACAAGGGAAAATTCCTCAAAGCATACTTCAAAAAAATCGAAGAATTCCAGTATTCTATCCTTTCTAAAACGAAATTACCTTATGTTAGGTGGTTTGGCCGTTCTAATTTTTGGAATTTTAGTGTATATTTTCCAACGGGATACCAACCACGATACGCTTCCTGAATTTAGCACCACAAACGCCAAAGGCAAGCAGATTGATTTTGTTGAAGATGATATCGAGAAAATTGAGAAAAAAGCCGTTGAAGAGGAGGAGGAATATACCCAAGAAATTATTGATGACCGAGACGATGAGCCAGCAAGTAGAAATGCAAGGGCGCCCATTGGTACCGCCAATGCTGGGGATGAAAGCCCTGGTGAAGAGTAATTTTATAAGGCGTAGGAGCATCTTATAGCTGTAACTCCCATCAACCTTGGATTTACTCTTTTCCGTAGTGAGAGATGTGTCTCTATGTAAATTGTGGATGTTATTTTCTTTCTTTAGGACAGATTAAGTAAAAGCACCAGCGATGCAGGATAGAATATTGCTTGAATTTACCTAAATATTTACGATTTATTGCTATCTTTGCGGTCCGATATTGGATTTATACACTATAATATTCTTGGAATATGGCCACAGCAGCAAGTAAAAAAGAGGTTAGCATTGCAGATAAATTAGATGCACTTTTTAAACTTCAACAAATAGATTCTGAAATCGACCGAATACGAACAATCCGTGGAGAGCTTCCTTTAGAGGTAAGTGATTTAGAGGACGAAATTCAAGGATTAGAAACAAGGTTTGCCAAAATAGATGAGGAAATTAAAGCGTTGGAAAATGAGATTACCGAGCGCAAAAATGCATCGAAGGAATCGGAAAGTGCCATTGCCAAATATAAGGAGCGTCAAAACAACGTGCGTAACAACAGAGAATATGAATCTCTGAGCAAAGAAATAGAATACCAGGAGCTAGAGATTAAGTTGCACGAGAAACGATCGAAAGAGGCGAAAGTCAAGATTGATTCCGTAAAAGAGCTTTTAGTTGAGGTTAAGGAACGACTAGACTTACGCAGTAACGATCTTAAAATAAAGCAAAAGGAATTAAACGATATTGTTAGTGAAACACAAAAAGACGAGGACAAACTCATCAAGGATTCCAATGCAGCGAAAAAACACATCGAGGAGCGCTTGCTATCGGCTTACACTCGGCTTCGAAATAATGCGAAAAACGGGTTAGCTGTCGTTCAAGTGATGAGGGGTTCTTGCGGCGGGTGTTTCAATAAAATTCCACCTCAACGACAATTGGATATTGTCACCAAAAAGAAAATTTTAGTTTGTGAACATTGTGGTAGAATTTTAGTTCCCGCAGTAGAAGAATAATGAACATTGAAACTATAAAAGGCAATCGTTCGGTTGCCTTTTTTTATGCCTAATTCAAACTATAGGCAATATTCATGTTCGATAGGGCCTTGTAAATTACTGGACTTGGATTAATCCGCATACTTCTTGAACTCATTTTTAAATCAAACCCATCAATGGTGTCGGAAATGATGAAGTTCACTTTACACGATCCTTGGTTTTCTAAAAATAATCCATTTAATTCATCAATAAGTAAATGGTTCAAGTCTCGGTTGGGAATGGTCAAATTCAATCCCTGAATTTTATTTTCCCGTAAGTTCTTTACCTGATCTATGTCTTTTATAGAAAATTCCAACTTACCATTGCCAAACCTTCCTTTATCAATCCTTCCTTTTAAGGTTAAAAATATCCCCGGTTGAAAGAGATGTTTGAACTTTAAATAGGTATCACCAAAAATGAACATTTCATATTGGGCAGTATAATCCTCAAAAGTCACAACACCGAACGGATCACCATTGTTTCGTGTGCGATGAACTACGCTTTTTACAACTACTGCCATGAATAAATCCCTGCCTTTAAATTCTTCTGGTTGATAGAGCATCGATAAATCACCGGAACAAAAGGCTTGGATTTCAACCAGATAATCATCGAGCGGGTGTGCCGAAATATAAAATCCGATAACATCATTTTCGCGCGACAATTTAAAATTCAACGACCATTCCTCTACTTCAGGAATCGCGGGTTCAGCTAATTCAAAAAGTTCATTTTTTCCAAACAAATCAATTTGATCGGATCCTTGGCTGTTTTGATAGGCAGCCCCATAGCGCAACAAAAGATCAATAAACACTTGATTGTTTTTAATTTCTGCAAAATACTGCGCTCTGTGCATTTCTGGAAACGAGTCAAAGGCGCCAGCATAAACTAAGTTTTGTACTGATGTTCGATTAATCGCTGATAAATTAATCCTGCGAAAGAAATCAAAAACTCCACTGTATTTACCTTCCGATCGCCCGTCCACAATAGCAGAAACTGGTCCCTCGCCAATGCCTCTAATTGCGCCTAATCCAAACCGAATATCTCCATTCGTATTGACCGTAAAGTTTAGCCCTGATTCGTTAATATCTGGACTCAATACGTTGATATTCATTCGGCGGCATTCGTTCATAAAAAACGTTACCTGTTTAATATCCCCCATATTGTTACTTAATACAGCGGCCATATACTCCGCAGGATAATTTGCTTTTAAGTAAGCGGTTTGATAGGCAATCCATGCATAACAGGTAGAGTGTGACTTGTTAAAGGCGTAGGAGGCAAAGGCTTCCCAATCTTTCCAAATTTTTTCTAATTTATCCTTCGGGTGTCCTTTTTCCGCTCCACGCTCTAAAAAGGTAGGACGCATTTTCTTCAAAACTTTTTCGTCCTTTTTTCCCATCGCCTTGCGCAAAGTATCTGCCTCACCTTTCGTAAAATCCGCTAATTTTTGAGACAGTAACATCACTTGCTCCTGGTAGACCGTGATTCCATAGGTCTCCTTTAAATACTCTTCGCAGTCGGGTAAATCATAAACGGTGGTCTCTTCTCCATGTTTTCGTTTAACAAACGATGGAATGTACTCCATAGGTCCCGGGCGATAAAGGGCATTCATGGCAATTAAATCGGCAAATTCAGTTGGCTTCAACTCCCGCATATACTTTTGCATTCCAGGAGATTCGTACTGAAATATGCCCACCGTATCGCCGCGCTGAAATAATTTGAAGGTAGCCTCATCGTCTATTGGAAATTGATTAGGGTCAAGCGCAATTCCTCGATTTTCGTGAATAATTCGAACCGCATCTTTGATCAAGGTCAAGGTCTTTAAACCTAAAAAATCCATTTTCAACAACCCGGCATTTTCAGCCACCGCATTATCAAATTGCGTACAGGCTAGGCTCGAGTCTTTGGCCGTTGCTACGGGCACAAAATTGGTGAGCTCATCGGGAGTGATAATTACTCCACAGGCATGTATACCGGTATTCCGTACCGTACCTTCCAACGACTTCGCCTGTTTCAACACTTCGGCCGCATCCCCTTTTCCTTGGTAAATTTTTCGAAGTTCACGCGCTTTAATGAGACCATCTTGATCCTTGGCAAACTTTTCATTTAACTCGTGATCCGTAAAACTAAAAAGTTTCTTTAACGAGATATCTGGAACCATTTTCGCCAGTTTATCCGCTTCAGGAAGGGGATAATCCAAAACCCTTGCCGTATCGCGAATGGAAGATTTGGCAGCCATCGTACCATAGGTAATGATTTGAGCCACTTGATTAGCTCCATACTTGTTAATTACATAGTCTATTACCTTCCCACGCCCTTCATCGTCAAAATCAATATCAATATCGGGCATGGAAATACGATCGGGATTTAAAAATCGCTCAAAGAGCAGGTCGTACTTTATGGGATCAACATTAGTAATTCCAACGCAATAGGCGACCGCAGATCCAGCGGCTGATCCCCGACCGGGTCCAACCCATACCCCCATGTCCCAAGCCGCCTTACAGAAATCTTGTACAATAAGGAAATACCCTGGATATCCTGTGTTTTCTATGGTTTTCAACTCAAAATCCAAGCGCTCCTTCAAGGCCTCTGATACCGACCCGTAACGCTTTAAAGCCCCTTCAAACGCCAAATGACGGAGGTACGCATTTTCTCCATTTTTCGATCCCGTGAGTTCGTCGTTTGGATCAATGAATGCCTGAGGAATATCAAACTTTGGCAAGAGAACGTCCCTTGATAAGGCATAGGGTTCGCATTTATCAACGATTTCGCTTAGGTTTAAAATCGCCTCAGGAAGATCGGCAAACAGTTGCTTCATTTGCTCAGGCGATTTAAAATAATACTCATCGTTTTCAAAACCAAAACGATACCCCCGCCCTCTTCCTTTGGGGGTGGATAACAACTCACCATTTCGGATACAAAGCAACACATCATGCGCCTGGGCATCCGATTGGTTGATGTAATAGGTGTTGTTTGTTGCTACTAGTTTTACCTGGTGTTTTTCAGCCAACCGCAACAAAACCTCATTCGCATGATCTTCCGCTTCTAAATGGTGACGATTAATTTCCACATAAAAATCGTCATTAAATTGCTCCTTCCACCAACACAACGAATCCTCTGCTTGCTTCTCCCCCACATTTAAAATCAGCGATGCAATTTCTCCTTCTAAGCCTCCAGATAAAACCATTAAATCAGATCGGTACTGCTCGATTAATGCTTTATCGACCCTTGGCACGTAATAAAAACCTTCGGTATAGGCTAAAGAGGAAAGCTTAATTAAATTTTGATAGCCCGCCTTATTCTTAGCTAAGAAAACCATTTTATATCCAGAATCATTGAAGGTTTTATCCGTATGGTCTTTACAAACATTCAGTTCACACCCCAAAATCGGTAATAGCTTTTTCTTGGATTGACTCAATCCTTGTTCTCTTGCCTCTTCATTTTCTGCCTCAATCGTTGCATTGTATCTAGCAACCTCCCGTTCAAAATTAAATGCGGCCATCATGTTGCAGTTGTCCGTAATCGCTAGAGCAGACAGTCCAAATTCACCTGCCTTTTGTACCAAGGATTCAATATCCGCAGAAGACTGTAGGATCGTAAATTGGGAATGTACATGAAGGTGTGCAAACGGCGCTTCCTCCAAGGCTTCAGAATCCGCATGTTGTTTATTGGTGTCCTTATTCGCTTTGGTTTTTAATAATTTGCTCGCCTCTTTTAAATTTTTATGAGCAATGCCCACCAAAGCCATTGGTGTTGGATTTTCGTTAAGGAATTCCTTGAGATACGTCTCTTCTTGACCTAAATCCTTGTGATCATAATGGCTACCGCGTATTAACTCTAAAAAACAACGTGCGGTGGCCTCAACATCCGCAGTCGCATTATGAGCCTCCTCAAACGCCCCATCAAATAAATGCCTGTAAAGTTCTGAGAGGGAAGGTAATTTGAATTTACCCCCCTTTCCCCCCGGTAATTTTACCAGCTGAGCACTTTCCTCCGTACAGGTATCTAAGCTTGGAAACGTTTCTAAAGGCGATTCTAGACCCAAGCGCACAAACTCACATCCCAGTACGTTGATATCAAACTTCAAATTGTGTCCAACGATGAACGATGCTTTGGATAAATCCGATTGAAAATCCGCTAATACCTCACTGAGCTCCCTTCCTTCTAATGCCGCTAAAGCCGTTGAAATACCATGTACCTTTTCCGAATCATAGGGAATGTTAAATCCATTGGGTCGTATTAAGGAATCCCCTTTGGACACCAAGTGCCCCATCTCATCGTGTAATTGCCATGCCAATTGTACTACACGAGGCCAGTTGTCTGTTTCCGTGATTGGTGCCTTAAAATTACGGGGCAACCCAGTGGTTTCCGTGTCAAAAATCAAATACATAAAAGGGATTGTTTAGCTAAAAGTACTAAGAATTTATCACCCAAACTTCGGGTGTTAATAAATAATTTAGTCTTCCTCGATGGTAAATTCCATATCCCAATTCATCCGTATTTTAGGGAATTTACGGTAGCGTTTTACGGGCTCTGCCTGTTGGTGCTGGAGTGGATTAATAGGATCCCAAAAACCATTGTTATTTTGATCTTCAACGACCACAAGCTGATAATCTCCTGGAAGCAAGTTTTCAAAAACAACAACAGGATTAAAAGTAACTTTGGAAACGGCCACTTCCTTTCCATCCCGTTCTAAATAAACAAGCCGCGTCCCATGGGATGGGGGTAAATTAATTTTAATACGCCCTAAATTTTCTTCTTGATAATGCACAAATTCAAGGGTTTTCTTTTCATTTTCATTCCCTGTTATTCCCTTTACTGCCCCTTTGGGAAGGGTCAACTTAACCTGACCCGCTGGCAATTTATGGGCATAAATTAAAAGGCGGTTATCTCGTACCTTCGTCGAATCAATCGGTACAGGAACCGTATCGGTTACTCCTTGTAATTTCCATTGATCCAACGGAGATAGTGTTTCGATAAAGTCGCTGCACTGCACTTGCAAACAACCGTGATGGTTCAATCCTGAGGGTGAAAGGGTTAGCTTCGCCGCCGTTTCCTTAGCAGAAATTAGTTTCTCCAATGTTTGCGGGCCGGATTGAAGAACCATGAATCCTGAGGCTTGCTTACCTATTGA
The DNA here is from genome assembly GCA_903823565.1 of uncultured Flavobacteriales bacterium. Classification (GTDB taxonomy): domain Bacteria; phylum Bacteroidota; class Bacteroidia; order Flavobacteriales_D; family Crocinitomicaceae; genus UBA952. The sequence continues at coordinate 19,929 of CAIJTF010000111.1, forward strand.
AAAACCAACCGAATCCCTATTTAATCGAAAGGCCTTTACCCGATCTCCATTCAAGGATATCTTTGCCAAATCAAGTTCCATTGGTACATGGGCATATAATATCCCCGGCGCATCGATTTTGAGTTGCGTGATGGTCACCGTATCGCGAGGTATTGATAAGCCTAATCGAATCGAATCCTTTTCCCCGGGAGAAAATGGTTCAAAAAGGTGTCCCTGTTTCTCGCTTTTGTCTATTATCCCATTTTTATTAAGATCTATCGCTGCTTTAAGGTAGAAACTGCGTTGGGGTAAATTGGAAAGAACAACCTCCCCTTGGGCATTGCTGATACCGACGTAGCGAGGAAATAGTGCGGTATCGGAATCATACAATCCCACCATTGCCTCTTTTAGCGGACGGCCCTCAAAAGCATCGCTTACGCGTACAGTGGTTTTTAACGAGTCTAAAGCAGAACCGGTTGAAAAGACTAAGGTATATAGAGAATCGTTTCCTTCGGTTACATCCTTTATAGCCCCATTCATGACAATGCTGTACGTCGTATTTTCTTTAAGTTGGCCGGTAAGCGTAAGTAGGATGGTTTTTCGGGACATTTTTGCCGTTACCACAACATCTGAAGGAACTATGCGCACTGTTGCAGGTGTTGCGTTGAGTTGAACAAATTCATCAAAGGTTATGGAAAGCTCTTGAGGAGAGATTTGTTTGGTAAAATTCGCGGGCGACGAGTAGATGATCCGAGGGGCTGTGGTATCTTTTATTCCACCCGTTAAAACGCCTACTTGGGCACAACGAACGAGCAAAAGGGCCAAGCCAATTAATCCAAGGGAACGAACCATGCGGCAATATTTTTTAGGTAAAAAGCATCCACCTCATCAAAGGTCCCAAAGGCTATGCTATCGACATCCAAAACGGCAACGATCTCCCCGTCGGCAAAAACAGGCACAACAATTTCACTATTGCTCAGGCTGCTGCAGGCGATATGGCCCTCAAATTCATGAACATTCGGGACAACGAGGGTAGTTTTGCGCTCCCAAGCCATTCCACATACCCCCTTTCCCTTGGCGATTCGCGTGCAAGCAATGGGCCCTTGGAAAGGTCCTAAAACCAACTCATTTCCTTTAACCCGGTATAATCCGACCCACAAAAAATCAAAGGTTTGTTTTAGCGCAGCAACGATATTGGCTGCGATGGCTATCGGGTCCTTTTCATCGCCTATTAAGGCAGGAATTTGCTGCAATAACGTTTTGTATTTCTCGTTTTTGCTACCTTCGTTAATGTGCAACGTCTCAGACACAGCACAAAAATCCAATAATTAATCGAAAAACACAATTATATCAGCACAATGGAGTCCATTAACCTTGAAAACATTCTTTTTTTAGATATTGAAACCGTTCCTCAAACCTATGACTATGAGGCGTTGGATGAGGAAACAAAACATTTGTTTGAATTAAAAAATAGATCCTATATCAACGAAGATAAAAGCGGTGAATTGGTATACAAAGACCGCGGTGGAATTCAATCAGAATTTGGCAAAATCATATGTATTTCGGTAGGGATGGTCAAGCAAACCACACTCGGAAAAACCATACGGATAAAATCGTTTGCGCACGATGACGAGTTGACTTTATTAACCCAATTCAACCGGTTATTGGAAGATCACTACAGCGAAAAAATACTATGTGGACATAATGCCAAAGAATTCGATTTTCCATACCTCTGTCGAAGGATGCTAATCCATGGGATTCGATTACCGAAAGTTCTCGATATTTCAGGCAAAAAACCGTGGGAAATTAAACACCTGGACACGATGGAACTATGGAAATTCGGAGACTACAAGGCCTATACCTCTTTAGCCCTTCTGTGTCATATCTTTCAAATACCTACCCCAAAAGACGACATTTCAGGGGCAGATGTAGCGCGCGTTTACTATGAAGAACAAAACCTAGAACGCATCACTAAGTATTGTGAAAAAGATGTTGTAGCTTTAATCCAAGTGTATTTACGCATGCGTTTAGAACCATTAGTTGAAGAGGCAAACATTACCTATGTTCCGTGAGTTGCCCCAACAAAAATATGGCTTTAAGCCCCGCCGTTTCCGTTCGCAAACGGGCCTCACCTAAGGTTATTGAAGTATATCCCGCCGCTTGTAATTGAACGATTTCATTCGCTGTAAAATCCCCTTCAGGACCAATTAAAATACGCTTTGGTTGCGTAGCATCAACCCGAACCCTAGGTTGATCTTCAAGGCAATGGGCCAACCAACCTCCCGGATACATTTTCACGAAATCTGACAAGGGAACCAATGGCTCAAGTACAGGTAAATAAAGGCGTTTCGATTGCTTCATGGCCGAAATGGCTATTTTATTTAACCGATCTAAAGCCAATTTACTGCGCTCGGTGCGTTTGGTTTGTATAAACGAAAACCGAGAACACCCCAATTCCGTTCCTTTTTCAATTAACCACTCCATGCGATCCATTTGCTTTGTCGGTGCTATGGCAAGGTGAATTTCCGCGCTGGGTTCAGTGAAGGCAGCCTGGATCTTCCTAACCAAGCACTTTTTGGGATTGGCTTCAAGGATCTCAACTTCGAACCAATGCCCCCTCCCATTAAGGATTTCAATGCGTTCACCCACTTTTTTACGCAAAACACGAATGCAATGGTTAGACTCTTCCTCCCCCAAGGAAAACCATTCTAACGTTGGTTCACTATCGAATACATAAAAGGAAGACATTATATAAGGAGTTGAATTACCAATTCGCGCATCAAGGTCCCTGACGTCTCTGTAGCATTACCTACCCCTTTCGATTTCAAGTCAAATTCATGCAATATTTCAATGTTCTCGGCAATTTTCTTGGGAGTAAAATTGTTCTTTGATTGTAAGAGCTCACCCACAACGTACGGATGGATTTTCAAGATTGAAGCAATGTGCTCGCGGGATTTATTCTGCATAAAATGAATCCTCATGATCTGGGAGAAAAATCGGAACAACATCGAAATAACTTGAACCAAATCCGCTGCCTTGGGATTTGACTCGAAGTATTGGACAATTCGGATCGCTTTTGCCATGTCTTTTGCCGCAACAGCATTATTGAGTTCGAAAACATTGTATTCTTTCGAAATACCAATGTGCTTTTCGACATGGGCTTCGTTAATCTCCTCACCTTGTTGTAAAACAATGGCTAACTTTTCGATTTCATTACTGATGCGCGATAAATCGTTGCCAATGGCTTCGGATAGTAAATGCGGCACACGCGAAGCATAGGAAAATCCTTTAGACTTCATCAAAGTACCAATCCATTCTGGCAACTGATAGTCTTTGATTTTTTCTGACTTAAAAACTTCATGGTTTTGAACGGCTTTGAAGAATTTCGTTCGGGCATCCATGCTCTTGTATTTATAGGAAAACACAAGAATTGTGGAATTTAAAGGTTCATTCAAATAGGATTCCAAGGCATCCCACGCTTTAAAATCTTGGGCTTCTTTCACTAATACCAACCTTCGTTCTGCCATCATAGGATATTGCTTGGCACTGCTCAACAAGGACGGTGCATCTACCTCCTTACCATAGACCACTTCCTGATTAAAATCTTTTTCATGCGGTTCTAAAACATGAGCTTCTAAAAGAGACAGGATTTTATCAATAAAATAGGGCTCCTCTCCATGCAGCAGGTAAACAGGGCTAAATTCTTTTGAAACTATTTTCTTTTGAAGCGCTGCAAACGTCATGCTTTATGTTTTTCCCATATTTGAACCAATTCAACTAAGGTTTTTACGGCAGCCTCCATGTCTTGCAGTACTACATACTCTTGCTTTGAATGTATTGCCATTTCCCCTGTAAAAATATTGGGGCACGGAAGTCCCATAAAGGACAATCGAGAGCCATCGGTTCCGCCTCGAATGATTTGGCGTTTTGGTGTATATCCTGCCCGTTCAATGGCTTCAACTGCATAATCGGCAACGAAAGGACAGTGCTGTAGAATTTCTTTCATATTTCGGTACTGTTCTACCTGATGAAATTCAAAGGAAGTCCCTGGAAACAACCTTATGGTCTCATTCGCCAACACCACTAATTTCTCGGCATATTCCGTAAGTTTTTTAGTGTCGTGGTCCCTCAGAATAAAAGTAACCGTGGCTTTTTCCAATCCACCCTCTATAGACGTCGGGTGGACAAATCCCTCCCTCGCTGAGGTTGTTTCAGGTGACCAACCATCCTTCGGCAAGGAGCAAAGAAATGCAGAGGCCATTTTCATAGCATGTTGCATTTTCCCTTTAGCATAGCCTGGGTGAGCACTTACCCCATGAAAAACAAAGGTCATGGCATCGGCAGAAAAGGTTTCGTCTTCCACATCCCCCAAAGGACCACCGTCTAAGGTGTAACCGTAATCGGCACCTAGTTTTTCCATGTTCAACTTTTCTACCCCGCGACCAACCTCTTCATCAGGTGTAAATAAAATCCGGATTTTACCATGCTTAATGTTGGGATTGTCCAATAGATACTTTGTGAACTGCATAATAATTGCGACCCCCGCCTTATCGTCTGCACCTAACAGCGTTGTCCCTGAAGCAGTAATAATATCTTGCCCAATTTTATCTTTTAAATAGGGATGATTTTCCACCGAAATAACTTGATTATTATCATCTGGAAGCACCATTGGAGAGCCATCCCAATTCGCATGAATAATAGGTTTTACATTTTTTCCACTGCAATCTGGAGCCGTGTCCACGTGTGAACAAAAACAAATTGTTGGAATCGTGTCGTTTTCTGAATTGGAAGGAATGGTAGCAAAAACATAGCCCCACTCATCCATTTCAGCATCCTGAACGCCCATTTCCAAAAGCTCATTCAACAGAACCTTAGCCAAATCTTTTTGTTTCTCTGTCGAGGGAAAACTCATTGAGTGAGGATCGGATTCTGTATCTATTTGAACATATCTTAAAAACCGATCCGATAAGGAGTGAAGGTCCATGGGAAAAAAATTTAATGCTAAATTAAGTTTTTACTCGCTTTAATTTCTGAATCATCTTCCCTTATTGCTTCAAACACCAAATTATTTTTTTGATTTGGCAACGGTTTTGAATGCTTGTTCATCAACAAAATTTCGTAAGGAATACCTTCGGGAAAAGCTTCGCAACCTATTCGAAACGAATTCGTGTGCTTACAACGATTGCATATTAAATCAATGGTATCCGTCATAATTACGTTCTTTTACAATGCGGCGCGATTTGCCGATTTTTCCTTTAAAAATCGTATAAACTTATCAAAGGCTTGAGCGCGATGTGAAATGGAATTCTTTATTTCTTTTTCAACTTCGGCAAAGGATTCGCTCCAACCCTCAGGAACAAATATGGGGTCATATCCAAAGCCTTTGGTTCCCCTTGGAGTATGGGCTATACTCCCTCGTACTTCCCCAGAAAAAAGAAATTCTTGTTGACCATCGACAAAAGCAATTACCGTTTTGAAAACAGCAGACCGGTTATTTTTTCCTTCCAATTCACGAAGCAATTTCCTAGAATTGGCGGCATCGTTCTTTTCCGGACCGGCATACCGAGCAGAATAAACGCCTGGCCTACCGTTTAGCACCTCAACCTCTAATCCAGAGTCATCTGCAAACGAGGCATGGTGAATATGAGCATGTAAAAACCGTGCTTTAAGCAAGGCATTTTCCTCGAGGGTTAAGCCGCTTTCGACAATTTCCTCGGTAAGCGATAAATCCTTCAAACTTTTTAGCATCATATTGGCAGGAAGCATCGCACTTATTTCGCGGATTTTGTTTTCGTTATGGGAGGCAAAAAATAATTTCATGAGTTGAAGAGTGATAAGTACGTTGGGGATAAAGAAGTAACCGAGTAAAAGGCTTCGACGGTGGCTCTACCTTTCATCCCCATGGCATAACTGGCATCAGGATGCTCAAAAAAATACCGAAGTGAAGCGTACCAATCTTCGGGATGGTTCACCAGAAAACCCGTTTCCCCGTGAGAAACGATGTTTTTGTTAACGCCCACGTTCGATGCGATAGCCGGAATGCCTAGTGCCAAATACTGAAGAGCTTTAAAACCACACTTACCTCGTGCCCACTCGTCATCGGTTAAGGGCATCAACCCCACGTCGATCGTGCTTAAATCTTTAATTTCTGTTGCGGCAGTCCATGGTATAAAACGGAGATTGGGAATGGTAAAGGAGGGTTCCTGGTTAGAAATCACCACAAATTCAAAATCATATTGCAAGGAGAGCTTTTCCAAGCCAGGAAGTAACAATCGAAGGTACTCCATGGTAGAATGGCTTCCTGTCCACCCAAGAACAAGTGGTTTATGGCCTTCTTTCACATTCCTTTTCAGGTGATAATTGGTGTCAATGGATGTTGGGATAACCCGCACATGCTGGTTGTATTTTAGGGCATAACTGGCGAGGTAATCGTTACCCGCGACAACCTGCGATGCCCAACGAAGGTTGTATTTAATTTTCCAATAAGCCTTTAATCGATGTATTTTTTGGTGTTGCTTACTAAAATTAGGTAACCAAATCGCATCGTCAAAATCGTAAATCACATTAATTTTATACCCTTTTGCGATTATCCATTCAAAGATTGGTGGACCAATAGGCGAGGCTTCCCGGTGGATAAGAACTTTTTGAAAACGCCAGATAAAAGTCATCAAAAACCATCGATTGAAGAATCCCAATACTAAATGATAGAGTTTTTGAAGGGATAATCCTTCATGATAAAAAACGTTCCATCCGCTTTGATTTAAAAACGAATAGGTTTTGATATCCCAGCCATCCGCTTCCAAGGCATAATGGTATTGTTCGAATCGAAAACGCTGGGAGGGAGCTTGACCGAATGGATAGGGACAAAGTATAGCGAGTCGCTTTTTTTTCATAATAACACATCATGATAAAGGGATGCATACAATTGCTCACCTTTTTCCAGGCTAAGGTTATCCAATGCAAAACGACGGATTTCCTCCGCATCAAAGCGATGAATATCAAAGGCTCTTGCCTTTTGGGGTATTTCCTCCCATTCGGTTATTACGATTCCGTTATTGTCCCCGTTTAAGTACGCCAAATTATCTCCAACTTGGGCATTGACAATTACCGGAACCCCCATCATTAAAGACTCCCCAAGCTTAACAGGAAAGGATGCTCTTTTGGAAAAACAAGGTTCAATTAAAAGGATGCTAGCGTTTGCGATGGAAAGATACGAAGGAACTTGATCATAACTTGTTGAAAGCACACGAATTGCTTGGGGTTCCTGGGCGAAGGAGAGAACGTCATCAGTGGCTTTTTTAACCTCCGGGGTAAGGATGATAAAATGCCAACGTTCATCTTTTTCTTTTAAAGCATTAAAAAACGCAATTTCTTGATCCAAACGATACCATGTACCTACCGAACCAACATGAATCAATACCTTATCCTCCTTTCTCAAGCCTAATGTTCGCCGTAAATCGTCGCGGTCTATGACTGGATTAAATCGCTTCTCATCCGCACAACAAGGAATAACCGCTACCTTTTCTTCAATTTGCACAAGTGGATAGCGTTCTTTTAAGGCTAAAACCCCATTATGCGTTAAGGATACAAGGGCATGCGAATGGGTTACAAAAATGCGTTCCTTCTTAATAAAATAATCGTAAACCTTACGAAACAACCATTTCGTCTGAGGCCAAACACCGCCCTCCTTTCGTTCATCTGCCCAAAACCCACGCATGTCAAAAATAACCTTGTGGGATTTTCGAAATTTCTCAGCAATCAACATGGGCAAATAGCTGCGCACATGGATGATATCAAAGGATTGGGTTCTAACTTCACGACCTACCCTCCATTGTAATCGCATTAGATCATAAAGCGTAGCCAAAATCGGGGGGTGTTTCGAGTACCGCAATGGAATCCATCGGATAGGAAACTGGGCTATTCGATTTTGAATGTGCTTTTTATATTTTTTGTAAGAACTAGGTTTTTCAAAACTAATCAAGGTGAAAGCATGGCCTTCGGAGCAGAGAGAAAGCACGTAGGGTAAAATTTGAGACTGACCAAGGGGATCGCAAAGGCCATCGTAGGAAAGATAAAGAACATTGGCATTTGAATTCATTCCTTAAAAATAGGCAATATAACCAAAGTGAATTTTACCGGACCTGAAATCGATGGGATTGTTTTTCTCTATGCCTAATCCGTAGACCAAAGAAAAGATACCCGCTTTTGACCCAAGATTTGTTCCAAAGCCAAAACCATATGGGTTGTCTCGGTTGTAACTACCATTGCTTCTGTTTTCATATAAACACTGGTCGAAAAATAAAAAAACCGCTGAGTTCCTATCCAGTAAATAGCGCAATTCCATTTGGTTAACGCTTTTGGTGGTGGCTAGAAAATTCTCTTCATTGAATCCTCTTTGATTGGAAAGTCCACCAAAACGATAGCATTCGTTGGAATAAATGGTTGAGGCATTGTAGGAATCTAAAGAGACGAAGTAGCGCAGCACGATGCGTTTACTAAGGGCCACGTATTGCTCCCAGGAGAGGGACAACCGGTTCGTGGGAGTAGGTGCGGTCGAATCGGGTTGGTTTTTTCGCTGTCCTACGTTGGCCTCACTAACGCACTGAATTCCTTTCGTAGGGTTTGGCAAATAATCCAAGGTGCGAAAGGTGATTCCCAAACCAAACATGGTGTTTCGAAACGAGGTGGTGTTCGGGAAATCAAGGTTTGAATTGGAGGCATAAAGACGGTTATTGCTTGTAAAGGAGTATAGCCCTTTAACCAGTAATTTATTGGATAAAGCATATTGTATGGCAAGTCCTGACTTAAGCTCCAAAAAGGTAGAATCCCTCTTGTATAATTGGAATTTAAGCTCCGTACCAAAGGAGGAATGAAAGAGAAAAGGATAGGCGAAACGCAGGTTTATTAATTGGGTGGCAGGCTTTACGCTTCGCCAGACAAAATCAAGTTGTTCGGCTCGTTTTAGGGTATTAACTAGTTTTAATTGAACATCTCCAGTGAGGCCCATTTTTTGGGAAATCGGGTTGGGTTGCAAACCAATAGCGCCATTGAAGCTGCTAATTTTTGTTCCTTTAACATAAAGGTAAACCGTGACTCCATCGACAGAAAATTGATATTCTGGTGGTTTTATGATTTGGAGATAGTTTAGTTGTTTTAGTCGGGTGTAAATTTCCCCTTGTTTTTCGACCGTAAAATTGTCTCCCGATTTAAATTTAAGTTCCGCCTCCATCGCTTGGACAGACAACGATGAATCCCCTTTAATGCGAAGTTCTTTCCAAATCATTTTCCTTCCTTTATCGATGGAAACGCATACCGTTAGCACTCGGTCTTGCTCAAAAAAATTGCTGTAGTGAAACGAGGCAAAAGGATAGCCATTGGCATGAAATTCAGCAAGCGTTTTGGTTAAAAAGGAACTGTACTCTTCCAAGGATAAGAAATCGGATTTTTTTCCTTTGGGTAACCACGCCAACCATTCAGCGTCTCCGAGAATCTTGATGCCGGCATATTTTTTCCCGAAAGTAATCCACAAAAAGTGTTTGTCTTGTATTAGGGAATCGCGAATTGTTGCTGCGAAATAACCAACCGATGCTAATTTTATTTTTGCGTTTTCTATTTCTTGGGCAATGAGCGTTGCGTTATCCAACGTGTGGGTTTGTTGAAAGTACTTTGGCAAGGTGCTTTCTTGACTCTTGTTACTCCATCGATAGGCGATTGTAATGGATTGTGCGCAGAGGGTTGATGAAAAACAAATAATATACAGAAACAAGAGGGAAGCCCTAATGATTTTTGGGCGAAAAAAAACTTCTTTCTGCATTAAATTTTGAAGTAACGGCATTCCTTTTAACATATTTTGTAACTTTATCGCCACCTGTCCCGTTGGAGGGTTTACAAACAACAAAAAAATCAACTATGAAAACGAAGGTAAAAGTTTTAACGCTATTGGCTGTTGTGGCAACTGTGATTTTATCCTCTTGCGGTGCATCTAGGAAGGCCGGTTGTGATGCTTATGGTTCTGCAAAAACAGAAGTGAATTCAAACCAAATTTCCAAATAAGCGATTTTCGTTACGTAAACAGGCGTTGAAGGTATTCGGCCATTTCGATTTGTATTTTCAACGCCTCTTTTTTTGCCTCTTCCTCAAAGTTGGTACCTTGGCCTGCATATAGAATTGAACGAGAGGCATTTACCAACAAGCCACAAAACGCATTTGATCCAACGTTAAAAACTTCCTCCAGCGAACCTCCTTGTGCACCGATACCAGGTACTAATAAAAAATGGTCTGGAACCAAGGTTCTAATGTGCGCCAATTGTTGAGTCCGCGTTGCACCTACCACAAACATTAGGTTTTCTGGAGTACCCCACGATTTTACCTTTGAAATTACGTGGTCGTACAGTGGCTTTTCTTCTGAAACAAGGTTTTGAAAATCAAGGGCTCCATCGTTGGAAGTAAGCCCCAAAACAATGGCCCATTTCCCTTTGAATTGTAGGAAGGGCTCTACGCTATCCATTCCCATGTAGGGCGCCACCGTAACGGCATCGCAGGGTAAGGCCTCGAAGAATGTTTTGGCATATGCCGTTGAAGTATTTCCAATATCGCCCCTTTTAGCATCCGCAATAATAAAGCAGTCCTTAGGAATGTATCGTATGGTTTTTTCTAAAGATTCCCAACCCTTCACCCCTTGGGCCTCATAAAAAGCAGTATTGGGTTTGAATGCAACAGCAAAAGGAGCGGTAGCATCAATAATTCGCTTATTAAATTCAAAAATAGGATCCTCTAAGTTTCTTAAATGAGCAGGTATTTTTTCTAAGACAGGATCTAATCCAACACACAAAAACGATTGTTTTTTACGAATTTGATGAACTAGTTCGTCGCGGGTCATGCTTCTTGTCCTTTTAGTTTTTCGGCATTTTCTGCCATTCTCAAGGCATCAATAAGTTCTTGAATGTCCCCATTCATAAAGGAAGATAAATTGTACATCGTTTTATTGATTCGATGGTCAGTTATGCGACCTTGTGGATAATTATACGTTCGAATTTTAGCGGATCGGTCACCGGTCGATACAAGGGTTTTTCGCTGGGCAGCGCGTTCATTGTGCACACGATCAAGTTCCGCTTGATAAAGCCTGGAGCGTAATACCGAAATGGCTTGTTCCAAATTTTTATGTTGAGATCGGCCATCTTGACACTCAACAACTACCCCGGTTGGGATGTGGGTTAATCGAATGGCAGACTCGGTTTTATTGATATGCTGGCCTCCTGCACCCGAGGCACGGAAGGTATCCTTACGAACATCGTTCATGTCGAGCTTGAAATCTACCTCTTCAGCCTCTGGTAAAACGGCTACCGTAATGGCGGAGGTATGCACCCGTCCTTGTGATTCGGTTTCAGGAACACGTTGCACGCGATGAACACCAGATTCGAATTTCAAGGCTCCATAAATGCCAGCACCCGTAACTTGCATGGAAATTTCTTTAAACCCTTTTGTTGTTCCTTCTGAAGAATTAATTACCTCCACTTGCCAGCCCATTTCTTTAAAGTACATGGTGTACATTCGGAAAATATCTTCTACAAAGATGCATGCCTCATCCCCCCCAGTTCCAGCGCGTAATTCCACGATGGCATTTTTGTCATCTTCCGGATCCTTTGGAATTAACATGAGTTTGATTTCTTCTTCCAATACTGGCCGTTCTTGCTCTAATGAATCGATCTCCTCTTTTGCCATTTCGCGCATTTCAGGATCCGTTTCTTGTTCGAGTAATGCTTTACCGGAGCTTAAATTGGATAGAACATTTGAATAACGCTTGTAATAACTTTCGAGTTCTTCCAATTCGCGATATTCCTTGCTCAATTTAACAAATCGATCCATATCAGAAATGATATCCGGGTCGGTTATCATTTTCCCAACCTCTATAAATCGGAAATGAATGGCCTCAAGTTTAGAAAGTAAATCGCTCATTTAAAAGTATCGACGCAAAGGTACGTAAGTTAAATTAATAAAATGACTACCCCTTGTATCTGTGGCGCATGATCACTTTTAAAGCCTCCCGTTGTAAAATATTCCAGGCAATTGTGCTTTCGAAAGATTGGTTTTCTCGTGCAGTACGGACTGCTTCTTCCGACACGTCTACCCGATATAAAAACGCCTGGTAAGCACGGGAATCCGAAGTGGCCAAGACATTGGCTAAAGCACTATGGAAAACTTCAAGCGACATTTTAGAAACTGGAGGTAGGACAACACCTGAAAGTTGAGCATCTTTCATAAGTTGTTCCCAAAGTTGGTACAGCCCCTCCTCTTGGGAAAGAGGATATAAAGCACGATTCAATTCAGGAAGTAAATCAAATACGTTCGATTCGCTCAAGGCTACAGGCTAAAATGTTAAAAAAATCAGGGGCAAAATATTTCTTACTAACTTAAATAGAAAAGCATCAAAAGTATAAAATTATGTTAGTAAAATTGTATTCTAGCAGTGTCTTTGGAATCACTGCAACCACGATAACCGTTGAAGTAAATATTGACAATGGCCTAAATTTTTATTTGGTTGGCCTACCGGATAATGCCGTCAAAGAAAGTCAACAAAGAATTAGGGCAAGCTTTAAAAACAACGGGTACCATTTCCCAGGAAAAGAAATAACGGTCAATTTAGCCCCCGCGGACATTCGAAAGGAGGGTTCCGTATTTGATTTGCCCATTGCTTTGGGAATCCTTTCTGCAAGCAACCAACTGAATCCCACCCATTTGTCGGAATACGTTATCGTCGGTGAGCTATCGTTAGATGGATCGCTACAGGCTACGCGGGGTGTTTTAGCCATTGCATTGCAGGCCAAGGAAGAGGGGTTCAAAGGCGTAATCGTACCAGAAAGCAATGCTTCGGAAGCGGCGGTGATCGAAGGGTTAGAAGTTTTTGGATTGGCTACATTGAAACAAGTGGTGGATTTTTTAAACAATCCTTCGAGCGCCATGCCAACCAAGGCACCGGCCATAAATGCCTACGAAAATGCATCCTTTGAAATTCCCGTTGATTTTAAAGAAGTAAAGGGTCAGTTTTCCGTAAAACGCGCTTTTGAAATTGCAGCAGCGGGGGGGCATAACGTAATTCTTATAGGTCCTCCGGGTTCAGGAAAATCGATGTTAGCGAAACGGTTCCCTACCCTACTCCCAAGCATGAGTTTGGAGGAGGCCTTAGAAACAACGAAAATTCATAGCGTTGCCGGTAAAATTAAACATGCGGGAGGATTGATTCGACAACGGCCCTTTCGAAAACCACACCATACGATTTCAGATATAGGCTTGATAGGTGGAGGAAGTTATCCCCAACCGGGCGAAATTTCTTTGGCCCATAATGGCGTTTTGTTCTTGGATGAACTACCTGAATACAAACGCGCTGTTTTAGAAGTTTTGAGGCAACCTTTGGAGGATCGAACGGTGAACATTTCCCGGGCTAAATTCAGCATCGAATACCCTGCTGGTTTTATGTTAATCGCAGCGATGAATCCCTGTCCGTGTGGGTATTTGAATCACCCAGAGAAAGGTTGTTCATGTGGTCCGGGGATGGTAGATCGCTATTTAAATAAAATATCGGGGCCTTTGCTGGATAGAATTGATATGCACATTGAAGTACAGCCAGTTAAGTATGAAGAACTGACAGGATCAATGCCTGAAGAAGACAGCCAATCCATTCGGGGCCGCGTCGAGAGGGCAAGTCAGCGACAAAAGGTGCGATTTAAGGCTTCCTTTGCACACAATAATGCCCAGATGAGTCGGAGCGAAATCGAACGTTATTGCGCGTTGGATGAACACTCCCAAGCCTTGTTAAAACAAGCGATGGTGCTTACAGGGCTTTCAGCTCGAGCCTACGATCGGATCCTGAAAGTAGCGAGAACCATTGCCGATTTGGGCGAAAGTGAAGCTATACGCTCTGAACACATCGCCGAAGCGATACAATACCGAAGCTTGGATAAAAGCCGATTGGGAGGGTGAGGGAATAGTTTGTTTTCATACCTTTGATAGATGAAGAAAATTATTCTGCTTGTCATACTTGCTCCATGTTGGATGTTTGGCCAATTCCAAATCGGACATACTACCCTTACCTTTAACGACCCTACACGAAGCGGTGGTTTTGGTTCAGGTGGAGGCCCCGGACGTCAAATTCAAACGGAGGTTTATTACCCCACCTACACAGCCGGGGAAAATACCCCCGTAGCTACCTATCTAGATTTTCCCGTTATCGTTTTTGGCCACGGGTTTGCCATGGGGTGGGATGCTTACCAAAACATTTGGGAACACCTGGTGCCTCAAGGATATATCATGGCATTCGTTCGTACAGAAGGCAGCTTAATTCCAGCCCCAAGCCATGGTGATTTTGGGCAAGATTTGGCCTTGGTGTCCACCAAAATGTTAGCGCTTGATATTGCAGCTGGCTCTTTATTCAACGGAAAAGTAAAGCAGAAATCGGTTATCATGGGTCATTCTATGGGCGGAGGCGCTACCATGCTTGCCGCGGCGAATAACGCCAACATTTCAGGTATTGTAGGACTTGCACCAGCAGAAACCAATCCCTCAGCCATTGGTGTATGTGCAAATATTTCGGTTCCCACTTTAATCTTCTCAGGTTCGAGCGACGGCGTAACGCCTCCAGCAGAACACCACTTGCCCATTTACCAAGGAATTGCCTCTTCCTGTAAATCTTTTGTTAACATTACCGGAGGAGCGCATTGCTATTTTGCCAACAGCAACTTCAACTGCGATTTTGGCGAAAGTACTTCTTCGCAAGGAATTACCATCTCACGAGCTGAGCAACAAGAGAAAATGTTTTGGTTTCTTGATCCTTGGTTGCGGTATATTTGTGATTCAGATTGCTTTGCACTAAATGAACTACAAACAAAACTTACCAATACCATTGGTACCGTAAATCAAACTACCTGTTCTCCATCTGGAAACAATGCCACCATTTATTACGACAACATGAATACGCTATGGACTACCACACCAGGTACTGCATACCAATGGTATTGGAATGGACAAATGATGCAAGGAGAAACTAACGACACCTTAGTACCACCGGTTGATTTGGGAGGAGATTATTCCGTTTCTGTGTTTTCGCCATCGGGATGCGAAACCAGTTCCTTCATTACACTCCAAGGTTCTATCCATGTTTTACCCCAAGATTTTCAACTAACGTATCAGCCCGAAAACGAAGTTATTCACCTTAGCGTCAACGCGCCATACACAGGGGAAATAAGGGTTCAAGATTTACACGGAAGAACAATTATTCTTACCGTTACGGCAACAAAAAGCATCGATATTCCATGCCAAAACCTTGCAAAAGGAGTCTATTTTATTCGTTTGGGCTCCCTACGTGCAAAGAGAATCGTTCGTTATTAACTCAAAAGATTTTCCAAAGCTTGACGGTTTGCGATGGAAGGGTGATGTAGGATGGTTCCCCCTTTTGAAACAAGGATTAAGGGAAGGTTTAAGTTGACGACTAGGTCTAATTCGTGAGTGGAAAGTATGATTCCAATCTTCTTTACCTGAGCAATTTCTTTCAGCAGGGCAAGCACATTTTTTCTATGGAAAAAATCTAAAAACGCAGTGGGTTCGTCTAAAAACAAATAGGGTGTCTCTTGAGCCAATGCCCTTGCTATACTTACCAGTTGCCGTTCTCCATCACTTAACGAAGTGGTCTGGTCATCTTTCAGGTGCCCCGCAGAAACAAAATCCAATGCTTTTTGTGCTGCCATTCGATCTTCTGTCGTAGGATTACCTAACCAACCCAGATAAGGTGTGCGTCCCAAAAGTACATAATCCAAAACCGTTAAATGAGGGACACCAAGGAAACCCGCATTGACCCAAGCTATTTTACAAGCAAGCTGGGATGCTGTGTAGGAAGAAAGATCCTTTCCATCAAGCGAAATGAGACCATTTAGTGGAGGTATTTTCCCACTTAAGGAATGAATCAACGTAGATTTACCGCTTCCATTTCTTCCCACCAAGGCGATAAAATCTCCTGAATGGATAATTATTTCCTCCGCATGAGCAATTGCATCGCTATATCCTATGGTCAGATTCTTAGCTTGCAACATACCGGTACTTGAGTATCATCCAACAAATAAAAGGAACCCCTATGAGAGACGTAATGGCGTTTAGGGGCAGGCTTAGGTAAGGCTCAAAATAAACGATTAAAAGATCACAAAGTCCGAGGAATAGGGCGCCGAGAAGGACGTTTGCTCCCAAAAGTAAGCCATGTTTTTGGGTTTTAAACCATAATTTGGTTGCGTTTGGAACCGCTAAACCAACGAACGCGATTGGGCCAACATAGGCTGTTATGGTTCCCGTTAAAATGGCAGCAATGAGAATTCCCATTAAGCGAAAGGCACGAAGAGAAATACCCAAGGATTGCGCATGGTCCTCCCCCAACACCATAGCATTTAAGGACCGAACTTGTGTCATGGATAAGGTTAAACCCACAAAAAAAACAATGCCCACCGGTAAAATCTGATCTAAATTCACCCTTTGGAGGTTTCCAAAATTCCAAAAAACGAAACGTTGCAAATCCTGTGAAGCAGAAGAGGCTTGAACGATAGAAATAATTGCGCTAATGAAACTTCCCAACATCAATCCAAGCAAAAGGAGGTGGACAACTGACTTCAATTTATAAGCGAACATTAGCATGATAATTCCCATTCCTAAGGCGCCAAGGATTCCAAGCAAAATAACATCCGATGTTCCAAGTAAGGACCACCCCGTCATCGCCCACAGGGCAACCATTAAGGACGAGCCTGATGTAATCCCTAAAATATCCGGTCCCGCCAAGGAATTATTAAATAAATTCTGCATGTGCATTCCGGCCACGGAAAGGGCTCCTCCAGCCAAAAATGCCATGAGAATTCGGGGAAGTCGAAAGGACCATACAATGGTAGTACTGAGGGAATCCGTAGGATAAAAAATAGCATCCAACATTTGTCCCCAAGTGGTTGAATAGGCTCCTGCCTTCAGATAAACGATGAATAAAAAGAGCAAAGAAACGCCTAAAACAAGCATCCAAAGAAAAGGCGATTGATTTGGTTTCATTTTACTTCTCGATAAAAATACAACAAAGAGGGATTGGTTTGACCGCGTTTAATTTCCATTAAATCGTTAAGCACCTTGTCCGGCATTAAGGCACTTTGCTCCCAATATTTATTTAGGTCATGAGAATAACAAAAAATACGGCCATCCTTGAAGGGTTTAATTTTATTGGCTTTTGGATTTGCCCTCAGAATTTCTTCTTTGGTTGGAAATCCAGGATTTAACCACAGGGTACAAGACGATGCTTCTTTCAAGAGGCGTTCTGCCCCAACCGGCAAGCTACCTGTACCTTCATAATTCATCGAGAACGTACAAAAATCCACGTGTGTTAAAAACCATGCTTGAAAACTATTTCGCAAAGGGGAATACCAAGATTCGCCTGCAAAGTTACCCACCAAAACCTTTTCACAAGCATTCCCTTTGGGCCACTTTTTGCATTCATTATACCGCTTGCAAAGATCGTCAAAAGCGGTTTTAGCCTCATCGAAACGGTTGGTTAAAGCACCGAACAAGAGCAGCCATTCCGCCTTACCTAAAGGATGGGGCTCGCGCCAATCATAATCTGGAATCCAAGCCATTCCCAACGATTCAAATCGTTTTCGATTGTTTAAATCCATAGGTTCCATCCCGGCAGAAACCCACATGGAAATGCGTTGTTGAACCAATTTTTCAAAGGGGATCGATGCTTGGCCTAATTCGAATATTTTCCCTTGTACAAAGGCTGCTTTCAAAGCTTGGTCATGTAAGTATTTTCCCATGGAAACGGCACCGATACGGTTTCTTTCTTTCAAGGCAACCAACATTCCGACATGGGTGGCAGCATTGGTAGCAAACCGTAGGCTGCGAACATCAATCACTTCCACCGTTTTCTTCAAATGTTGGGCCTTATTTGGCTCGGTTGTACACAGAAGGATACGCATAGGTTGTTTTCCATCGGGGTCTTTGATGCAAACTTGAACTCCAAATTCAGTTTCAGAATAGGAAAGCCATTTGCTGTATTTGGAAGATCCAATACTTGGGGTGGAATTTTTTACGGTTGGAGCTTTACAAGCGACCAACAGTATACAAACGCTAAAAAAAATGCGGTTAATATTGTTCTTTATCATTCGGAAAATCCCCAGTTTGAACGTCTCTAATGTACGCTGTAAAAGCCCCGAGCATTTGCTCGTGAAGGTTATGGTATTTTCGCAAAAACCTAGGGTTAAATTCATTGTTAATTCCCAGCATATCATGCACGACTAAAACTTGACCATCTACACCGTTGCCCGCGCCAATACCAATGATTGGAATTTGTACGGTTTGGGCGACATTCGATGCCAAGGCTGCGGGTATTTTTTCTAAAACAATAGCAAAGCATCCGGCCTCTTCCAAGGCTTTGGCATCCTCGATTAAACGACTTGCTTCTTCATGCTCTTTCGCTCTTACCACATAGGTCCCAAACTTATAAATGGATTGTGGCGTTAAACCGAGGTGTCCCATCACGGGAATACCTGCGGTAAGAATACGGCGTACCGATTCAATAATTTCCGACCCGCCTTCCATTTTAACTGCGTGCGCACCCGTTTCTTTCATGATTCGTATGGCACTGTTCAACGCTTCTTTAGAATTTCCCTGATAGCTCCCAAAAGGAAGATCTACAACAATTAAGGCTCGTTGAACCGCTCGAACAACTGAAGCCCCGTGATAAATCATTTGATCAAGGGTTATTGGCAAAGTGGTTTCATGACCTGCCATAACGTTTGAGGCAGAATCCCCTACCAAAATAACATCAATTCCGGCTTCATCTATGATTCTTGCCATCGAGTAATCGTACCCCGTAAGCATGGATATTTTATGACCACGGTTCTTCATTTCTTGAAGGGTATGGGTGGTCACTTTTTTAACCTCTTTGTGTACAGACATAGCAAGAATTTACTTTCAAAAGTAAGGAAAGTGCATCAAAAGACCTAAATAGAACACGAAGGGCTGTGGAAAACAAGGTGATTTTAATGGAGGCAGCGATCAAAAAGACCTTATTTTTGTTTTTATTCGTAAATCGAAGCATGCAACAAGAAAAAACAGCCACGGTAATCGGGGCAGGATTGGTTGGTTCACTTTGGGCCGTTTATTTATCCAAGGCGGGTTACAAGGTAACTTTGTACGAGCGAAGGCCCGACATTCGTCAAGCAGAAATTACAGCAGGAAAATCAATTAATTTGGCTCTTTCCGTGCGCGGTTGGACTGCTTTAGATACCGTTGGGGTTGGTGATGAAATCCGTAAGATTGCCATTCCGATGTACGGACGAATGATGCATGATCTTGAAGGCCATTTGACCTACCAGCCTTACGGCAAAGATGGCGAGGCAATTTACTCAGTTTCGCGCGGAAAAATCAATGCGACGATGATGGATATTGCAGAAAAATATGGTTCCGCGAAAATCCATTACCGTCATGTGTGCGAGGGTGTAAATACTGAAACGGGGGAGGCTTTTCTTCATAATGAAATCACGGGCGAACGATTTACGGTGAAATCAGACGTCATTTTTGCGGCAGACGGTTCCTTTTCGAGCGTCCGATACCATTCCTTTCAAAAGCGCAATCGCTTTTCTTACAGCCAGAATTATATTGAGGATGGATATCGAGAATTGTTGTTGCCTGCCAATCCCGATGGATCGTATAAAATGGATAAAAATGCCTTGCACATTTGGCCAAGGGGAAGATTCATGATGATTGCGTTGGCAAACGAGGATGGTTCTTTTACGTGTACCTTGTTCATGCCCTTTGAAAACCATAAATATTCCTTTGATAAACTAACGTCTAAGGAAAAGGTCGAAGCATTTTTTATAGAGGTTTTTCCTGATTTTTTTGCAATGATGCCTGACGTAGCGAATGCATGGGAAGATCATCCGCTTTCATCGCTAGCAATTATACGATGTAAACCTTGGCATCATGGTAAGGTTGCCTTAATGGGGGATGCTGCCCATGGAACGGTGCCCTTTTATGGCCAAGGGATGAATGCCGGTTTTGAAGATTGTCGGGTTTTATTCGATCTTATGGAAAAACATCAAGAGGAATGGCCTGCAGTTTTCGAAGCGTATAGCCGCGTAAGAAAACCCGATGGCGATGCCCTTCAGGATTTATCCCTTGATAATTATCTGGTAATGCGGGATTACGTGGCGGATCCTGATTTCATCCTAAGGAAAAAAATTGAAGCAAAGTTTAGTGAACTGTATCCAAGCCGATGGATGCCGTTGTATTCTCAGGTCACGTTTAGCAATATCCGATACAGCGAAGCGTATCGCCAAGGGCAAGTTCAAGACGCGATCATGGATGAGGTAATGGCTTTAGACGACATTGAAAATCAATGGGACACTAGAGAAGTGATGGATTTGTTGCTCGAAAAAAGTAAACATTTTAACTTTTAAGGATGAATAAATTATTATTGTTTTGGATTGTGTTACCCTTCGTCGGTGTAGCACAAGATTATGGGTTTCGTAAAGGCTCAAAGAACAACGATTACTTATACGTAAAAGGAAAGGGGATTACCTTTTCCGCTGGTCCAACATGGCAGCGTACTCCAGCAACGGAAACCTATGAAATTACCGATAATTCAGGTAGTCGGGGTTATACAACCATAAATCCCAATGGTAAATTAGGTTTCTATGGTGAATTTGGTATGGTAATTTTTCCATCATGGAAAGGACTTATTCCAATTAAGAAGTTAAAAAAATCTCGATTAATGGACTATGTCGATTTCACTTTAGGGTACCGCCATTATCGAGGAAATGAAGATGTCACGACCACCTTCACGAATGCTTTAGGGCAAGTAACAAGCCAATTTGAATCAACCGGAAATTATTCAAATGGTTTTGTATTTGGACGTTTCGATGCGCACACGCTTTTGTATTTTGGCAAGAAGAAAATCGATGTAACCCGAAAACATTTTATCGATCAATCCATTGGATTTAACGTGGATTATAATTTATTGAGGGGTTCTACAACCTATGAACCATTTAACTCTTCGTATTCCCCTGTTGTAAAGGAGTTGAAGTTTTATTCTCCAATGGTGGTACAATTTCATTATTCGCTTGGCATTGGTATTCGATTTAATCGTGCATGGATGATGATTCCGGGTATTTCTTTACCCCTCGTAAATTTGACGGACTGGAATGGGCTTAATGCAAGAATGAACTGGTTTCAATCAACCTACAGACCCATTCAAGGGCAGATTCGACTCATCAAATTATTTGAACAGGCACCTAAATGTGGAGCCCATGGAGATCCAGAAGATATGAAGCGACAAAAGGACTTTATGGACAGGAATTAAATACCCCAATGTTCCTGAATATGCTTCGGCGCTTTCTTCTTTAAGCGTTTTATAACATCATCTCTGTTTCCTATATTCCCTATTTTCAAAACATCATTAAAAACGGGTTTCGCGTCGCGGTAGAAAATAAACTCAAAAGAAACCGATGCAATTTCATCTTTATATAGGTTGTAAAGGGTTGCTCGTTCCAATCCTTCACTGAACGATGGGAGTATTTCCGACTTTTTAAAGCGCTTATCATACCCTTTTACGTTGATCAGGCAATAGGTATTTAAATTCTTCGCCTTTAACGCCTGCATGCTGCTGTCAGAAGCAAGAATTATTGAATTTCCGCCTTGTTTCACAAAATTTGAAGAAGGAACCGCTTTGATAGAAAGGGTATTAAGGATTTCACACAAGGTTACCTCCATGGCATAACGGTCTTCAGGTTTATCAAATTGACCGATTACGATGCATTCTTTAAGGTTTAGCCCTTGCGAGAACGCCAGCGTGCTCAAGGAAAAGCTCAAAATCAAAAGGAAACTTCTCATAGTACAATTTAAAAGGTTTGAGAGGCAATGGCCTTTACGGAGGAAGAATTAGACATGGTGTAATAATGAATACACGGCACCCCTGCCGCTTTTAATTCCTTTGATTGATGGATGCCCCATTCAATTCCTAGTGCTTCAACGTCTTGATTGGTTTTACATTTATTCAATGCACGGGAAAGTTCTACCGGATAATCAATATGAAAATACTTTGGAATAAACGAAATATGGTTCAAGGATTTTAGGGGTTTTAATCCCGGAATGATTGGAACCTCGATACCCATTGACCGGCAAGCATCAACGAAGGCAAAATACTTCTTATTATCAAAAAACATTTGGGTAACAATGTAATCAGCCCCGGCTTCTACTTTCTTTTTAACGTAGTGAAGGTCATCCTCTAAATTCATTGCCTCAAAGTGCTTTTCCGGGTAACCCGCTGCACCAATACAAAAATCAGTAGGGTCCATTTTGTAATCATCCATGAGGTAATGTCCTTGGTTCATTTGAGCAATTTGTTGGATTAACTCATTTGCATGTTTATGTCCACCAGGCTCGGCCAAAAAAACAGGTTCCGATTTTATAGAATCGCCACGAAGGGCTAGAACATTATCAATACCCAAAAACTGTAAATCAATTAACGCATTTTCGGTTTCCTCTTGATTGAATCCACCGCAAATGAGGTGTGGAACCGCATCTACGTTATAACGGTTCATGATCGCTGCACAAATCCCCACCGTTCCAGGTCTTTTTCTAACAGCAATTTTTTCCAGTAATCCATTCAATCGTTCCTTGTAAATGAACTCTTCCCGATGGTATGTAACATTGACAAATTTCGGATTAAACTCCATGAGGGGATCGATTCCATCATACAAGGTCTGAATTCCTTTGCCTTTCAAGGGTGGTAGGATTTCAAAGGAGAAAAGGGTGTCGTTGGCGGCCTTAAGGTGTTCGGTTACTTTCATGATGAGCGTACAAAGATACGACAACTTTAGTGATTCCATTAATCACAGGTATCCTCAATTGCCTTTAAAATTTCGTTAGCAAAATGAGTAGCTTGCTCCAAAGTAATGTTTAGCGGTGGGGCGAGGCGAAAGCTATACGGATGGGAAAGAAACCAAAACGTTAGGATTTTTTTCTCCAGGCAACGTTTAACCACTTTTTCAACCCGAGCAGCAGATTCCATGTCAAATGCAAACATTAATCCCTTGTTTCGGATTTCTTTTATATCCTTGTGTTTACCGATGGTATCGAGAAAAATGTCCGCGATTTTAGGTAGCATTTTTAGGTCAATTTCTGAGGTCAAAACCCGTAAAAAGGCTGCGGCCGATGCACACGCGACAGGATGGCCACCAAAGGTGGTAATATGTCCCAACATAGGATTTTCCTTGAATAATGCCATGTTATCTTTAGAAGTAACAAGGGCCCCCATAGGCATACCTCCTCCAAGGGCTTTACCGAGGCAAAGTATATCAGGTAAAACCGAAAAATGCTCAAAAGCAAAATAGGATCCGGTTCGACCAAGACCGCATTGGATTTCATCCAATACCAATAAACTGCCAACCTCATTACACCGTTTTCTAAGGGCTGCTAAATACTCATTGGAAGGTATCCGAACTCCGGCATCGCCTTGAATCGTTTCAAGAAACACCCCAGCGGTTGCGGGGGTAATTTGGTTCAATTCCTCTATATTATTTAAGGTTATGAAACGAATACCCGGGAGCAAGGGACGATAATTTGTTTTTTTCACTTCATTATGTGAAATACTCATCGAACCATGCGTACTTCCGTGGTATGAACCTTTGAAAGCAATGATTTCTCTTCGTCCCGTTGCCCGTTTTACCAATTTTATGGCAGCTTCAATGGCTTCGGTTCCAGAATTAACAGGATAAACGGCTTGTAGACTAGGTGGAAGGATCTTCGTAAGTTGATGCGCAAAATCTAACTGGGATTCTTGAATAAACTCCCCATAAACCATAACATGCAAATGTCGTTCAACTTGTTCATTAATGGCTTGCTTTATAGCTGGATGACCGTGTCCAAGTGAACTCACCGCAATACCCGAAATTAGATCAGCATAAGCATTCCCCTGTTTATCATAAAGGAACAATCCCTCCGCTCTATCAATTTCAAGAAGCAAGGGATAGGGTGAAGTTTGTCCAAGTAAATTTAAGAAATCCATGGAGTAAAAGTAGGGAATAACCTATTATCGTAGGCACGGTATAAAACAAAATTGGATACGGGATGAAACTAAAATAAAAAATTAATCCCCGGCTTTTACCGAGGATTAATTCGTTCTTACTGTTTCACCAATTCCATGGGTTTGTAACCCCTGAGCGTTAACCAATAGATCCCATTCGAACAAGGACTTAAATCTA
>CAIJTF010000112.1 GCA_903823565.1 uncultured Flavobacteriales bacterium
G
This sequence comes from uncultured Flavobacteriales bacterium, assembly GCA_903823565.1. GTDB lineage: Bacteria > Bacteroidota > Bacteroidia > Flavobacteriales_D > Crocinitomicaceae > UBA952. Next base: position 2 of record CAIJTF010000112.1, read on the forward strand.
CAAACAAAACCCAGTATAGTTAATGCTTTACTGGGTTTTTAGTTTGGTTGTGAACCTTTAATTTGGCGGAATTGTTTTGAATTCCTATATTTATTCTGGTTTCTAAATCTCCGTAATTTCAAATGTTACTTTCTTACACAATTAAATTCAAAGCTTTATTCTTACTGCTTTTCTGTGTAGGAAACCTGTTTTCTCAAACATTTACAATTAATATACCGCAAGCAATTTCTGAGTCTATACAATACCATACACCGACAGTTATACCGATATTGGTAAACGGTTTACCCAATAGCATTGGGGTAAATTTTGGCGTTACTTCCGTCTGTCTAAATATTCAACATCCTCAATTGAATAATCTTACCTTGAAATTGGTATCGCCGGATGGAACCAAAGTAACACTCATGCACCAAATTGGAAACACAGATGACAACTTAAGCGCTACGTGCTTTGACGACACTAGTATCCCAATTTATTATGGTAACGCACCTTACACAGGTTCGTTCCGGTCAACGTTACCACTTGGTCAAGTTAACAATGGACAAAATCCCAATGGTACATGGAACATCTGGATTTACGACGATATTCCTGAAGCGGGGTCCGAGGGCACTTTTTTAAACGCATCGTTATCGTTCGGAAACCAGCCTGCGCTCCCATTTTACTTTTCGAACTCTACCTTACCAATCATCGAACTTCAAACCCAAGATAAAGCGATTAACAACTACAGTAAAGAAATAGTTGGATTTAAAAGCTACGACAGTCCCTTTGGCTTGAACGATTGGCAAAACGATTCCCCAAGTTACTCAGGTTCTGCATATATTGAATGGCAAGGCTGGAGCCCTCCAGGATTTCCAAAGAAGAATTTCGATTTCGACATAGCAGATACGCAGGGGAACAAAATCGATGTTCCTTTGCTAGGCTTACCAGCGGAGAATGACTGGGTACTCAAAGCAGAATACTTAGATCGAACCCTAATGAAAAACCATCTCGTCTTTGAACTTTTTCAAAAAATGGGACGTTACGCACCCCGTACCCGTTTTTGCGAGGTTGTTCTCGATGGGGAATACCTAGGTGTGTACACCCTCCAAGAAAAAATAAAGCGTGATAAAAACCGAGTTAAAATCGATAAACTTCTAACGAATGAAGTCAGTTTACCTAATCTTAGTGGCGGATATATATACGAAATTAATAACACCGGATCAGCCTTTGATTGGACCTCAAATTATAACCCCATCAACGAAGCTACAACAGATTATAATGTTGAATTTAGGGTAGTATATCCCGACCGCGATTTCATTCCAATCGAGCAGCTTAACTATATAAAAGAATTCACTGATTCATTTGAAAATGCACTTTCATCGCCTCAATTCCAAGATTCAAATTTAGGTTATCGTGCTTACATCGATGTTTATTCCTTTATTGACTTTATGTTAATTAGCGAATTCGCTGCAAATTATGATACCTACGGTCGGAGTTTTTTTTTGGTAAAAGAAAACCAAAATGACGGTGGAAAGCTCAAAGCAGGTCCACCATGGGATTTTGATCAAGGATTCGGTTATTACTGGCCAAGCACTCAAGGTTGGGTTTGGGAAATCACCAATTATTATTGGCCCTTTCCATTTTGGTGGTCCAAATTTTGGTCGGACGAGCAATACCGTCGTGAAACCGAGTGCCGTTGGAAAAGCTATCGTCAAGGAGCATTATCGAACAGCGTGATTCAACAAACGATAGACAGTCTACAACTTCGATTAGCTTCTGCCGTTGGCCGCAATGAAATTGTTTGGCCAAATCAAAATGGAACAAGTTATCAAGAAAATGTCAATAATCTTCAAATATGGATTACCCAACGTTTGGCTTGGATCGATGATAGTTTGGACCTATATAATACGGTTTTTCCAGAATTATCAAACCTCAGCGATACGAGTATCTGTGCTGGAGTCACATTAAATTACGGGTTGTCCAATGCTTATAGTTACGATTGGGACCCAGGATCGAATTCTCAGATAATGACTCCCACAGAAACCGGTTTTTACACCTTGACGGCCACCGATACCTCGGGATGTTTCTCTCGGCAAACAGTGCATATTGAGGCCCGAAAACCCAACGTCAATTTTAATGTTCAACTTGTTGAGGGGAATCACGAGATAATTTGTTTAGCGCAAGATACCATGCTCATTGATTATGTATGGAGTGTCGGAAATGATACGGTTCTTGGTGATTGGACCCTGCCCTACACCTTCAATCAAAATGGTTACTATACGGTATCATTAAGTTCCATTGATTCTTCTGGATGTGAATGGTCAGAAAGTATCGCTCATTGGGTGAATTCATCCAACGTACCGGCAAATGGATTCTTGTTATTTCCTAATCCATGCGAAGCCAATTTTTGGATTGTCAACAGCGAGGAAATGGTCGGAAAACCATACACCATTACTGATGAATTTGGGAATTTACTAACCCAAGGAATCATTTCGGGGATTCAGCAACAAATAGAATCTTCCTGGGCTTCTGGTATATACTTAGTTAGAATCAACGACATGGTTAAGCGCTTAGTTGTGGAATAAGCTCTAGTGAACGAGACTGTTGCACCTGCATTTAAATCATGAACTATGAAGTTATTAACCAGTTATATCATTGGTAATGAACTCATAAAGGGCATTCATACGCTTAAGATCTGTAATGAATTGGTTCGACAAAATTAAATTTGAGGGAGCAAAAGCCGGTCAAGTATGATCGGCTTTTTTTATGGATGACTTATTTTATTTACATAATTTATTCTTCTTGCATTGATCGTTATTACGTTGGTTATTCTTCAAACCCATGGAATCGGTTGAATCAGC
>CAIJTF010000113.1 GCA_903823565.1 uncultured Flavobacteriales bacterium
ACTATGCGGTCGAATTAACCGCCAAAGGATTCAAAATCGGCATGATTATGGCTGAACAACGGAACATGAACAACTGGATTATCACCAATTATCAAAACTTCTAATTATGAATACTGTCTTGTTTGTACAAACCATCATGGCCTTTGTTATGGGAATGGCCTCCCTGCTCTTGGTTTACCGCATTCTCAACGGGTACCTTAACCGACGTTATCAGCTCTCGGAGCATCAAAATGCGGCCTATGGTATCTTCCAAACCGGTATTATCCTGGCAACCTCCCTCATGTTGACCACCATCGTGGATCCGGCGGTGAATGCGGTTCGTATTTTTTCCCAGGCGGGTATCACGGCCTACGAAGGAATTCTCGTACTTTTTTATGTGATGATGTTCGTGGTCATTGGGGTCTTAGTCACCTTGTTGCTGATTGCAGCTGCGACCTTGCTTTTGTTTTCTTTCTCCAAAATTGATGAATGGGCTGAAATCAAAAACAACAATGTTGGTGTCGCCTTGATTTCGGCGGCCGTTGTGGTTGGTTTGGCTTTGGTGATGGGTGAAAATGTGGGTCACCTTTGCGAGGCTATTTTGCCTTATCCTCAAACGATGTTTATTCGCTAAACCTTGTCAGCTACTGAATTCAATATTCTATTAATGATTGAACTAAAGCCGAATGAACGATTACTTGGAGATGGCTTTTTTGGCAGAGCCTAACGATGTGAATTTTGGAGGCCATGTTCACGGTGGTGAGGTGATGAAGTGGATGGATCAGATTGGCTACGCCTTGGCCGTTCGGTATTCCAAGGGTTACGCCGTCACCAAGTTCGTGGACAATATTGACTTTATGAAACCCATGAAAATAGGCGACTTGGTTAGGCTTAAAGCTCAAATTGTGACCACTGGTCAAAGTTCAATGAATATCGCTATTGAGGTTACCAGTGAAGATCTGGGTTCAGGTCTTGTAGTAAATAACTGTTGTTGCACCATGGTTTTTGTCGCCATTGATGCGAATGGAAAAAAAAGGGCTCTGGTGAAAGGGTAAATCCTAGGCGGGTTGTTGTTTGTGGTGTTGTGTTTTTTATTAATTTGGCTCTAAATCATCCTCATTTATTGCATCAGACTTCAATTTGCCCGAAGAGAATTGATATAGCAACGCCTTAAACAAGCGTGCACCGCAGGCAAATCGTGATAAGGCGACCTCCGACAGCCTACTGATCTCATGGTTTTTTAGACTTATTTCTTGGCCGCTGGAACGTATAGCTTGAAATTCCTTCATGAGAAAGGTGATCAACTCCTTATTTCTCTGCTCTCTAACTGTAAAAAACTGTTCATCAATACCCTGGGTCAATGCATAATCATTCGCTGATTGGATGGCATTTACAAACAATTGCATCAAAGCGAGCAATTCCGATTCCATTTTGTAAATAGCATCATGATCTACTGTACCGTTGGGACACAATTCTTGTAAGGTCCAATACGGCGAATAGAGTTGTACAACAAAATGAGTGGTTTTTATTGCTTGGTATTCGGATATCGGTATAAATAGGTCAACTTTGTCAAAATCGTCTACATCGGCATCCAACGGACGGGCCTTAACCAAAACATTCATTTTGATTAGTTCTTCGG
>CAIJTF010000114.1 GCA_903823565.1 uncultured Flavobacteriales bacterium
ATGACAAAATCAAGTCGATATAAAATTTCCCATGCTGCGATCTCGCTCAACCTTCCTCAAGCAACAGGAATGAGTTTTTGAAGACATATTCTTGATCCGAAATTTTTCAGATAAAAGTAGTCATTTTGAATGTCCATTCTTTTAAAACCCGCTAAAATCACAGCCACCTTCTTTTTTAATAGCCTGATGTTAACAAGAATTATGCGTAAGCCCAACATTCAAACGCATTCTTTACTATTTTCGGAGAATGAAAATACCCACATTACTACTTATTTGCCTTTCGGTATTTAATTTTTGGAGTCAGAAAAAGCTAAGCGTAACCGAAAAGGTAGCCTTAAACCGATACATCGAAAACGGACAACAAGTTTTTCTTGCAGGCAGAACGAATGAGGCCCTTGAAGTGTTAAAGAAAGCCGAAGCAATTGATGCAGAATATTGGATGGTAAATTACTTGATGGCACAATGCCATTACGATTTATCAAGTTTTTATACTGCAGAAAGTTATATTAAAACGGCCCTTAAAAACCTACCCGAAAAAGAAACGGTAGATGCTGACTTCTTTGAGTTGTTTGGAAAAATATACCACCGACTTGGCAATATGGAACTAGCCGTGGATGGGTATAAAAAAGCCTCCATAAAGTTAGGGCAAAAGCTATCCAAAGAAAATGGCATCGACCTATATTTGGCAGAATGCGAAGCCTATTTAGTTGCTCAAAAATCGGGAGAAAAATTAATCAGAAAACCTCTGTCATCCGAAATAAATTCGCTAGAAGATGAGTATGCCCCCATTCTTGTAAACGGTGGAGAGCGCTTAATTTTTACAGCCCGGAGGCCTGAAACTACGGGAGAGAATATCAACCCTGATGATATGCGCTATTTCGAGGACATGTATTATGCCGTCTGGGACCCAATAAAGATGGATTACCAGTTGAACACTGAGTTTTTTAAGCCGCTTAACACCAATGGATTTGATGCCATGAGCCATGTGAATGCTACGGGTACTCACGCATATCTAACCATAAACACATCGGAAGCTGAAAAAACTACTAAAAGTTCCGATCTATTCGAAATTACCTCAGAGGTGCCATACAACTGGGAAGCAGCCACTTTAATAAAAGGCAAAAAAGTCAACACCGATTACTTCGAAGGAGGAGCCACGGTAAGCGATTCATGTCCCGATGGTAATTTTATGGTATTCATAAGCGATCGACAAGCCACGGAAACCGGATTAGACCTCTTTTATTTTCCCCTAAAAGATGATGCCTCTGGAATTGCGACGCAGTTGCCAAAAGAAATAAATACCGATGGCAATGAGACTACACCTTTCTTAACTAGCAAAGGAGATATTTTGTTTTTCAGTTCGGACGCTTTAGCGGGATATGGAGGCTATGATATTTATTATTCTAAATTAGAAAATGGGGTTTGGTCTAAACCAACAAACCTTGGACCTAAGTTCAATTCGGTAAACGATGACACTCATTTTAGATACTACCCCGATTTGAAAATCGCCACATGGGCTTCAATGGCAGACAAAGACGGATTCTTCTCGTATGATTTATTTCAAGCAGATTTGAAGTCCCTAAATTTGGAGTTTCAAAAGTAACTTATTTGACCCGTAACTTTTTTCGATTGAAATTATTCAGGTCATAACGGACAAAGGTCTCGAATCCTCCTTTGAAATTTGACACTAACGAAAGACGAGACACATTTATGTCGTAGGCAAATCCGACCGATAAGGGACCATAGAACACCATTGATTTTAATACAATGGCATCCTTAAGTCGGCTAAAAATTCCAAGACTAAAGGCGATTTCTTTTATATTATCCGTTTCCCATGATGCTTTTCTAATGAGCTGTTTGTAAGCAATCCCATAAAGCAATTCATTTGATTTCATTTGGCGTTGATAGTACATTCCGGGTTGTAAAACACCACTAGTTACTTTCACCCCAATATTACCATTAGCAAAAATCGAATACCGAACAGGAATGGTTTGAATGCTTGAGTTATAAAAGGAGTTTCTAGGGTTGTTAACGTGAAAAGCGGCAAAACCAACCGTAAAACCTTTGTCGGCCTCGGTTGTCACTTTCTCTACATCCGTTTGATAGGAATAAATAGCTCCCACCCCCACATCAAAATACGTAAAAGACTGTTCGTAGAACGCCTCTCCGCTGGACAAGGCAGGGTTGTAGCCGTTTCCATCGTACTGGGATCCCCATTGTCCTACTGCAGGATTGGTTGCACATTGCCCAAAGGTGGTATTTAGCCCGACACCAACCCTACTGAATCTTGAGACTTTTAGATTATATGCAACGTTCAACCCGACAGTACTTTGAGAATAAAACCCATCCGCCATCCGGTCATTGTAAAAATTTAATCCTGCACCTAGGTTTCCATTAGAATTTTTCATGCCCGCGGTTAACCTTCCATCCATGGATGCAGAAAATGTTTTATACGGAGTGGCAAAACTTCCGTATTGACCACGAAACAAGGCAATTCCTTGAAAAGATGAGAAAGCACCTGCTAATGCGGGATTTAACGTTAATGGAGACTGGTCAGTTTGCGAAAAGTGAACATCTTGGCCTTTAAGGTCATCATAAACAAACCCGAACATCAGGATACTAAGAATGGTTGCTGTGTATTTTTTCGTTCGTATCATCTCACCAAAGTTAAGCTTCCAGATTTGTGTATAAGGGTGTTGTCGTAGAGTTGAATGTTCAAATCGAATACAAAATTACCCATAGGCATTGGCCTACCTTTGTAAAAACCATCCCAAGTAGTTTGAATGTCGGTTGACTCAAAAACCTTTTCTCCCCAACGGTTATAAATTACTAAACTAAAATCCGTCACACATGAGGGTTTTCCGTAAACTTTCAGCACGTCGTTATCATCCGGACCTGTTCCGTTAGGGCTAAAAATCGTTGGTATAAAGAAATCACCACACAACAGCTTAACCGTCACTAACATAGAGTCCGAACCAAGGCATCCATTATCATCTTCCACATCAACATAGTACCATGTCGTTGTATCCGGAGCCACTACAGGGTTTGGGCAATCAACGCAACTCAATCCATTGGAGGGAGACCAACTGTATGAGGTACCGTTTGAAATATTGGCCGTAAAGGAAGTTCCAGGATTAATCGTTGTATCACCCGGAGAAAGGATCACAGGTAAAGCGTTTGTGGTAGTAATGGTTCCTCCCAGTGAAACCTGACATCCATTCGCATCGGAAACCGTAACGGTGTAATTCCCGGCGTTCAACCCAAAGATGCTGTCCGTGGTATTTCCCGTTGGATTCCAAAAGTATGAATAAGGAAGAGTACCGCCGGAAACATCCACATCCATGGTTCCTAGCACCCCAGTGGCACAATTTATTGGTGTTGAATCTCCAGTAATCAGCATTGCAGATGGTTCTGTAATGGTGATCCCTTGTACTACTACACAATTTGCCGCATCAACCACAACGATATTGTAACTTCCTGGAGCGAGTCCGGTAACGGTATCGTTAGCGATCGCAACGGGTGACCATGAAAAGACAAAGGGAGGCGTCCCTAAAGAATCAATTTGAACCGCCGCTTCACCGTCAGACGCACCAAAACAAGAAACATTTGTAACGTAATCTATGCTAATCGCGGGGGGTTGTGGGCTAGGATTTATTGTAATAGGAACCATTGATGAACTCGTGCACAGTGAGGTGTTGTCAGAAACGGTAACCACATAACTTCCTCCGACCAAACCTGAAAAGACAGGAGATGCTTGGAAATTCCCGCCATTCAACGCATAAGTATAAGCCCCTATCGGTGATGTAACGGTAATGGTGCCGGTAGGTATGGGGCATGTAGGCTGAATGACCGATGCCGTTGGAGATGACGGGATAGACAAGGCTGGATTGATTAATGCACTCGCACTTGAAGGGGAATTACAACTGGCTGCGTTTTGAACAATGAACGTATAGGTGCTGTTCGCAGGCAATCCAGAAAAGGTAGTAGAGGTTCCAGAACCGGTAACTGTTTGACCTCCGGGTGACGCCGTCAGCGTCCAGTTCCCTGAGGGAAGTCCAGTTAACACAACAGACCCTGTAACAACACTACATGAAGGTTGCGTTATCGTACCAACAATAGGGGCCGCAGGTGGAATTGGATTATTGATAAAAACTGTATTCGAAGAGGAGGAAGTACAACCATTGGATAGATTGGTTACCGTAAAGTAATAGGAATTCACCGGAAGGCCCGAAAAAACACTGGATGTTCCAATACCATTTAAAGTATTTGTTGTAGCTGGATTTCCACCGTAAGCAGTTAAGGTCCACCCCCCTGTATTTGGAAGATTACTCACTGAAACGGATCCTGTGGCAACAAGACAAGTGGGTTGGGTAGGAACCCCTGCAATTGGGGTGGCGGGAACCGAAGGCACCAGGTTGATATTGACGGAAGAACTGATAGGTGATGTACATCCAAGGGTTACATCCGTGTAAGAAAAAGAGAATGCGGTACCTGGAGTTAGCCCTGTGATTGCGGCTAAATTACCAACCCCCGATTGCGTAAAACCTGGAGGGGTAGAGTTTACAGTCCAACCCGATGCAGGTAAACCGGAAAGATAAATGACTCCATATTGATTAGTACATGTCGGTTGATCAAGAGAATCTATGCTGGGCGGATTCAAACATTGCCCTAAGGCAACAGTACCAGAAATAAAAATAGCAAGAATAAGGAGTAGTCGGTATATCATGCAATCCGTTAAGCCAAAAGTAATACTGCCAATCGCAAGGTAAAGTTACACTAATAATCAAAAATGCACCAATATCTTGCAGGAAAAGTATGAACGAAGAATGAGAAATTTCGTTGCTTTGAATAAAAAACATGAACTTTGTCTTAATGGTAACCACCCCTCTTTTTGCAAAAATTTCTTTCGATGGAACCGCTTATTATGGTTGGCAAATTCAACCTGAAAAAGAAACCGTTCAAGGGGAAATAGAGTCCGCCCTTACGAAATTAAACGGTAACAAAGCAGTTGCCATTATAGGTTGTGGTAGGACAGACGCAGGGGTTCACGCTCATGAATATTTCATCAGCTTTGAATGGCCCAGTCTTCGTTTCGACCATTTGCTTTTTAAACTTAATCGCATGTTGCCGCATGCCATAAAGGTTCACTGGATAGAACCCAAATCAATTCACGCACGCTTTGATGCAAAACGTAGAACCTACCGATATTTCATCAATAAAGAGAAGCATCCCTTTGAAGATCAGTTCCGATGGACGCTCAACAGAACATTAGACATTGCCACCATGAATGAGGCTTGCCAAGGGTTAATTGGCACACTTGATTTTGCCTCTTTCGCCAAGGGTGACAGTGATGTTAAGAATACGCTTTGTGATGTAAGTGCAGCCTTTTGGACTGAAACGGACTCCACGTATATTTTCGAAATCGAAGCAAACCGTTTTTTAAGAAATATGGTCAGGGCCCTCGTTGGTACAACCGTGGAAGTTGGACTGGGCAACCTATCCGTGGAATCATTTTTGGCCATTTTATCTAAAAAGGACCGACAAGAGGCATCAACCTCCGCTCCAGCGAAAGGATTATTCCTGTGGCGTGTAGTTTATTAACTAATTGCGTTGTCTAAGGAGATCAAAATATCCGTACGTTTCAACTACAATAGCTCCTCCTAAGGTATCACCATACTTCGCAGGTAATCCTCCGGTGTATACCGTCATCTTGTTTATGGAACAACTAGGGACATTATACACTTGATTTAATTTAATTCCGTCGAGGACATAGATCATGTCTCCTTTTCGAGCTCCTTTAAAGATCAACGCTCCATCATCAGCCATTTTAATTTCGGAGGAAAGCTGTGTAGCCATTGTAGCAATACTGAATTTATTCGGTGCATGCTGAATATCGTTATGATTGAATTCTGGTCGAGGCAATTCTCCGTATTTGAGTTTCAATTTTTCTTTAATCACAATTTCCTTTGTGGTATGGCTCAAGGAACCAAAATAAATCATTCCCAACGAAGCATAGCCATCGATTGGAACATCCACATTGAAAAGCCTGGACGTATCGTTTTTATAGGATAATGACACCGTATATTGGCCTGCAGGTATTGCTGTTATTCTAAAGCGCCCTTGGTTGTCGGTGTAGGCTTCATAGAATTTATCGTTATCCATAATCGTTGCCCTAACCTTGGAAAGGGGTTGTTTGCTTTGAAGATCAAGGACGGTTCCAACCACATCTCCAAAGGAGGATTGGGCAAACGATACAGAAACATAGAGACAAAAGCAGGTAAAAAGCGTAAGTATTTTTTTCATGGCGTAAATTTTTGTGGTAGGGTAACGCCAGAAGAAAAAAAAACTAATCTATGGTTGCTGAGGAAACGGGTAAATCTCGGTTTATTTTTTTAAATAGCCCTTGTAAAACTTTACCGGGCCCCACTTCAATTACCTCTAACAACCCCCTAGCAGTCATATTCTCCATGGTTTGTGTCCACCGCACAGGGGCAGTAAGTTGAAGCAAAAGATTTTCCTTAATAATCAAGGGATCCATCGTTGGTTGTGCATCTACATTTTGATAGATGGGACAGATGGGTGTTTTAAAAGCTGTTGATTCAATGGCTTTTGCTAATTTTTCACGGGCGGGCTCCATTAAGGGGGAATGAAAAGCCCCTCCAACCGGAAGCAACAATGCTCTTTTCGCGCCTGCCTCAAGTAATTTTTCACAGGCCGTCTGAACGGCCTCTGTAGATCCGGAAATGACCAATTGCCCTGGACAGTTATAATTTGCAGGCACCACTACGCCGTCAATTTTTGCACAAATGTTTTCAATAACCTCATCCTCTAAGCCCAAAACGGCAGCCATAGTTGATGAAATCGATTCGCATGCCTCTTGCATGGCTAAGGCTCGTTGGCTCACTAAACTGAGGCCATCCTCAAACGAAATCGCATGGCTTGCCACTAAAGCGGAGAATTCTCCTAAGGAATGACCGGCCACCATCGCAGGCGTAAAGCGATCGGCCAAGCAAGAGGCCAGGATTGTAGAATGAAGAAAAATGGCAGGCTGGGTTACTTTAGTTTGTTTAAGTTCATCTTCTGTTCCTTCAAACATGATGTGACTAATTTCAAATCCGAGCACTTCATTGGCCCGATGAAATAACTCTTTTGCTTTTTTTTGTTGGCTGTACAATTCAAAGCCCATACCGCTAAATTGGGAACCTTGTCCCGGAAATACATATGCTTTCATAAGTTATAATTGACTGTAAGAGTGAAATTTTCCTTCTTTATAAATCTTTACACGTTTCAATAATCCATTGGCGCCATATTCATACACCTTGCCATCGAATAATTGTCCTTTTTGAAAATTTCCATCCAACCAAAGCTCGTCATTGGCATTATATACTTTATTGTACCCTTCAGGAAAAAAGGTAACCCCTTTCGTATTGGGATTGGTTATTCTAGGCGGCGGTCCTGTTGTCGGAGGTTCCGAATAGGTGTCTGTTTTTTTGGGAGGCGCCGTTGTGACTTTTTTTACCGCTCGATTTCCATTAATTGCAATAGTAAAGCGAACGGTTCCATTTTCATTGTACTGCACATATTCTCCATAGGGTTTCCCATCTTTAAGGGTATACGTGGACATTACATTCCCATTGGGATAATAGTGCTTAACTGCACCTGTTTCCTTGCCATTGGCATCGAATTGAGAAACGTAAGCAATTTTTCCATTTGAATAATACCGTATCAACTGTCCTTGATTTTTTTCGTTTCCAAAGGTCCCTTTTTCTTTCAATTTACCATTGGGATAGTAGCGCGCATAACCGCCTTGTGGTCTGTTATTCACATAGGTTCCTTGAAGTTTCACCGTAACGCCATCGGTGTAGTACTTTGTCCATTGGCCTGACTTTCGGCCATGATCAAAGGTCCCCTCCTCCACTTTCGTTGTTGATTTATATCCTGCAGTTGGCTTATCCTTCCCGTAGTATATCCATTTGCCGTGTTTTTTTCCGTTACCGTCCAAACGGTTTTGGCTCCACCCTGAGGAAAGAAGCATCAAGCCTAAGAAGACGGTAATTACACGTTTCACTGGATTTATTTTTGGTAAAAATAATCCAAATTGTGCATAAGAAAAAGTGGGGTTCGAAGTTCTCATTGAATTTAGTTTTTACTTTTGTTCCATGGTTTCGATTGATCCAAAAGCGATATCGGTGCAGCGCTTGCATCATTTTTTATTGGCGGGTGTTAGTCCCCGACCCATTGCCTTGGCATCCACGATGGACCAGCATGGACAACCGAATGTAGCACCGTTTAGTTTTTTTAATGTATTTAGTGCGAATCCTCCCATTTTAATTTTTTCTCCCGCTCGATCGGGACGAACCAACGAAACAAAGGACACTTTGAAAAATGTACTAGAACACCCTGAGGTGGTCATTAATATGGTAGATTATTCCATGGTTGAGCAAATAAGTTTGGCAAGCTCTCCCTTTGAACGTGGGGTGAATGAATTCACCAAGGCTGGACTTACCCCCCTAGCTTCGGAAATAGTACAACCTTACAGGGTGGCGGAGTCTCCGGTACAATTAGAATGTAAAGTAAATGAAATAATCGCCCTTGGCAATGAAGGAGGTGCAGGGAATTTGGTCGTATGCGAGGTGGTAAAAATGCATATTGATGAGCGCGTATTGGATGAAGATGGAATGATTGATTCATTGAAGATTGATTTGGTATCTCGAATGGGAGGAGATTGGTATTGTCGAGCCGATGCTACCAGTATGTTCGAAATAAAAAAACCGATTACGACGGTTGGAATTGGTTTTGACCAACTGCCTACAGATATCCTTCAAAGTCCTTACCTGAGTCCTTCCGATTTGGCAAAATTAGCGGGCATTGAAGCTCTCCCTAACGAAACCGATGTAAATGAATTTAAGCTAATCGAACTAAGTGAATATTTTGTATCTTTAGTTGATGAGCCCAGTACCTTGGAAAAAGAACTTCATTTACTGGCAAAAGAAAAATTAAACGAAAACAAGCTCGAAGATGCCTGGAAGGTATTGTTGAGCTTTAATAATTAAATAGCAAAATATGAGCAGTTTACAATTGAAGAACGTTACCCTAAAAGTAATCAACGAAACACAACAAGTTACCGAAAAATTCGCCAAAAGAGAATTTGTAGTTACCGACGCGAATACTAACTACCCTCAAGATATTCTTTTCCAAGCAACCCAGGATAAATGTTCTTTATTAGACCAATTTCAAATCAATGACCGCGTTGATATCGCTTTCAATATTCGAGGCCGTGAATGGAAGAGTCCGCAAGGTGAAATTAAGTACTTCAATTCCCTTGAAGCGTGGCGAATTGAAAGAGCGGAAGGCCAAGGTTCGTCGATGGCAGCTAATAGTATGGAGGATTTTGGTCTTACGTCTGCGACAGGAGCAGGAAGTGCCATCCAGCCCTCAGATGAAGTGGATGACCTACCTTTTTAATAAGGTATTACCTCTCTTATTTATTTTTTTGGAGGTACTTTTTTTGGTATTTTAAGTAGTTCTCCTCTTGAAAGTTCAGCGTGCTTTCTACTTTTCCGTCTAAAATAATGGTGGTGATTTGATGGCTTTTCATGTCCAAAATAGATCCTTTAGATACGATTAAAGTTGCCGATTTTCCGACTTCAATGGAACCAAAACGATGATCAATTCCCATGATTTGGCATGGCCAGAGGGTAATGGACTTCAAGGCCTCCAATTCCGTTAAGCCATACGCCATGGCTGTACCCGCTAAAAAAGGAATGTTTCGCGCATTCATGGCTTCCATGTCTCCCGTGTTTTGTAAACAAAACAACACGCCCTGTTCCTTCAACATCGAGGGAAGGCGATAAGGCAAATCGGTAGGGTCCTCCTCTCTTTCGGGCAAGCGATGCAAGCGATTTAGCATCACCGGAATTTTAGAATCGGCCAAGCGCTTTCCAAGCAAATAGGCCTCTTCTCCCCCAACTATTACAGGAAATGGAAGTCCAAAAGCTTCAGAGAAAGCGATTACGTCGGATATTTGCTGAATATCATTTGCATGGAAATAAACACGCTTGTTTCCAGAGAAACAATCCAACATTGCTTCCAATCGCTGATCAAAAACACGCTTTTTATTTTCTGAATATCCTTTTGCCAACTGAAAAAAGTCACGTAGTTTTTGAACATCGGCCAAGTAGTGGCCCTGGTTTTTCCGTTCGACAGGATCGAGCCACCAACCTCCGCCGTAGAGGGTAGCAGGCCAATGAACATGAATGCCGTCGTCTTTCTGTAAGGTTGCATCTTCCCAATTCCACCCGCCGCTTTTCATAACTGACGAAGTGCCTGAAATTATTCCTCCACGCGGAGTTGCTTGGACCAAGAGAACCCCATTCGTTTTAACGGTTTGAAGGACTTTGGACTCGGCATTGAAAGCGATTTGAGACCGAACGTGTGGGTTAAATTCTCCCACTTCTCGAAAGTCTATGGAAGCGCGAACGGCATCAATTTCCGTTAAACCAAGGGTGCTGTTGGGTGCAACTAATCCTGGGTAGATGTGTTGGCCGGAAGCATCGATAACGGTATCCCAAAGTGTTGGGTCATAATTTTCTGAAAGTGCGTTTTTTATGCCTATAATCTCACCGTCTTCGATTTCGATAAGGGAAAAAGAAATTTCGTTTCCTACGATTGGATGTAAGTGACCATTTACAAGGAGGATACGCTGGGAATGGATTGAAAGGCATCCCAAAAAACCAACGAAAAAGGATAAAACTAATTTCATATCAATGGGTATTTTCGGTTTCGGCCCCTTCTTCTCCAAGGGTATTACAATGATAAAATCGCTTCGGTTTTTTTAAAAACTTTTGTCTTGGTTCTGTCGAAACCGGTTGCTCGCCCATTTTGGATAAAAGCCGTGTTTTTTCAATTTGGTTAGCCTTTTGGAGGACGGCGTCTTGTTCCATGCTGTAAAAGAGTTCTCCATCAATAAACGTGTAAACGACTTTCGCTTCAATGGATAAGGGATTCGTTGACCAAAGTACTAAGTCTGCATCTTTTCCCACTTTTAAGCTTCCCATTCGGTGATCCAAATGAAGGAGTTTTGCAGGATTCAACGTCACCATTTTCCAAGCCTCAACCTCGGACATTCCTCCATACTTAATGGTTTTCGCCGCCTCTTGATTGAGTCTTCGTCCCATTTCTGCATCGTCGGAATTTATCGCAACCGTGACCCCTTGTTTTTGCATCATGGCAGCATTTTGGGGTATGGCATCATTGACTTCGAATTTGTAAGCCCACCAATCGGCAAAGGTAGATCCTCCTACCCCGTGTTCTCGCATTTTATCGGCCACTTTGTATCCTTCTAAAATGTGGGTAAACGTATTTACCCTAAAACGGAGTGAATCCGCCAATTTCATTAACATATTGATCTCGCTTTGGACATAGGAGTGACACGTAATAAACCGTTTAGAATCCAATATTTGGTTTAACACCTCAAGTTCTAAGTCCACGCGTGGAGCTTTACTCTTGTTGGCTCCGTTTAAATTCTGGGAAAGGTAGTTATCCCATTCCTTTCGGTATGCCTTTGCACGATAAAAGGCGTCATAAAAGACTTGTTCAACCCCCATTCTGCTCTGAGGGAAACGAACAACATTATTATCCCCCCAATTGCTTTGTTTAACGTTTTCTCCCAAGGCACATTTGATAAACCCGGGGGCCCCTTGAATTTTCATTTCTTCGGGCATTTTGCCCCATTTCAATTTTATCAATCCCGATTGTCCACCAATTACATCAGCAGAGCCATGAAGCAATTGGGCGGCTGTAACACCACCGGCAAGTTGACGGTAGATGGAAATATCTTCTGGGAAAATCACATCTCCGATATTGACTTCCGCGGCGACGACTTGTCCCCCTTCGTTAACACCGCGTTCGATGGCAATGTGAGAATGCTCATCTATAATACCAGAAGTTAGGTGCATTCCCTTTCCATCAATCACCTTTGCCCCCTTGGGATAATTCGGTTTATCACGACCAACATAGCTTATGACCCCATTTTCTACCGCAACGTATCCCGAGGGTATGATTCCTTCCATTTCATTGGTCCAAAGGGTTACGTTTTCAAAAACGATGGGGGTATTGCTTTCAAGGGTTGGCTTTCCGTATGCCATGTTTGGAAACCAGCGCTCTGGGATGGTAACGCTAGCATTTTTTATGGGTTGAACACTGTCTCGTTTTGGCACTTTTCTAATCGCTGACCAATGCCCCCAATTTCCTTGTGGATCGATGACGTCTCCTTCCCAAATGCGCCCTTTCATGTTTATCTTTCCGTGTAACATAAAAATCTGATCGGTAGAATCTGGGTTCGCAAATTGCATTATCACATCCGATTCTTTGATTTTAAAGGTGGTAGGTATGAACAAAGAGTCTTTTTTGTATATGTTTTTAATCTCATCGAAAACATCTTTATACACTGCTAGTTTGGCTTTTGGATTCCACTCGTCACCTTCTACTATGAGTTCATATTTATGGTGCTTAAAATTGAGATGGTACCTTCCCAATATATCAGAGGCGGGGATAGATTTTACGCTCGAATTTTTCCCAAAGGACCAATTTTCATAAAGGGTTGTTTCGTAGTAAAATGGGTCCCTCCCGTAAAGGCTAAAACTTGCCCATTTTCCTTTTTCCAAGGACCCTAGTAGCGAATCCATTCCGATGAAAGAAGCGGGAGTGGTTGTCAGAGCCGCTAAAATCGTAGACTGGTTCGTTCCTAATGCAATCATTTTTCGGATATTCTTCCAAAAGGTATCGTGCGAAGTACCTCGAGAGGTTATGGCTGTTGGAATTTCGCTTTCAGATAGAAGCCTAAGATTGAACGGTGCTAATTCCCAATGTTTCAATGCGGAAATCGGTATGTTTCTTGCCTCATAGGGATCGGATATGTCAAAGGGTTGTGGAAAATTGATGGGGGCAACTAATTTTACATTGTTTCTTTTTAATTCATCGAGAATGCTATACTCCTCTCCTGTCGCAAAATAAATGAAAGGCATTGAAAACTCATAAGCAATCTTGTTAGCACGGAGGATATCCCATTTGGAGGTAGCATGAAAAAACGAGGGTTTATCTACGGATTGGGCCCATGGTTCCATTGACTGTTTTCCTAAAGCAGCCGATCGGTTGGAACTAAAATACCTCAGGTCATAAAAAGCCTGACGAAGAAGGGCAATGGAGCCCATGAGCGAAGAGGGGTAGGTTTGATTTGAAACCCCTTTTTCAAAGGAATAAAACATGGCGGCATTTGACGCAATGATTTGCTCGCTTTTTGTCAAGGGACCTAAGGCGACGAGGGGTCCGGATCCACGCACTATACCGTCCGATTGGTGCGTTAATGCAAAACCAAAACCTAAGGAGGATAAGTTTTGTAATCCTTGGTCCTGTGAGGACAAAATGGAAACCGCATTTACTTCTGGATGAATGCTTTCATTCCAATAATAATCCCCAAACTTCTTAGACTCCAATTGAGGCATACCCCCGGTGTAGGTTGGTCTGGCTTTCTCAACCCCCAAATCGGTATTAAGTTCTACAAAAGCGGGTAAAACGGTAAATCCCTCTCGGTTGTATACGGCATATCCATCGGGAATGAAAAGAAGTTTGCCAACGTTTTTTATTTTTCCATTTTCGATGAGGATGGTTGCGTTCTCTACTTTCAGGTCAGGTCGTACATATACATCCACGTTCGTAATGGCAATCTGATTCATGGAGGAGGCAGGTACGCCATTGCTCGGGGATAATTGAGAAAAAATGAATCCAACCTTTAAAAAGAACAGTAGCGCAAAGCATCTTTTAAACCCTTTCATGGTTCAAAAATAATGAAACTCATCGATTACAGTATGTGTTTTAATGCTTCTCGACGGGCAAGACCAGATAGGTTTTCGCATTTGACCACTTCGATAACCCATGAGGGATTGAATTTTGCAACCTCTCTCAAACTCCAACCAATTGCTTTTTGAATAAAAAACTGTTTTTCCAACTTAAATTTCTGCACGAAATGTAGAAGCATAGTCAAATCGGTATCCTTTCGATACCTTAATTGATGAATTAGGCAGGATCTTCGGATCCAAAACGAGTCGTGAGACTCCCATTGAACAAGTGTTTTTTTCATAGTATCCGGAAAACGCTTTGCATATTTCCCAATCAAATTAGGGGCAATGCCATCTACCGTATCCCACCAAGATTTTTGTAAAATCAATTCTTCAAAAAAACGAATGTCCGACTCGAGGTAGTCTTTTGGACTCCACTGCATCAACCATTCTAGCGCCAAGAGCTGGCATTCCCGTTCTGGTTCTTTCCAAAGCAAACCCACAAGAGTTCTTTTATCTTTTGGGTTCAAATGGTTTAAATGCAGCGTTTTGCATTGTTTTAGCAACAATTTCCTTGGACCGCTCATGACACCAAAAAAAGAAAACTGATTTCTCAAATACGCTTCCATTTTTTTTGCCCTTTCGGCATCCCCGTTAACGGATAATAATTCTCTTATATGATTTAAGGCATCCATGCTATTGAAAAAAAAGGCAAATCATAAGCCGGGTTCTGTTCGTTTTGTCACACGTGACGCAACGGTCTATCATTTATCTAGCACTGACGTCACCGCCAGCGTCAATCGACCTACCCTCCGGAATCGAGCGAGCAACTCTTAATGTCCAGGACATGCTCCGGTATACATGGTCTTTCAGCACGTAAGGTTTACCCTGCCAACAACATCGCTGTTGAAGCGGTGAGCTCTTACCTCACCTTTTCACCTTTTCCTTAGCGATGCGAACATGCCTAGGTAGTTTATTTTCTGCGGCACTTTCTGTATTCACCAAGTGAACCCTTCCCGTTAGGAAGTACGCTGCTCTATGCTGCCCGGACTTTCCTCCCTCCCGTAAAACGAGACAGCGATAGACCGATTTGCCTGCTCAAAAGTACAATTAGAATTTAACTAATGAAAATTCTCTATTTCCTGATTCGGTAAACAAAAGGACTTGATAGGTTCCTTTCGCTAAGTGACGTACATCAAGACTTAGGTGAAAGCCTTGTTGATTAGTCGTTTCCATGACCTTTCGTCCCATACCATCAAAGATGAACACTTTGGAAACGGGAATATCGGCATTAATCTCTAACACGTCCTCTATTGGATTAGGCCCAACCGTGGCATTAAAGCCTGATTCGGATACGGAAGCATCTAACCCAAGGTAATCCTCTTGGTATTCAACCAATGAAATGGCTCCGTTGGTTTCTGTAGCTTTCAAAATCCACTCCTTTTCACCATTGGTAAACCACTCGTATTCAACACGTTGAATTGGCGGGGTTCCAAACCATTGACCAGGGCCAAAAAACGTTTGGTAAACAGAATCTATTTCAGCAATGTCATGACGAATCCGCAATGCAGGAAATGTACCTTTAGGGGTGGTTATGGTACCCCAACCGTCCACATTCGTGGTTCGTTGCCGATACTGTTTGATTTTAAAATCAATGACGGGGTTAAGATCTATAAAAGTATACCCCCGGGAGTAATGGAAATCGTTATAATTCAAGGGTAATTTATAGCGCGTTTCGATCGTATCTGACTTAAAAGGTACGCCCTGACCATTGACCGCGATGGAATAGCCCAGCGAAGTAATAGAATCTGTCATTCGTTTAGAATATTGGTTTAAGTCGCTTAGTGAAACGGGCAAAAACTGAGATAATTGATCGAGCGGCAAATCATTGGTTGGATTAAAATAGCTCGCGCGATAATTAGTGGGAGCTACAGGACCATAGGTTCCAAAAACCAACAAGGAAGCAAAACCAATGGGCTTAAATTCCTTTAACGTCTGGCTGTTAGCTACCAAGGAGCTAAAATCCCAGGTAAAGTTAGCGCCTGTTGAAGCAAAATCTAATCCTGCTCCATCGGCCTGAGAAATGCGCACGGTATCTCCAGCATTCGCAAAATCGGAAACGCTCAAAGAAATTTGGGACCATCCATGAAAAACAAAAAGGAGCATAATGCCAATAATAGGTATTCTCATTATAAGGGATTTAGCGGTTAAAGGTACGAGAAATTGACCAACAAAAATAATTGCTTTATCTTTAAGGCGTGAAGCTTTCCTCCCTCATTGAAGATGAATTAATTCAATTTGAATTGGAGTTAGCAAGGTTTAACCAATCCGATGCATTGGTTCATTTAAACACAGAACAAGTACACCCCTTTATTGGGCAAGTAGAATCCCTCACACCGCACATAAATCTCATGCTAAAAGAGGCCGCGCGAAAGGATCGAGAGGAAGGTATTTTCCCGCTTTGTTTGTCAGAAGGGTTACTCACCCTAATGAAGGAAGAAAAAAAACAATGTATTCCCATTTTCATTCATCTACTTCAAGCTACGACCAACCCCATTTTATCAACGGTGGTTTGGAACATCCATGAAGAGGATTGGATGATTAATCCATATTTAATTCATCTCTTATCCTTTGAGGAGAAGACCTTAAGCAGTTTGACAAAGGAGGAATTGGTATCAACGTTAAGAGAAAAGGGCTATGGGGTTGAACCCGCCCCTCGTTACATTGGCAACTTTCATCCGTATCGGCATGCATTGTTGAAAGAGGTGATTGAATTAAAAAAGAAAAAAGACTACACGCCTTTTGAGTTTTTATTTGACGGGGACCAAAAGGTTCCAAAGGAAAGCTCCGCTGAATTGTACCCTACCTTGTTGCCCTGTGACCAATCCCAATTTGATGCCATACGGTTGGCGGAACAATTTCCCACGGTAATTCAAGGCCCCCCGGGTACGGGAAAATCACAAGTAATTACCAACCTGATTGGCCGATTTCTTTTAAGAGACCAATACCTTTTGGTTTGCTCGCAAAAACGTCAGGCTTTGGAGGTAGTTGCGGAGAAGCTATCAGGCTGTGGTCTCGGTGATTTAGTGCTAATGAAGTCATCATCAGACAGCGTTAAATCGATTTTAAGTGCGCTCAAGCAAAGTTGGAATATCCTTGATCAGCCAAGAATCACTGAGGAATTAAATGCACATAACTTCTTAAAACAACATTGGGTACAAAGCCAATTAAACACCTATCACAAACCAGGATTAATCGGATCCTTAAGTCCCAAAGCATTCCTGGAGGAGACGGGATATACACCTGCTAAAAAAAGCAGTTTTCATGCAGGACTTCCCACCTTCGAACAATGGGTGAAGATAAAGCCTTTATTGGCAGATATTCCCTTTGAACGGATTAAAGCATTAAGCGCCTTGAATCCAGGACTAACCCTTCAAAAATCGTATGAGTCATATTGTTTACGCTGGAGGAGCGTGTATAACGCACTAAAGGATATGGGTTGGGAAACGCTGAACATGGCGACGCTTATGGAAAAGCAAAACCAAAGTCAGTGGGTCCATTTGTTTTCCAACGAACTGGCGAAACGTTGCCTACCGTGGATGAAACACCGTAAAAAGATCGATCGTCTTATACCCTTGTTACAGGCCACAGAAGAGACGTTAAAAAACGATAGTAAGGCATTGATGGCGTGGAGAATCGTTCCTACCCCATTGGAAATCTCAGGTCTTCTGAGCCTTTTTGAAGAATCCTCGTGGAAGAGACCCTTCTCCTTACGCAGCGCAAAAAAACGTTGGCTAAGAGATTCAGTGACCGATTTTTTTCAATTGATTGTAGAAACAAAGTCCTATATTGAACGCACAGAACAACGGGAGGAGATCTTGCAGAAATTGATTAGCCTTGGCCTTTCCGACCCTACCACGGACATAAGCACATACCGAACGTTTAGCCTCCTGTATGATGGGGACCTTCACGTAGCTTTTGAGCAGATTCCGATTAGGGAACGGATTTTCTTACAGCAAAACCACACTCAAATCCAAAAAATCATACTGGAGTTAAAGCACTTTTTTACCCTTGAACCGAGTGCAATAGTGTATGAAAAAATCGGGTACTTTTTAGCCTTTGATCCGTTTATCCCGTTCTTATCTGCTTGGGAGAAAATCCCCGGAGTAGTCCGAAACGCTCTTGGTAGTTTCCATAGTATACACGATATGGAAGAAGCAATCATTACCTCAGACTGGCAAAGATTTACGGCGTATTTTCCTACCATGAATGAATTTGTATTTAGTTCTCAGGGCTCCATTTTAAAGGAAATAATTGATAGTAACCAGGGGAATCAGGGGCAATTGGCAGAACGGTTATTGATCCAGAGAAAGGAGCGGTTTGATGCCTATCATACCCTTTTATCAACACCAAATGGACAGCTAAACGCTTCGGATAAAACCCTAAAAAAACGGCTTCAAAATGGAAAAAGAACCTTGGCTAAGTTGTTTTCGAGGCAGCGAAATTTTCCTTCTCTAAAAAACCTATTGGACGGAGATGCTATGCTTTGGATTCGCGTACTAAAACCCATTTGGTTTAGTAGCCCAGAAAATTTAGCGATGGACATTCCATTGGTCGCGGGATGGTTCAATGTATCCATCATTGATGAAGCGAGCCAGTTATTGCTTTCCCATTCATTGGGAACCATCTACCGATCCTCGCATGTCATCGTTGCCGGGGATGAAATGCAAATGGCTCCAAGTTCTTTTTTCAAAGCGGGTAACCGCTTAGGAACCACGCTTTTGGATCAGGCTTCGTTTAACCTACCTAAACATCACCTTACTTTTCATTATCGAAGCCAACAAAAGGATCTCATTCAATTCTCAAATGAGCACTTTTATCAAAATAAACTCACGGTATTACCGAAGTTTCCAAAGGAAAAATCTATTTACAGTTATTGTATGCAAAAGGGCATTTATGAAGATGGATCAAACATAGAAGAAGCAAAATTAGCCTGCAAGTTATTGTTGGAACGAATTGGTATTATAAATAACCGTGTTGGACTTGTAGCTTTTTCTGAAAAACAATTAAGGGCTATAAATGTCCTGTTTTCTCCATCCGAACGTCAGAAAATTGAAATGGCCCAGGCGAAAGGGCAGCTGTTTTTAAAAACTGTAGAACAAATACAAGGAGATGAATGCGACGAAATAATTATTTCATTTTGTTATGGCAAAAAACAAAATAGAACATTTGATATGCGATTCGGTCCTGTAAATCAAGAAGGGGGCGATAAGCGATTAAACGTTTTATTTAGTCGGGCCAAAAAACGCCTTTATTTTATACATTCGGTAAAAAGCGAGGATTTTCCGATTAGCGAGAATCCGGGTGTTCACACCTTAAAGAAGTGGTTCAACTACTTGGAGACCTCGGAAAGCAAGGAGGAGGCAATGGCCTTACCTATTTCTTCGTTTGCTAAAGCAGAAGGAAATAACATTCAAATTAGCCGTTGGATTGATGTTTCTGCGAACCTTCTTGACATCATTACTTTTAAAACTGTACTAGCAGAGAGGGGATGGGTTATTGAGGAGGAGGCGTTTTCTGCGGAACGGGATCGTACCCGTGTCCTCCCCTTGGATGGCAACGTGAAATCCGCTTGATTCCTAACCACAGGCCTTTAATCGGTCCCCAAACCTGAATGGCTTCGATCATGTAACTGGAGCATGTGGGAGAAAAACGACAGCTGGGTGGGTTTAATGGCGATATAATCCATTGATAAATCCTCACTAATAGGATAAGTGGAAAGCCTAAAACACGATAAAGCCAAGCCATGGTTAAAGATAGCTATTAAAAACTACCTGTTGGTAAGAATCGTAACCAGCCCCATTAAATTCAGTTAAAAAACGTATTATCGCACTTATGAAACTTCGTTATTTACTTTATTCTAGTTTTTCTTTTGCTTATCTTACGGGATATTCTCAGGTTTGGGACAAGGAACAGTTAGAAGTTGTTCACAAAGCTCAAGTCATGCGGGTCATGCGTTCCGATGTTCTCTTTGAAGACGGATGGACTTCTCTACCTCAAGCAAAATTTTGGAAAAAAATAATGCAATTATCGCCTGACTCTTCGGTGGTCAATGTGGCCAAAAACCGACATGAGTTGCTTTGTATCTCGACAAAAACATGGCAACTTAAAAGTCAAGAGGCAAAAAAAATCTTCAAAGATTCCTTACGGGCTGAGTACGGATTGAATGCAGCTGAGGAAATTTATGTGACTCCTGGCAAGAGCGACTTTTATCAATTTGGAAAAGTATTTAATCAACTTGGCCGCGGAATAGAACAATTTGAAAAACAGGGGGTAGATCCTTGGTATGCTCAGGCGATTTTACTCATAGAAAGCCCAGGTCAGCTCAAAAAGTCTGTCAGTGGAGCCTACGGACCATTCCAGCTCATGCCAGATGTAGCGAGGAAATGGGGATTAAGAGTTGATGCTTCACGTGATGATCGATCGGATTTCGATAAAAGCGCCTATGCCGCCGCGAAAATGATGCGCGCATTTTACATTCCTGAAGCGCGAAAGATTTTGAATTCCCACGGTATTACGTATAACGAAACGGACTTATGGTTTAGGCTGTACGTCATGCATATTTACCATGCTGGCCCTGGAAATGTCTCGGCGGTAACAAAGAAAATTCAACCCCGTGAAGGGAGCATGGAGTTGATAAAACAAATGTGGATTAACACCGCTGCAGGATTTGGTAATAGCTCGCAAAATTACTCGCAATTAGCCATCGCAGCCCAATGGATTCTTCACGAATATGTTTACACGAGTTGTGAAGATGTTTTTGAATGTGCCTCGCGCTGAAAGGTTAAAAAGCCATTTTCCATTCGCAACGGACTTAGGAAGTTTTGTTTGAACAATCCCCCTGTACCAAGTCCTTGGGGTATTTTAATCGCGTATTCTGAAGTCAACTGTGCAATGGCATTTAATCCAATATTGGACTCCAAAGCGGAAGTAATCCACCAGCCGATACCCAGAGATTCTGCAAGAGAAATCCATTCGGACATTCCTTTAATTCCTCCCATTAAACTCGGTTTTAAAATAATATAAGGAGGCATAATTTCGGTTAGTAAATCCTTCTTTTCTTCATATTTAAAACACCCAATCAATGACTCATCCAAGGCTACAGGGATGGAATTATTGGATGCGATTAATTTCAGACCATCGCGTTGATCTGGAGGCAAGGGTTGCTCAATGGAATGAACCTCTAGGGCTTCTAAGTCGGAGAACACCGAGGCCCAAGACTCCATGGAAAGTCCACCGTTGGCATCAACACGAATTTCTAATTGGCTAGCGGGAAAGCGTTTTCGAACGGAGTGCAGCAGTGCTTTTTCTTGTTCCCATGGCAAAGCGGCGATTTTAAACTTTAAAACACGAAATCCCTGTTTAATTTTTTGTTCAATTTCTTGGCTCATTTGTTCCGGAGTTCCCATCCAAATAAGCCCATTAATGGGAATATTGCGTTCGCCTCGCGTAAAGGCATTATCGAAGAGGATACTCGAACCGTTAACAAGCCAAGAGCGAAAGGCCGTTTCCAGTCCGAAGCGAATGGAAGGCATAAACACCAATTCTGGTAAAAGGTCATCTATATTCCGAAAAAGATCGACAACCCTCATTTGGGAATTCTGAATTTTTAATACGATCTCCTTAAGGGATTTTTCATAGGATGCGTCCGTTGTGAATTCTGGCGATAAGCCTTCAATAATACTGCATTCGCCGATTCCTTCTTTTCCTTCACTGGTAAGGGTAATGAGCCATAGCTTTTTATTCAAAAGAACGCCACGGCTCGTTCCCGCAGGAAAATTAAAAGGCAGTGTGTGTCTTGTTATGTTCACCTTAATCAATGCATCCATTGCCGATACCACATTTGAAAGTTAAAATAATACCACGTAAAAAGCCCATTTGACGCTTTTCCATTTAAAAACTGCAAGACTTCTTTACGAACTTTTTCCTCATTGAAAATTCCCTGGGTCTTTAGAAATAGTGGGTCCACCATTTCTAAAATTGGTTTACGTAAATGCGTACGCATCCAAGGGTTGATCGGAATTGCAAAACCTTTCTTAGGCCCTTGGAGTAATTGGGGTGGAATGAGGTCATGGGCAATGCTTTTTAAAAGTATTTTACTTTCCTTTCCATCGCATTTGAACCGATCCGGAAGGCTAGCAAGATAGGTCATGAGGTCAAAATCCAATAACGGTTCACGTCCCTCTAAACCAACGGCCATTGTGGCGCGATCAACTTTGTGCAGAATGTCATTGGGCAAGTACCCAATGGTATCCATTAATAACATTTGTCCTAAAGGCGTAGTAGCTTTGGGGTGATGAATTTCTGAAAGGGAAAGGTCTTCTTTTAAATAGGAAGAAATTTCTTTATCCGAGTGGAGTTTTGTCATTGCTTCCATATAATTTTCCATCGTAGGATTTTCTAACCAACGTCCTATTTTACCCATTCGTTGGGCAAGCAACCCTTCTCCTATTGAACTACCTTTCATTGCACTACCCAATATTCTCAGGAAAAAGGGGTGAATATACGATAATGCCTTTGGTATTCTGTGGGCGTATAAATAGCGGTTGTATCCTGCAAATAACTCATCGCCTCCATCGGCACTTAACGCGACTTTCACCGATTTTACGGCTTCACGAGCTACGAGGTATGTTGGAATTGCGCTGCTATCCGCAAAAGGTTCGTCATAAAGCGTGGGAAGTTTGGGGATAATGGCTAGGGCTTCCGGTAACGAACACTCCACCTCCATATGTTGAGTTGACAAATAATTCGCAATAGCTTTGGCTTTTGGCCCTTCGTTTAATCCCGCGTCAGGAACGGAAACGGTAAACGTTTTCAGATTAGGAACTAGGGGCGCTACTATACCCGCGGTGGTTGCGGAATCATAACCCCCTGATAGAAAAAGCCCAACAGGGACATCTGAAACTAATCGGGCGGCAACCGCTGATTGCAATAGTATTCGTGTTTTTTCCTTGGCCTCTTCAAACCCTACAGGTGCTGTAGGTTGTTGATATGCCTTTACGGGATCCCAATACTGCGTAACGTTTAGCGATAAGTCGAGGGTGTTTATTTCAACTAGGGTTCCCGGTAACACATGTGAAACGTTTTCAAAAATAGATGCTGGCGCCGGAATATTGCCGTACTGAAAATACCTTGCCAGCGAAGACCGTTCAATTTTCTTTTTAAATCTGGGATGTACGTGAAACACTTTGCTTTCGCTAGCAAATAGGAAAAGGCCATTTTCGAGATAATAGCATAATGGTTTTACACCAAAGCGATCCCTGATTAAGGTTAAGCGATGATTTTCTTTATCAAAAATTGCAATGGCAAACATACCGTTGAGACGCTGGATCATTTCCATTCCCCAGGCTCGAAAAGCATGCAGCAACACTTCGGTATCGGAGGAGGTTTTAAAGGAATGCCCCAGTTGCTCTAAGGTTTGCCTTAAGGCCTTAAAATTGTAAATTTCACCATTAAATACAATCGTTAGAGCATTGTATTCCATGGGCTGGTTTGCTTGGGAGGACAGATCGATTATCGACAAGCGGCGATGGCCCAGACCCATCCAATATTCTTGGAAGGGGTAGGATACGGAATCCCCGTGATCGGGGCCGCGATGGGTAAGTTGATCCGTCATTCGTTGAATTAAATGCGGTTGGGGACTTGATTTCAATTCAACGATACCTGCAATTCCACACATCTTATTTACGGCTGAAGGGTTTCTTTTGGTTTCCGAAACGTTAACACAAGGAGCAAAAAGGGAAGGGCAATGGAGCGAATCCTAACAAGAACACCGAATAAAACGGAGGTATATCCTGCCATAAAACCCACAATCAAAACAAACGTAAGGGAAAACAATGCAAATTCATTTTTAAACAAATTTCGAAACGTTTGCAAAATACGAACATTGAAAAGGGTAAAGGCAGTTAACACCAACAAAAGGGTGCTTTCCAAGCCGTTAAGAAGAAAACTTAGGCCAATATTGTCGGTAATGAAGGGTCTGTATAGTCCTATAAATGTGGCTTGAGGGAAGATGGATAACAAACCCAAAACCGATCCATCGGTATTTTCTATGGTATACTTAGCGCCCGTATAAATGGGGTTTTGACTAAAATCGGATTGGGTGACATTCGCCTCAAAAATCAACTGTTTGGTTTGTTCAGAGTTAGAGAGATAGTAAAGCAGCACTATACTGCTAACATACAGGGTAATTCGAAAAAAAAGCAACAGTAAAGGCCTTGGATTTAATCGGTTGCTAAAACGCGTTGCCAAGGCAATTAGGAAGGGTGCTAATATGGCAAAAGCCAAAAAATGACGCAATTGAAAAAGCAGATAAATCGATAATCCGATGAGGAATAGTTCTCTGAAGGATACTCTATTATTCCATTTCAACACCCTGAACATCAAAAAAATTAAAAATAAGACAAGAATATAAACAAGGCTATCCTTTGAAATTCCTGAACACCAAAAGGCAACCGATGGAAAAAAGAGTAGGGCAATAAGCACCATTCTGGGGTTGAATTGTTCTACACGAATTAGATAGTAAGCGAGCCGCCAAGACAGCATAAACACAAAGGAAGATATCAGCAAGGTAGTGGCCCAAAAACTATGCAGGGTGAGGATCGAAAAAACGGAAATTAACTTAGCCGCATTCCATGCTTCTTTTTCCCGCCAAATCCAGCCTGGCGGGTATTGGGTTTCATAATTGAAACGGTATGAAATCCCAAGGGAACGGTTCGTTTCCCATAATTCTTGAAGGTAAGAAAGAGGGTCATTGCTAAATAAACCATTTAGTGCATTGGCACTATCCCAATAGGCTTTGATGTCGCCACCTCCTAGAATATAAAGGTATACGACGGAGAAGAGTACAGCAAAGGAAACCTTAAAAACCCACGCCCCCCAAAAAAGGGTGTTGTTTGTATTTAAGGCGTAATTTTTAAGGGTACGATTTACAAAAAACAACAAAACCATTAGGTAAAAAAGGACACTAAACAACTCCGAAAGCGAAAACGAGGGAATTTGGTTCATTGTAAGGGTAAATATAGCCAAACTCTAAGAGTGGTGGTACTTTTCTTTTTTTAGTATGGTATGGGCACGGTATAATTGTTCTATGAAAATTACCCGTATCATTTCATGTGTGAACGTCATTTTTGAAAGGGAAATCATTCCATTAGCACGCTGGTACATCGCTTGGCTAAAGCCGAAGGCCCCGCCTATACAAAACACAAGATGTTTTGAACGAGCAAGGTGGTGTTTTTCAATAAAATTCGCGAAGGATACAGAGTCATAGGCAGCTCCACGCTCATCCAAAAGAAAGACGGTATCTGAGGGTTCTATTTTTGATAAAAACAAGGCTCCCTCCCTCTCCTTTCGTTGGTCTTCATTAAGCGTGCTGTTTTTTATTTCAGATAAATCTACACGCTTCCAATGTGCATAATGAACAAGACGTTTTTCGTACTTATTTTCTAATTCTTTAAGCGCTAAATCCAGCGTTTTCCCTATGGTTAAAAGCGTAATTTTCATATTGCTTTTCAAAGATAAACTTATCTCACCAAGGTCATTTCCTTCACCAAATGTGAGGCCCCAGCGTAGATGTCCATAACCCAGAGCACATAGCGTATATCCACCACCACGTTTCTGCAACGGCTTGGGTCAAACAAATAATCGCTCATGGTACTTTCCCAGGTTCGGTCAAAGTTTAGACCCATTAAATGGCCTTGGTCGTCTAAGACGGGAGAGCCTGAATTTCCCCCTGTGGTATGATTGGATCCAGTGAAACAAACCCAAAGTTCCCCATCTTGACCGTAGGGACCGTAGGTTTTATCTGCCGCTAATTGAATCATTCTAGGAGCCAATTCAAAATCTGGATTACCCGTTTTATTTTTTGCGATCATCCCATTAAGCGTCGTGTGCTCGGTGTAAGCCATGCCATCAATGGGAGCGGAGCCTTCTAGTTGTCCGTAGGTAATTCTCAAGGTTGAATTAGCATCGGGCCAGTGTTTTTCATTCGGAAACATCACATATTTACCTTCAACATAAAGCTGCATTAAACTACTCACTTCCGTTTGAAAATTTCGATAACCCATAGCGCTTTCGTTGCGAAAAGGGGCGAAATATTGATTAAAAAAGGTGTAGCCAAGGTCTTTGTTAAGTTTTTTAAGCGATTTTACAGAGAATCCATCCAAAAAGGCATTGTAACGGGCTTTATCAGTAAAAATGGATTGACCATAAATGATGTCTGCTTTGGATTGAACATACGATTCAAACCAAGCAGCTGTGACCGAGTATTTCACGTTTTTGGTTATAGCAGCCCATTGATTTGTGTATTTGAAGTAAGCATTGGTCTGATTCTTATAAATCCCTTTATCTACCTGAGCATTATAATTCTTGAAAAAAAGATCCGCGCTCGTTTTCATTTTTTCAATTACTTGTTTCAATTCCCCTTTTTCAAGGTATTTTTCATAATTCTGGATTAATTCTTCCATTCCACGCACGAGTTTAAAATATTCTGGACCGTAATAAAAATATTCTACACCCATGGCATAATCAAATTCTGCATTTTTTTTGGCTTTAATCAGTTCATTTAATCGATCTAGGACATCCGCATATTTTTTCCATTCTAGCTTAGTTTCGGCCATTTTTCTATATGCCGCTTCCTCGCGTTGTTTGACGACAAAACCGTCTAAATTTTTCAAGCCTTCTACTTGCCCTATCCATTTTTTCCAGGCATTTGCTATGGATGCTTGTTTGGCTGAATATTGAATTCGTGTTAATTCGGAGGAACGCATGCCCTCGTCAATTACAGCCAAAGAAAGGTCGCGCATGGCTATGCGGGCCGGGCGTTCTTTTTCTATGATAAATTTGAGATATTCAGACACTACGTGTTGTTCTGTAAGGCCCGGAAACCCATACACCATGGTAAAGTCTCCTTCCTTTCTTTCTTTGAATGAAATAGATAAATGTTTCAACGGCGCGTATGGGACATTCTCCTTGGAGTAGGGAGCCGGTTTGTTGTCTTTACCAACATAGATACGAAATACGGAAAAGTCACCCGTATGTCTAGGCCAAACCCAGTTATCAGTGTCCCCGCCAAATTTTCCAATGGAATTCGGAGGGGTTCCTACAAAGCGTACATCTAAGAATACCTCCTTAACCATCATGTAATAAGCATTTCCGTAATCAAAGGCTTTGATCTCCACCTCATAATGGGAGCCCGCCTTTGTTTTTTCGACCCATCGTTTCATGTTTGCCTCTATTCCTTGCTTATCTTGCTTTCCTTTCGTTCCCTGTAGCATTGCTTCCGTAACGTCTTCAATTCGGACGATGCGCATCGCTGTAAGCCCAGGGTTTGGTAATTCCTCGTCCGTGTTACGCGCCCAATACCCATTTTTCAAGTAGTCATGCTCCAAGCTTGAATGCGATTGAATTTGGGAATATCCACAATGGTGATTGGTCAAAAGTAGCCCCTGACCGGAAACTAATTCTGCCGTGCACCCTCCACCAAATTGAAGAATCGCATCCTTTAAACTGGCTTGATTTATGCTATAAATATCCTCGGCTGTCAGTTTCATTCCACGCGCTTGCATGTCCGACTCAAACGCTTTCAGCAATAGGGGAAGGAGCATTCCTTCGTCGGCAAACAACGTTTGAAATCCGGACAGAAGAAGACTAAGAAGCAAGGTTTTTAATGGATACATGAGTAGAATTTTTTCGCAAGTTACTTGAAAACTTTAAAAATCCCCTCGTTTAAAAGGAATCCGTACTTTTGCAGCGACCAAAATGAAGTTAATTTACGGTATCGATTCCCTTCCTCCACTTGCCCATCCGATGGTAACCATCGGCACGTTCGATGGTGTGCACGAAGGTCATAAAGAAATTCTCCATTCGCTGTGTGAAAAGGCAAAATCAAAAGGCGTTGACAGCATGTTAATTACCTTTGATCCTCATCCTAGAAAGGCTCTAGGCTTAGAAAATCTATCCATGCTAAGCGTATCGGATGAAAAAATGGAACGCCTCAATTCCTTGCCTTTGGATTATGTATTGGTTTTGCCATTTACGAAAGCCTTTTCTGAACTTTCCGCAGCAACTTTTATTCAAACCTACCTCATCGATCGGCTCAATATTTCCGAAATAGTGCTCGGATATGATCATAAGTTTGGGAACCAACGTGAAGGGAATGTCGAATTGTTAAAGGAAATACTACAGCCCAAAGGCATCGTAGTTACGGAAATACCAGCACAAAATGTGGATGAAATAATCATTAGCTCCACAAAAATCAGAAAAGCCCTTGGCCATGGAGAGATTCAAACGGCTAACCGGCTCCTTGGGTATGCCTACAGCCTAACGGGAACGGTGGTAAGGGGTAACCAACAAGGCCGAGGCTTAGGGTTTCCCACGGCCAACATTGCTCTAGCCAGCGAAGAAAAACTCATACCAAAAATCGGCGTTTACCTCGTACAATGTAAATTCCAAGGAAATACATGGTGCGGGATGATGAATATAGGAATGCGCCCCACCTTGACGGAGGATAAAAAAATTACCTTGGAAGTTCATCTTTTAGATTTTAATCATGATCTTTACGGGGCGATTATTACCGTTTGTTTTCTGGACCGGATTCGAGAGGAAAAGCAATTTCAAACGGTACCCGAATTAATTGAACAATTGAAAAAAGATGAAGCACTGGTTCGTAGGAGTCCTTATTGTTTTCCTAAACCATAGTCATGCCCAACGTGGGAAAACCTTTCGGCTAGAAGATTTGGAAAAGGTCCCTTTGGACAGTGTATTCTCCCTGAATTTAAGCCGAGAAAAATTAACGGAGATTCCAACATTCGTTTACCAATGTCGAAATTTAGAGCGCTTGGATTTATCCAAAAACAGATTAAGCTTTCTCGGGGATTCCATTGATCAACTTTTGGCGCTAACCCACCTCAATTTAAGCGCTAATAAATTTATCGCTATGCCTCACGCCTTGTTTTCCCTTGTGAATTTAAAGGTCCTAAATTTGGGCATGAACGATATTGAAAAAGTACCTGATTTCATTGAAGATCTCACCCAACTGGAACAACTCATCTTACATGATAATGCTATTAATTCCCTGTCGGAGAAAGTAAATTCCTTACCCAATTTAAAGGTTTTGGATTTGCAAGGGGTCATGTATGGACATGAACTCCATCGTAAATTGGTAAAAGATTTTTCCCATTGCACCTTTTACATAGATCCACCATGTTCTTGCATGGACTAGTTTATTAACATTGGTGCGTAAAAACTTAATCGCCTTTCACCGTGGTTGCTTTGTAAATCATGGTATTTTTAGGCTGTGAAAAATTGCCTGCTGTTTTCTTTCACCCTAATCTGCTTCCATTTTTTTGGACAAAATTTTATTTATAACGGTGATTTTGAATTGGGTGGCGTTGGTGTTGGGTTTAACATTAATGGTCAAGGATACGCTTTTCTCTCCCCACCCTACTCAGGTATAACCAATCCAGGTGATATAACTACGGTCCAAAATCCATCGCTTTTTAACGCTGGCTTTTTGTCGCTAAACGACCATACGACGGGTACGGGTAATATGTTAGTCATCGATGGAGGAACCATTGGCGGGAATCAACCATTTTGGCAAGCCGGAAGTGTTGGAAATGGAGTCTGTGGACTCGTTCCTGGAAATACCTATCAATTCTCGTTTTGGCTTCGATCCATTTCAGCCAATGTTACAGGAAGTAGCACCCAAGCCAACGTTCAAGCAAATTTTACGAATGCCACAAACGTTCAAGTTTTGAGTGCCTCAAGCCTTGCTCCACTTCCTGCTATGGGATGGCAAGGGTATCAGATTCAATTCGAAGCCACCGCTACCTGCGTTGGGATTCAACTATACAACACAAACCTTTCTACTGTTGGGAATGATTTTGCTATGGATGACCTCAGTCTCTTTTCCACAGGAGACCCCCTATTGCTAAAAGCATCAACAACGCGCCCCTCTTGTAGCGATTCCCTGAGTGGAGGTTTATTTTGTTATCCGAAAGGGGGAGTTCCCCCCTACAGTTTTATGCTGAGTGGAAATGGTATCGCTATGACCACTAGCAACGGAATATTCGAAGGCATTCCATCAGGCACTTATGTCGTTTCAGTAAGCGATGCCAATGGTACTACGGAAACCATAAATAATCTTGTTGTTTTTCCCAATGATTTTTTATCAACCAATCCTTCCGATACAACCATTTGTCCGAACAGCCCTCTTTCGATCAGTGTTTCAGGAGGAACAACTACCAATTACCTTTGGATGGCCACGCCTTCTGATCCAACGTTACAGGTGCCTGTACAAGATACAATCACCGTTAGTCCGAGCAACACTACAACCTATTTGGTTTCCACAAATGATCTCAATTATAATTTAGTCTTTAATGGGAATTTTGAAGTCCTCAACGAAGGGTTTTATTCAGATTTATCCTTCCTATCGCCG
>CAIJTF010000115.1 GCA_903823565.1 uncultured Flavobacteriales bacterium
GGTGCCGCCCGTTGCTGTTAGGTTTATCGATCCCGTGCTGTTGCCATAACACAATACGTTCACTTGTGTGGTGCTTAAGCTTAAACCTCCCTGGGGTTGGGTTATCGTTACACTCGTTTGAGACGTACAGCCGTTTGCATCCGTTACTGTTACCGAGTACGTGCCGGCAGCTAGGTTCGTAGGATCTTCTTGGGTCGTGTTGTTACTCCATGCATACGTGTACGGTGAAGTACCCCCGGTTGCCGTTAGGTCTATCGAGCCTGTGCTGTTGCCAAAGCACAATACGTTCACTTGCGTGGTCGACGCTACAGGAAGAGCATTTACCACAAACTGAGATGTAGTACTACATCCGTTGTTAGCGTTGTAGGTAATGGTCGTTGTTCCGGGAGAAAGGCCCGAAACTAATCCTGTTCCATTTACTGTCGCCACACCTTGGTTTGAACTAACCCATGATCCGGGCGTGACCGCGTTTGCAAGTTGAGAGGATTGTCCAATGCACGCGTTTAAAGTTCCTGTAATTGGTTGAAGGGGCGTGACTGTAATGTTTCCTGTCCCTGTGGTTGGGGGACATCCCGCAAGGGTGTATGTCGCAGTGTAGGTGGTATTTGTATTCGGAGAAACGGTGATTGATGCGCCAGACTGACCACCTGGGGACCATGTAAAAGCCCCCCCCGCAACTGAAGATGTTGCTGTTAAGGCTGCGGGTTGGCCTGCACAAATAGTA
The DNA here is from genome assembly GCA_903823565.1 of uncultured Flavobacteriales bacterium. GTDB lineage: Bacteria > Bacteroidota > Bacteroidia > Flavobacteriales_D > Crocinitomicaceae > UBA952. Next base: position 725 of record CAIJTF010000115.1, read on the forward strand.
GCATTATTTACAGTTATTATTGGAATAGGGTTTATTGTAACAGTAACCGGTGTCAGAGCGGAAGGGCATCCTACTGCAGCAATATTCCAAGAAATTGTACAAAGCCCGTTGTTGGACTGAACGCCCTGTGTCGTTGATCCTCCAAGAACGCCCCCAATATAAGAAGATCCTCCTCCCCCTCCAGCAGACCATCCTGAACCGTGGTTTTGGGTAGACGTTCCTCCGCCTCCGCCATAATATCCGCCTCCGCCTCCGCCTCCACCAGCAGAATTATAGCCTGTGCTTCCGTTGCCACCCTGACCTAAAGATCCGTCTGTTGCTCCACGCGTCAGTGTCCACGCCACACCACCAGCAGCTTGAGTGCCCCCTGTTCCTCCGTAACCTGACGAAAAGTTTGCACTTGTCGTTCCAGAACTCCCTCCCCCTACTCCTGTAGCTCCATCACGGCCACCGCCAGCACCTCCGCCAGCCACAATTACTCTATTCGCAAGACCAGTTCCGCCGACCCTTATATCCGTTGCTCCTCCACCAGACCCCCCATGTTGACCCGCGCCAATATCCAAGCCCCCTTGCCCTCCACCGTTCCAACCTACCACGCCACCGGCATTTCCACCCTTGCCACCAACATATACGCTTATGGTTTGTCCGGCGGTTAGGGCTAAAGACCCTGTGGCCTGGCCACCTAATCCGCCTGTTGTGTTGAGTCCGTTACCCCCTTGAGCTCCATAAAGCGTTAAGGTATAGTTGCCAGTAGCGGGAGCAATAAACGATTGTGGGGCACCTGTATAGTTAAACGTTTGAGTACCCGTAGTATTTCCCCCCTGGCTCATGGTGCCGACATAATACGTAGTGGTGGTGGAAAGGGTAGGAGTAGTAAAATTCGGTCCCGTTCCCAATTGACCGGTTGCGTTTGAATTTGAATACCATGTATAATTATTGTTTTGACCTCCTGTAGCGGAAAGCGTAGTTGAGCCCGGACCACATAGGGTAACGCCACTTGAAGTGGGAGCGGAAGGCGATTGATTAACGGTTACCGTTGCTGAAGCGGTAACTGATCCACAACCTGCCAAGGTATAGGTGACCGTGTAAGTTGTTGTTGCATTCGGTGCAACATTAATTGTGGCGCCCGACAAATTTCCTGGGGACCAACTAAAGGTTCCTCCTTGCATGTTCGTTGTTGCGGTCAGTGTTGCCGTTTGTCCAGAGCAAATGGTTACTCCGGAGACCGTAATTGTAGGAGATGGGTTTACAGTAATTGTTACAGGCGTTAATTGGCTTGGACACCCTCCTCCTCCTCCAATAGGAGTGATTATCACCTGCCCATTTCCTCCTGGGCTTCCTCCTCCTCCAACAGTACTTGAAACGCTAGTTACGGAGGGGTCTGCGTAATTGCTGCCACCGCCGCCACCGCCGCCACCGCCAGAACCACAATTAATTCCAACGCTTCCACCTCCACCACCGGCATAGCCACCTCCGCCACCACCACCGGCTGAAAGTCTAGCATTCGTGCTACCCCATCCACCTCCGCCGCCGCCGCCGCCGCCGCCAAATCCTCCATTTCCACCCTGGCCTCCAACAGAAGCTTGGGCTCCTCCAACTCCCGCATTCGTTCCAAAGCCACCACCTCCTCCACCTGCCGCTCGGTCACTCCCGCCATTTCCTCCATTTCCTCCGCCAGTATTTGAACCATTCCCTCCATTTGTAATACCATTACCCCCAATGCCGCCTGACGGCCCTCCAACCCCTGCTGCACCACCCGCTCCACAAGGAGCGGTCACGCCATTCTGGGCGCCTCCAGCGCCTCCAGCGCCTCCAGCCGCCCCATCTCCTGCAGCGCCACCGCCGCCGCCCGCTGAAATTAAATGGGTGGTCCCTTGCAAAACACCAGAAAACCCGCCTCCACCGGAAGCAGATCGATTATAGGTTCTTGGCTGGCCTGCCCCACCTACTATTATGTTATAGGTAGTTCCCGCCATTACGGGAATGGTGCCCGTTATTCGTCCTCCCTGTCCCCCTTGTATTCCTCCAGATATTCCCCCGCCAGCACCCCTTATATCAACGTTTAATGCGCTAACGCCGGCAGGAACCGTATAAGTCTGAACACCACCGGTAAAATTAAAGGTAACTGGATTCCCTGGCACTGGAGGAGCAATCTGACCGCTAGAAACATAGTAGGTTGTTGTTGAATTTAACACCGGGGTTGTAAAGGTTGGTCCCGTGGCCACCTGATTGGTTCCGGCAGCGTTTGAATACCAATAATAGTTTGCTCCACCCGAGGCAGTTAATGTTGTGCTGGCGGAACCACAAAACACCACGTTTCCAGAAACGGTTGGTGCCACCGGAGCAGGATTAACTGTAATAGTAATTGTGGCGCAATTGGCACCAAACTGACCATTGCTGTTGTTGTTAACGTAATAAGTGGTGGTCGTGTTGGGTGTTACGGTTAAGGTCCCGCCCGTTCCAACTTGGCTCCCGCCGCAAGAACCCGTATACCAAAATTGAGTTCCAAATGCGCCCTGGGCAGTTAATGTTGTGCTTTGTCCCGCACAAATCGTTGTGGCTGAAGCAGTGATCCCGGTGGGAGACGGTGTAGTTCCCGCACAATTCGTTGACCTATAGCCAAAGGTTCTCGTTGATATAGAACCACACTGTGGTGAACAGCAATTACCAACATTAAAATAGTAGAGTCCTGTGCTGGGCGCAGTCCATGACAAATAGGATCCTAGTCCACAATAGTCATCATTTGTCACAATTGCCCCGCTCGTTGCGCCTGTAGAAATGGTTATATATGGATCTCCGGAATAGGATGCAGACGGGGCGAAACTACTACAATATGTAAATTGATAGGTGCACCCTGCTGTGGCATTGAACGTATAATAACCCAATGCATTGTGAGAAACATACTGCCAATTTAGGTTTGGTGCCAAGGACCCTAAGGGGTTATTACAAAATGCCTGCGCCTTTGCTTCACTGAAGTCCAACAAGAGAAACAACAGGAGCAACAACTTGCTCACATGGCGTGGTAAAATAGTTCTGTAAGTGCTAATGTTATTAGCTAAAGATTTCATAGTAGGCGAGATGCGATAAATTTAGCAAATTGCCCTGAAAAAACGAAATGTATTTTACAAAGGTTGCCTTTGAGTTTACAAAACGAAGGTTTCCATGAATTTTGTGGTAAAATCCCCTTCTATAAACTTGGGGTCGGTCATTAATTTTTGATGAAAAGGGATGGTGGTTTTCACCCCTTGTACGATATATTCATCGAGCGCTCTTTTCATCTTTAAAATCGCTTCCTCTCGTGTCTGGGCCACAACAATTAATTTTGAAATCATTGAATCATAATTTGGAGGAATAGAATACCCTGCATAAACATGCGTGTCGATTCGAACGCCATGCCCGCCGGGCGAATGGTAATCGGTTATTTTTCCAGGCGAAGGCCTGAAGTCGTTGAAGGGGTCTTCGGCGTTAATTCTACACTGAATGGCGTGTAGTAATGGCGTGTAATTTTTCCCTGAAATTTTCTCGCCAGCCGCCAGTTTAATTTGTTCCTTTACCAAGTCATAATTAATCACCTCCTCCGTAATTGTGTGCTCCACTTGGATTCGGGTATTCATTTCCATAAAATAGAAATCTCTGTTTTTGTCTACTAGAAACTCAACTGTTCCTACGCCCTCATACTTAACTGCTTTAGCCGCTTTTATCGCCGCCTCCCCCATTTTGTCTCTCAATTCTGGTGTCATAAATGGCGACGGGGTTTCCTCAACCAGCTTTTGATGTCGGCGCTGGATTGAACAATCCCTTTCGGAAAGGTGACAGGCATTTCCATATTGGTCGCCAGCAACTTGAATTTCAATATGCCGAGGTTCTTCTATGAATTTCTCCATGTATACGCCGTCATTTCCAAAGGCGGCACCAGCCTCTTGCCTCGCTGAATCCCAAGCCCCTTCCAAATCTTCTTCCTTCCAAACAATCCGCATACCTTTTCCTCCTCCACCGGCTGTGGCTTTTAGAATTACTGGGTATTTGATGCGCTTGGCATTTTCTCGTGCATCTTCAAGGTCTTTTAGCAAGCCTTCAGAACCAGGAATACAAGGAACACCAGCATTTATCATTGTTGCTTTTGCTGTTGCCTTATCTCCCATGGCGGCAATTTGCTCAGGCAACGCACCTATGAATTTAATACCATGTTCTTGACAGACGCGGGAAAACTTTTCATTTTCGGATAAAAACCCATAGCCAGGATGAATCGCATCTGCATTGGTTATTTCCGCAGCGGAAATAATATTGGGTATTGAAAGGTAAGATTTGGCACTAACCGGCGGGCCGATACATACCGCCTCGTCCGCAAATCTCACCGGAAGCGAGTCCTTATCCGCGGTGGAATATACAGCAACCGTTTTTATACCCATTTCCTTGCATGTTCTGATGACGCGCATGGCAATTTCGCCGCGATTAGCGACCAGGATTTTTTTAAACATTTCCGTTAATTAAGCTGGTTCTACAACAAAAAGTGGCTGGTCAAACTCTACAGGAGAAGCGTCATCTACAAGCACTTTGACAATTTTACCAGAGATTTCCGCCTCAATTTCATTAAACAACTTCATCGCCTCGATAATACAAATTTTGTCGCCCTTTTTAATTTCCGAACCTACTTCAACAAAAGGTGCCTTATCAGGCCCTGAGGAGCGATAAAAAGTTCCAATCATGGAGGACTTTATTGTAACCGTATTGGCTGACTCTACGTTCCCTGAGGTTGGTTCTAGATTAGGGATAGCCGCTGGAGCATGTTGTGCTGGTGCCGTCGGAGCCAAAGGCTGGGCCGAGGGGGGTTGGGCTGGGGTGTACATCACTTGGGGGGCCATGTTCGGCCCCTTAATATTAATTTTAAACCCTTCCTTTTCTATCTCAACTTTTCCAAGTCCAAGCTTAGAAACCAATTTGATTAAATCTTTTATTTCTTCGTTATTCATGTTGCTAAATTAAGAATTATATGCCCATTTTAAATAAACTGCTCCCCAGGTAAACCCTCCACCGAAGGCGCTAAGCACGATGTTGTCCCCCTTTTTTAATTGTTTTTCATAATCCCATAAACACAACGGAAGCGTGCCTGCCGTGGTATTGCCATATTTTTGAATGTTTATCATGACTTTTTCTTTGGGTAAACCCATTCGGTTTGCTGTAGCATCAATTATTCTTAGGTTTGCTTGGTGTGGAACGAGCCAAGCAACATCGTCACTCGTTAGGTTGTTTTTTTCCATGATGGCAGCAGACACTTCGGCCATATTCGTTACGGCGAATTTAAATACCTGTTTGCCTTCCTGTTTTACAAAATGTTGCCGGTTCTCAACCGTGGCAATGCTGGCTGGATTCATCGATCCCCCTGCGGGTTGAACTAAAAACTCTCTTCCTGAACCGTCGCTGTGCAAAATAAAATCCTGAACCCCAAGGCCTTCTTGGTTTGGTTCCAACAAAACGGCTCCTGCTCCATCGCCAAAAATTACACAGGTCGTTCGATCTTCGTAATCTATAATCGACGACATTTTATCAACCCCTACGACTATAACTTTTTTGTATTTTCCAGTTTCGATGAATTGGGATGCAGTAGAAAGCGCATAAATGAACCCGGAACAGGCTGCGTTAAGGTCGAAACTCCAAGCGTTTGACATCCCCACTTTGTCACACAGTACATTGGCAGTGCTGGGAAATGGATAGTCCGGCGTGACTGTTGCCAAAACAACCAACTCTATTTCAGCTGGGTCGGTATTTGTTTTTTTTAAAAGCGCTTGAACGGCTTGTGCCGCCATATCCGAGGAGGCTCCGTCTTTCATAATCCTCCGTTCCTTTATGCCCGTGCGCGTGATAATCCACTCGTCGGAGGTGTCCACCATTTTCGCCAAATCTTCATTACTAAGCACATCTTTGGGAACAAATCCCTGCACTCCTGTAATCGCCGCATGTATTTTATTCATTATTTAAAGGCCTTTTTAATTTTATCGGAAAGCTTATTTTTAGCCACATCGTAGGCGTGAAGCACCATGTTTGCAACGGCAAGTTCATTGGAAGATCCATGTCCAATGATTACATTTCCCTTTACACCAAGAACAGGTGTTCCTCCGTACTTTTCAAAGTTAAACAACTCAAAGTAGTCATCGTTTATTCCTCGCTCTTTAATTATATTATAAAATCCCTCCGCTTGTTTGAGAACAATGTTGCCCGTAAAACCATCGCAAACCAATACATCGGCTTTGTTGGTAAAAATATCACGGCCTTCTATGTTGCCAACGAAATTAATGGTGTCTGACTCTGCTAACAACCGATATGCTGCTTGGGTAAGTAGATTTCCTTTCGACTCCTCTTCGCCAATATTTAGCAGGCCAACTTTTGGTGAGGGTATTCCTAAAATGTGTTCCGCATAAAGCGCTCCTAATTCCGCGAATTGATAGAGAACGTCTACGCGACAATCCGCATTCGAGCCCACGTCCAAAAGCACTGATTTTTTCCCATTGGCACATGGAATCGTTGCGGTGATACAGGGGCGTATAACCCCTGGAATGGTATTTATTTTGTAAATCGCCCCCACCAGCATTGCTCCCGTATTACCAGTACTAGCAAAAGCGTCTATTTTTCCTTCGCTCAACTGATCAAAAGCCAATGAAATGGAGGCATTGGGCTTTTTTGAAAACACCCTCGCGGGATGGTCGTCCATGGAAATAACTTCCGGCGAATCGACCACTTCGAAAACACTCGATTTAATATCGAGGGCATCCAATTCTCTCTCGATTTCTTCTTGCCTTCCAAACAACACGATTTTCACGTCTTCGGGCAACAAGGATTTTGCATGGATTGCTCCTAACAAGTTAACTTTTGGCGCGAAGTCACCACCAGAAACATCTAAGCCAATTTTCATTCTACGTGGTTACGCCGCAGATTCCTCTTTTTCTGCTACAATTTTACCTTTGTAATACAACTTTCCTTCATGCCAGTGAGCATGGTGAAAAAGATGTGGTTGCCCCGTCGTGGGACAAATGGCTACATTGGCGGCAACGGCTTTTTTATGGGTTCTTCTTTTATCTCTTCGGGTTGTCGAAATTCGACGTTTAGGATGTGCCATGGGCGTTCTTTTTTATTTTTAATTCAAATTATTTAACTCGTTCCATCGTGGATCAATTTCCTCTTTTGTACTGCTGGATTCTTCAGGACTCAAATATTTTAAAACATCTGGGTTACATCCCTTTTCCTCATGTACAATACGTGTAGGTAAAGACGTTATGAAGGCCTCATAAATCGGCTGAAACAAATCTATTTGATACGCTTCTCTTGGAAGAATCCATAATTCATCCTCAAATTCTTCATTGTCTCCAAACTTAATTACAACGTTCATTTTTCCCTCTACGGATAAGGCTGTAGGTTCGTTGCATCGGAAACAGTTTGTTTCAACTTTACTGGAAACTTTTAAGGATAAAAGCATCATGGTTTCTTTTTTTTCAAATGCAACAATGGCGTTTCCGCTACCGGTTGTCACATCAAAGTCTTTACACGCTTCAAAGAACGACTGATCCAGCTCATACTCATAGGTATGAAGGCCCATTTTCAACCCAGAGAAAGGCAAAACGAAATCTTGTTTCTTTTTCATGGTCAAATGAGCGGGTGTAAAGTTAGTCGATTTTTTTTAATACTCAAAAAGCCAAGCTATTCCGCCCCGTCTGTTGGGGATTTATCTTTGGTAATTTTCAACGGATTTTTACTTACCTCATCAAATTGGGCTCTGTTTCGAAACACATCTAAGGCCATGTAAATTGCATTTCTCATGCTCTCAGGGTTGGCGATGTTCTTCCCCACTAAATCGAAGGCTGTGCCGTGTCCAGGAGAGGTCCTAATGACAGAAAGCCCTGCAGTGAAGTTTACAGATTCTTCAAAACAAAGGGCCTTAAACGCGGTCAACCCTTGGTCGTGATACATCGCGAGGGTTGCGTCAAACTCAAAACACGTTTGAGCACCAAAAAATCCGTCTGCCGAATAAGGGCCGAATACTAGGAGGTTTTGGCTTTTAGCCGCGCTGATGGCAGGTGAGATTACTTCTATTTCTTCCATCCCAATGTTGCCAGCTTCTCCGGCGTGTGGATTCAGCCCTAACACTGCAATTTTCGGCCTATTAATGTTAAAATCTCTTCGAAGCGTGTTGTCTAGGGTCTTTAAAACGCCTAGAATCCCTTCTTTTGTTAAGGCGCTTGGAACATCCTTGAGCGCCAGATGCGTTGACGCCAGGGCAACCTTTAAACGTGAGCCGCATAAAATCATTAGCCCTCCATCTTTCGAAAAGGTCTGGCCAAAAAACTCAGTTTGACCGACAAAACTTACCCCATCCGCTTGAACGATATGTTGTTTAGACACGGGGGCCGTAACTACTGCATCGATGGATCCGCTTTTAAGTTCTTCCTTCGCTTTTTCTAGGGCCCATAAGGCTACTCGGCCCCCTGTGGGGGTTGGCGCCCCAGGAGTTGCCTCAAAGGGTTTTTCGATATACGGGAGAACGTTTAATTTCCCAATAGAGCCCTCATTAATGTTTTTTATTTGAACGATTGGGGCCTCCTCTTTTTTCCACTTCGTGAGCGCGCTTACAGGGGAAAAAACAATAAATGTCGCCTCTTGCAATAGCCTTGGATCACCCAGGGCCTTCATTAAAACCTCTGGTCCTACACCATTGGGGTCCCCGCAGGTAATTGCTATTTTCGGTTTTCTTTTTGAATCGCGGTCCATGTTGAGTAATTTTTAATGAAGTCATACAAAAGCCTTACGCCATAACCGGTTGCACCTTTTGGACAATAGGCCCTTGGGCTATCAAGCCAGGTAGGTCCTGCCACGTCCAAATGAATATAGGGGTGTTTAACAAAGGTCTCAAGGAATTTGCCTGCAGTAATGGCTCCCGCATCGGGCCCACCAATGTTCTTAAGGTCCGCTATGTCGGATTTCATCGGCGTTAAATAGTCCTCCCAAAAAGGGAAAACAACGATTCGCTCGTGGGTTCGGCTTCCAGCATTAACAAGGCCTTTTAGGGCGTTTTCATGGGCATTTCCCATGGCAACCGCCGCGTTAGTTCCAATCGCCCTAACGGCAGACCCTGTTAACGTTGCGGCGCTAATCACTAATTCTGGATTAAATTTATCTGCATAAGACAAGGCATCTGCAAGTATCATCCGACCTTCGGCGTCCGTATTCAGCACCTCAACCGTAGATCCGTTATACATGGTGATTATGTCCCCTGGTGCATAGGCTTCACCGCCAGGGCGGTTGTCGGTGGCGGGGATTAATCCAACCACATTCACGGGAATATTCAAATCAGCAAGTGCCCTAATCGTTCCTGCCACTAAAGCAGCTCCCGCCATATCGCTTTTCATGGAGTCCATTGATCCTGGGGTAGGCTTAAGGCTTAATCCTCCCGTATCATAAACCACCCCTTTGCCTACAAGTACAATGGGTTGTTGGTTGATGACATTGGAGGGTTTATAATTTATAATGGTAAACGAGGGCGGGGTAACGGACCCCTTGTTAACGGCCAGCAGGCCCCCCATTTTTAACGCTTTTATTTTTTGGTAAGACAACACTTGAACTTGGCAGTGTTTTGTCTCACAGAAACTTTTAATTTCTTTTGCAAATTGTTCTGCATTTAGGTGTGACACGGGTAAATTCACCATGTCTCGGGTCCAATAAACCGCGTTTGAAATGGTTTCTAAATACCTCTTATTTTCCTTTGAAAGGGCAGTAGTGGTGGAAATTGACGGGGCCTTATCCTTTTTGTTGTTGCTTTTAAACCGATTGAACGCATAGGCACTCAGAATTATGCCCTCCATTAAAAACACAGGATCTTCCTCTACAAAAACACCTATGCTTCCAGCGTCGTCTTTAATTAGTTTGAATATATCACTGCCACACGTTCGCTGCTCTTCCGGAGATTGTGAGAAGAAATCGTTCGCCAACCATACTTTCCACTCTGATGTTTTCTCAAAGTCCCAAGGCTTACCTTCTTTAAAAAGCGTTGCTTTGACCGCGATACGTATATCTATGGCCGTGTTTTTTTTTATTCCCTTAATTTCCATGGGCACAAAGGTACATTTTAATCTTGGGTTTTCGCGTTCGGCCACACTTCGAAAATATGTGCCATGAGCCTTGGAATAGGGAGGTTTTCTATGTCCTTAACAGGCACCCACACCAGTTCTTGTTGCATGTCTTCTTGTTTTTTTAGTCGCTCCCCCTTTATTGCCACATAATGGATTCTTTGGTGGGACAATAGATGAATGCCTGAAACGAAAGAATCTAACCCTTCTTTGGCTTCCAAAAGTTGATGCTCGGAGGGGTACTCCACGTGCGGAAAAAGGTAAAGGTTTTTCCAAATACCCGAGTTTTCTTGCTTTATTAGTGCCAGTTTTTTGTTTTTGTAATGCACAAAAAAGAGTAAAAAACGATTTATCGGCTTTCTTTTTGCCAATTTCACCGGTCTTTCATGTTGCTTATTTATCTTTTTCGCCTCACAAAACCCGAGGATTGGGCATTGATCACAACGGGGCGATTTCGGCAGGCAAATGGAGGCCCCTAAGTCCATTAGGGCTTGGTTAAAATCACCGGGTCGGTCTTTGGATACGAACTCTTGCCCCATCGTTTTAAAAATAGCTTTGCCGGAAGAATAGCTGAAAGGGCTGTCGATATTAAAAACCCTTGAAACAATGCGTATAATATTTCCATCCAAGGCGATGTAGGGCTGGTCCCAACAAATAGAGGCTATTGCTGCAGCCGTATATTCCCCAATACCAGGAAGGTTTAATAATTCCTCTCTTTCCTTTGGAAAACTGCCTCCATATTCGCCAACGATGGTTTTAGCACATTTGAGAATATTTCTTGCTCGAGTGTAGTATCCCAAGCCCTTCCAGGCCAAAAGCACGTCTTCTTCATCGGCATTTGCCAAGTCAAAGACGGAAGGAAAGCGATTCATAAAACGATCATAATAGGGCTTGCCTTGTTCCACTCGGGTTTGCTGAAGAATGATTTCGCTAATCCATACGGAATATGGATTTTTCGATTCTCTCCACGGTAAATCGCGTTTATTTTCGTCAAACCAATATAAAATTGAGTGCTGAATACTAGCCATTTACGTTTTTTTCCTTTATTTTTTTGTAAAAACCACGGCAGTAGTTGATTTCTGCGCTATTTTTGTTCCGCGAAAATACAAATTGTCCAACTTTATTAACATCAATCTAAAATGACTAAAGCAGATTTAATTGCAAAAATTTCCGAAGAAACAGGGTTAGAAAAGAATGAAGTATCAAGTACAGTGGAATCCATGATGGGGTTTATTAAAAAATCTTTGTCTTCAGGACAAAACGTTTACTTGAGAGGCTTCGGTAGTTTTGTGGTTCGGGAAAGAAAGCAAAAAACTGGACGAAACATTTCAAAAAACACGGCTATAATTATTCCTGCACACAACATTCCGTCTTTTAAGCCCGCTAAAGTTTTTGTTGAACAAGTGAAAAACAAGGTGAAGGTTAAATAAAACCTTTTGTTAATTATTTATTTTACTTTACCTTTGCCCTCCCCGACGGGGACATAATGATATATTTTCGTTTCACGAATTCAAATAAACACTACAGATCATGCCAAGCGGTAAAAAAAGGAAAAGACATAAAATGGCAACGCACAAGCGTAAAAAAAGGTTAAGAAAAAATCGCCATAAGAAGAAAAAATAAATTTTACGAAATCGGCTTTAATGTCCGATGCCGTTAATTTACAAGATTTCTATTGAGTTTAGAGTTAATTGTTGATGTAAGGCCAAATGGTATTTGGCTTGCATTGTTGCGCGACGGGAAGTTAATTGAACTTCATGAAGAACGGGGCAATTCCGATTTCGCTGTTGGCGACATTTATTTAGGAAAGGTTCGGCGCTTGTCCCCTAGTTTAAATGCTGCTTTTGTAGACGTTGGATATGATCGGGATGCGTTTCTGCATTACTTAGATTTAGGCCCTCAATTTCCGTCCTTACAAAAATTTACCAAGGATGTAATGCGCGGCAAGCAAAACGTATCATCCCTACAGTATTTTAAGTTAGAGGACGAGTTAAAAAAAGACGGAAAAATAGATGCTTTACTGTCTTCAAGCCAACACGTTCTTGTCCAAGTGGCAAAAGAACCCATATCTTCCAAGGGCCCAAGGCTTTCCTCTGAAATCACTTTGGCGGGACGCTATTTGGTGTTGGCCCCTTTTTCGGGTAAAATCTCAGTTTCTCAAAAAATTAAATCTCCTGAAGAAAAGAAGCGGCTCAAATCAGTAATGGAGGGGTTGCTTCCTAAGAACTTTGGTGCCATTGTTCGAACGGTTGCTGAAAACAAAACTACCGAGGAATTGCAGCAAGATCTTTCTTTGCTTTTAGAAAAATGGGACAGCATCCACAAAAATCTAAAAGGGAGCCAGGGGGCCAAGAGGATTTTGGGTGAAATTAATACAACCTCATCCATCTTGCGCGACTTGTTGAATGCGGATTTTACGAATGTGCATGTGAACTCGGCTGAATTACAAGAAGAAATTACCACCTACGTCAAACAAATCGCACCGAATAAGGATAATATCGTTAAACATTACGACGGGCGCATTCCTATCTTCGAGAAATACGGCATTAATAAGCAGATCAAAGTTCTCTTTGGCAAAAAGGTGCCGATGAACAGTGGCGGTTACTTAATTATTGAGCACACGGAAGCGATGCATGTCATCGATGTAAATAGTGGTAATCGTAAAGGGGCGGACGGCCAGGAATCGAATGCATTAGCAACGAATATTGAGGCGGCTGAAGAAATTGCGAGAATTCTTCAACTTCGAGATATGGGCGGAATTATTTGTATCGATTTTATCGACATGCATGATCGAGAGAACAACCGGGTTTTATTTGAAAAACTTAAGTTGTTCATGAAGAATGACCGCGCTAAACACAATATTATTCCTCCCTCGAAATTTGGAGTGGTTGAGATTACACGGCAGCGGGTTCGGGAAGTAACCGAGATTGAAACCAATGAAGCCTGTCCAACGTGCAATGGAACGGGTGAAATTCAAGCCAGTATTTTATATGCGGAGGAGATTGAAAACCGTTTAGGGTTTCTAATACAAGACAGTGGTGCTTCGGGGGTGTCCCTCCAAGTACATCCTTATCTAGAAGGATATTTTAAGAAAGGTGGGATCTTTCGATCGATTCAATGGCGATGGTTTTTTAAATTTAAAAAATGGATCCCGATTACGCCCAACACTTCTTTTCACTTGTTGGAATATACCTTTGTTGATAAGCATCAGGAAGCCATCGAACTATAATGTCCATGTCCACCGAACATTCCCAGTTATTGCAGGAAATGGAGCGGTTTTGTGCGTACCAGGAACGAAGTCCGTTTGAAATCAGAAAAAAACTACTGCGAAAGGGGGCCCCTGAAGAAGCTATACTATTTTGCCTAAAATCGTTGAACGAAAAGAATTTTCTTAACGAGGTTCGCTTTGTTCAGTCCTACATAGAGGGGAAATCTTCCATAAAAAAATGGGGGATCCATAAAATTTACGCAGGACTTAAGGCGCATCGAATCCCAGAGAGCCTAATTCAGGAGCAACTTCAATCTTTCGATCAAAAAGGCAACCAAGAAAGGCTTTTGCTTTGGTTCCAAAAGAAAGAAAAAAGTTTGTCATCGGAAAGCGACTCCAAGAAGAAAAAGCAAAAAATTGTGCGGTATCTGCTCTCAAAGGGGTTTTCATTCGAGGAGATAATGAACCTCTTTTAGGTTTTGATTACCCAAACCTCATCGTTTTCTTTATAAACACGTAGCCATTGGTTTTTAGTAAGGGTTTTTATGCTAATATCCCATTGCTTATTGCTACATTCAACGGCTTTGCGAAAATCTGCCAATTTTTGGGGTTGGGGTTGAGCAAACGAGAGAATCTGTTTTTCAAGGTCACTTAATGCCGTGTTCTTTTCAGGCCTCATTTGAGGAAAAAGAAGAACCTCCTGAATTGAATGATTGTTCGTGAGCAACATAACCAACCGATCCATACCGATACCAATTCCGGAGGCGGGGGGCATACCATATTCTAACGCTCGCAAGAAATCTTGATCAATAAACATTGCCTCGTCATCTCCTCTTTCAGACAATTTAAGTTGTGCCTCAAACCTTTCGCGTTGGTCTATAGGGTCGTTTAATTCTGAATACGCGTTGGCTATTTCTTTGCCATTGATCATCAATTCAAAGCGCTCCGTGAGCTTAGGGTTGTCTCGGTGGCGTTTACATAGCGGCGACATTTCGATGGGATAATCCGTTATAAACGTAGGGTTTATATATTGTCCTTCGCATTTTTCTCCAAAGATCTCATCTATTAGTTTTCCAACGCCCATTTCTGGCGTGGTCTCAACTCCCAACGTTTTGCACATTTCTCTAAGTTCCTCTTCGTTTTTTTCGGAGATATCCAGTCCGGTGTGTTCTAAAATTGCATCCCTCATGGAAATTCTTTTAAAGGGCGCTTTCAATGATATATGATTTTCACCCACCATTAATTCGGTTGTACCACAAACGTTCAATGCAATTTCTTCTAGGAGCTTTTCCGTAAAGGACATCATCCAGTGGTAGTCTTTATATGCCACATACAGTTCCATCACCGTAAATTCGGGGTTGTGCGTTCGGTCCATTCCTTCATTCCTGAAGTCTTTTGCAAACTCAAAAACACCATCAAAGCCTCCAACGATAAGCCTTTTGAGGTAAAGTTCATTTGCAATTCTAAGGTAAAGAGGAATATCAAGGGCATTGTGGTGGGTAATAAACGGTCGCGCCGTAGCCCCTCCTGGAATGGGTTGTAAAATTGGTGTTTCTACTTCTAGAAACCCTTGTCTTTCAAAGGCGCTTCGCATGCAAGAGAAGACCTTAGATCGCTTAATAAAGGTGTCTTTAACGGAGGGGTTAACTACTAAGTCAACATACCTTTGGCGGTACCTTAATTCTGGATCGGTGAACGCATCATGGGTGTTTCCATCTACATCTGTCTTTGGTAAAGGCAATGGTTTTAGACTTTTACTCAATAAAACACAGGAGGTAACAAGAATAGAGATTTCCCCAACTTGAGTCTTAAAGGCCCTTCCTTCTATGCCTATAAAGTCCCCCAAGTCAAACAGCTTTTTAAACACTTCATTATACCATGATTTGTCTTCACCAGGACACAGCTCGTCTCGATTAAAATAAAGTTGGATTCGGCCCTTGCTATCTTGCAATTCTGCGAAAGAGGCTTTACCCATAATGCGTTGGCTCATGATTCGTCCGGCCATGCTCACTGGTTCGTCCAAAATAAAACGGGTTTTTACATCCGTTGAAAAATGACTTATTTCAAAGGCTTGTGCTGGATAGGGCTCTATTCCCAGTGCTCTAATTTTGTTGAGTGAACCTCTGCGCTGGATTTCGTGTTCCGATAATTCTTGGGTCATGTTTATAAATTTTCGATACAAAGATACGGCTTGTTGGCGCTACTAAAGATTAAACAAGAGCATTCCAATGCTAAAATAAATGAAGAGCCCAATAATATCGTTCAACGTAGTGACAAAAGGACCAATTGCTAATGCCGGGTCCACCCGATATCGGTGAAGTATTATTGGAAATAAGGTGCCAAAGGTTGCGGCAAAAACAATAACCGTAAGCAATGAGAGGCTTACCACAATAGCTAACTCCACGCTCGAAAACAGAAAGGCAACCCCAAAAATCAATGCGGACAAAATCAAACCATTCATCAATCCTATTCCTGCCTCTCTGGCGAGTCTTGGGAAAACCCTTTTAAGTCCTATGTCTCCTTTCGCGATGGCTTGAACCACAATAGCCGAAGATTGAACGCCAACATTCCCCCCCATAGCCGTAATTAAGGGAATAAAAAAGGCGAGCGCTGGAATTTTAGAAATCCCAACTTCAAACCCAGCAATTACTTTAGCCCCAATGGTTCCTCCAATCATAGCGATGATTAACCATGGAAGCCTTGAAAACCCCGCTTTCCAGAGGCTTGCGCTTCCATCGCTCGCTTCACTAATACCGGTGGCCATTTTAAAGTCTTTGTCTGCCTCCTCCCGAATAAAATCAACCACGTCATCAAGGGTGATTCTACCGACCAATTTGTTTTGATAATCCACGACCGGAATAGACACTAGGTCATATTTTTCCATGATTCGGGCCACTTCTTCGGCGGTGTCGCTCGTTTTGACTTTAATGATGTTCTTAGACTGGTATAATTCCTCTATGGTGGTTTTTGTGTCTGCGAAAAGGAGGCGTTTTAGGGACAGCACCCCTACCAGCTGATCGGATTCATTGACCACAAAGATGTTATATACTTTTTCGACGTCTTCGGCTTGTTTTCGAAGCTCTATCAAGGCCCGTCTAACCGTCCATTCTACGTGGGCTTGAAAAAACTCTTTCTGCATGAGTCCTCCTGCGGTGTCCTCTGCATAATTTAGCAAATCAACAATATCCTCCGCGGCATCGTCATCTTCCATTTGGGAAATGACTTCATGGATTTGTTCCTTGGAAAGGTCGGCTAAGATATCGGCCGCGTCGTCCGAATCTAGGTTTTCAAGCTGGTCCGCAATTTCTTTTGTGGACAAGGAGGAAATGAAGCGGTCTCGAACCTCTTCATCCAATTCCATTAAAATATCCGCTTGTAAATCTTCGTCTTCTACGAGGTAGTAAACGTATTTGGCTTCCTCATTGGAAAGCTCATCGAGGATTTCGGCAATATCGGCATAGTGGAGATGTAGAACCTCTTCTTTTAGCCAAGAGGAATCATCGTTGGCTATGCGCGAACGAATTTCATGAAGAAAATCTTTCGTAAGTTGGTGGCTCATCTACCGAATCGTTTGACGTTGCTTACGAAGAGTTAACCAAAAAGTTCCCTTGTAATTATCCAAGGCCCTAAACGATGAATTATTGCTTCCTTTTTTTTCCTTTTTTAGTGGACACGAGCTTCATAAGCCTTGTTTCATTGGCTTTAGCGTTGTCAAAGTTCTCGGAAACCTTAGACCAATCGACCAAGGACCAAACGGCCGTCAAGTAATCCGCTCGACGGTTTTGATAGTTAAGGTAGTATGCGTGTTCCCAAACATCAATGCCTAAAATTGGGATTCCTCTATCAGCGCCGAGGTTCATTAATGGGTTGTCTTGGTTTGGAGTAGAAACCACCGAAAGCGACCCTTTCGGGGTGACAATTAACCATGACCACCCTGAGCCAAACCGTGTCATTGCCGCCTTATTCATTTCCTTTTTTAAGGAGTCTAGGTTGCCGAAATCCTGTTGAACTGCGGTAAGGAATCGGTCTTGGGCCTTTCCTTGTTTTGCCGGTGGCGCCAACACATTCCAAAATAGGGAATGGTTGTAATGGCCGCCTGCATTATTCCGTATTGCCTCCCCATCCTCAAGCCTTAATTCCATCAACAAGTCCTCTAGTCCCATGCCAGCAAATCGGGTGTCCTTAATCGCTTTGTTGAGGTTGTTTACATAAGCTTGATGATGCTTTGTAAGGTGTATCTCCATCGTTTGCGCGTCGATGTAAGGTGCGTACTCTTGGTACGAGAAGGGTAATTTGGGCAGTGTAAAGGGCTGTGAAAAACTGCTAAAGATCGTCCCCAAAAGAATTATAAGGAGTGTTGATTTCATTTTTTACAACAAAACTACAAAAGATTATGCATGTTAATGAATAGATTTCCGCTCCTTTTTTTGGGGTTTTCTTCGTACTTTTGGGGCTAAATAAACCGACCAATCATGGGTTTTAGGGAATACAAAGGCTTGCATTTACCCTCCATCGCAGAGGAATTATTAACCCTGTGGGAGGAGCGTGATGTTTTCAAAAAATCCATTGAACAAAAAGGGGAAAAAGGAAACTTCGTTTTTTATGAAGGTCCTCCCTCTGCGAATGGATTGCCTGGCATTCATCACGTTATGGGACGAGCCATCAAGGACACCTTTTGTCGCTACAAAACCTTGAAAGGATTTCGGGTTCATCGAAAGGCGGGGTGGGATACTCACGGGCTTCCGGTAGAGCTAGGCGTGGAAAAATTATTGGGGATTACAAAGGAGGATATCGGCACCAAAATCTCGGTTGATGATTATAATGCCCAATGCCGAAAGGCGGTTATGAAATATACCGATGTTTGGAATCGCCTAACCAAAACAATGGGGTATTGGGTCGACATGAACGAACCCTACGTTACCTACAGCAGCAAATACATGGAGTCGGTTTGGTGGCTTGTATCTGAAATGTATAAAAAGGAGTTGTTGTACAAGGGGTATACCATCCAGCCCTACTCGCCAAAAGCGGGAACCGGTCTCTCCTCACATGAGATAAATCAACCCGGTTGTTATAAAACGGTAAAAGACACCTCGGTTGTCGCGCAATTTAAATGGCTTCCCAACCAATCCAATCCGTGGGGCAATTATTCTGACAACCGATATTTTATTGCCTGGACAACTACTCCTTGGACTTTGCCCTCTAATACAGCGCTTACTGTGGGGCCTGAGATTGATTACGCTTTGGTCCAC
The DNA here is from genome assembly GCA_903823565.1 of uncultured Flavobacteriales bacterium. GTDB lineage: Bacteria > Bacteroidota > Bacteroidia > Flavobacteriales_D > Crocinitomicaceae > UBA952. The sequence goes on from CAIJTF010000115.1 coordinate 19,294, forward strand.
ACGTTTAATCCTTACACCTTCGTTCCAATTTCCGTAGTCTGCGCAAGCACATTGGTTTCCTCTCTATTCGGAAAAGGGTTTCAATCCGTATCTGCGCTGGAGGAATTAAACTTGACAGACGATCGAAAGGCAATTCCCTTCTTTGTAGAAACATCCTGTAAAGGAAAGGAATTAATTGGTTTAAAATATGAACAATTACTCCCTTATTGTCAACCGCACGAAGGGGCCGATTCTGCCTTTCGCGTCATTGGGGGAAGTTTTGTTACCACCGAAGACGGTACGGGAATCGTGCATACCGCGCCCACCTTTGGCGCAGATGATGCTCGCGTAGCTCATGAGGCGGGTGTTCCCGCAATGCTTATATTGAATGAGGAAGGTATCCCCGTTCCGTTGGTTGACTTACAGGGCCGTTTTAGACCGGAGGTTGGTCCCTTCGCGGGGAAGTTTGTAAAGAACGAATATTATGAGCCTCATGAGGTTCCTGAAAAGTCTGTTGATGTTGAAATTGCGATCCTGTTGAAAGAACGGGGGCTTGCTTTTCATGTAGAAAAATATGAGCACAGTTATCCGCATTGTTGGAGGACCGATATGCCCATTTTATATTACCCGCTAGACTCTTGGTTTGTCCGGGTATCCAATCATAGACAAACCTTAGTTAAATTAAATGAAACCATTGATTGGAAGCCAGAATCTACGGGAACAGGGCGCTTCGGAAAATGGCTAGAAAACGCAAACGATTGGAATTTGTCACGCTCTCGGTATTGGGGTGTTCCCATTCCCATTTGGAGTACTGCCTCCGGGGAGGAGCGTATTTGTATTGGTTCCGTGGAGGAACTGTTTCGCGCCTGTGAGGATGCGGTATCTTTTGGAATAATGGACTCGAATCCACTTAGTGGCTTTGAAGTTGGAAACATGAGTGAAGCAAATTACGCCTTGTTAGACCTTCATAAACACAAGATGGATGAAATAACTTTAGTTTCTCCTTCCGGAAAACCCATGCGACGCGAGGCTGATTTAATGGATGTTTGGTTTGATTCGGGAGCGATGCCTTTTGCTCAATGGCACTATCCCTTTGAAAACAAATCCTACATTGACGAAGGGAGCCATTATCCCGCCAATTTTATCGCCGAAGGGGTTGATCAAACCCGGGGGTGGTTTTATACCCTTCATGCCATTTCGGGTTTAGTGTTCGGAAAAGTAGCTTATAAATCGGTTGTTTCGAATGGGTTGGTTCTGGATAAAAATGGGCAGAAAATGTCGAAGCGATTAGGGAATACCGTAGACCCATTTGATACGCTATCCACTTATGGACCCGACGCCACGCGTTGGTATATGTTGACCAATGCACAGCCTTGGGATAATTTAAAATTTGACGAAGAAGGGATTAAAGAAACGCAACGAAAATTCTTTGGCACGCTATACAACACCTATTCCTTCTTTGCGCTATATGCGAATGTTGACGCTTTTACATTCGGGAAGGAAGAGGTCCCAGTTTCAGAACGCCCTGAAATGGATCGTTGGATTCTTTCACGGCTTCATAGTTTAATTAAAAACGTAGACGAAGCCTATAATCAATACGACGCAACCAATGCTGGAAGGCTTCTTCAAGAATTTGTGTGCGACCACCTCTCAAATTGGTATGTTCGTCTAGGTAGACGACGGTTTTGGAAAAACGATGATGCCAAAGACAAACGTGCAGCATATACTACGCTTTACACGGCTTTGAAAACGATTAGTATTTTAGCCGCTCCCATTGCGCCTTTTTATATGGACCGTTTATACCTAGATTTAACGGGAGGTCAAGAGGCAGAATCGGTACATTTGGAAGACTTCCCTTTATCAGACCCTCGCCATATTCAATCGGTTTTGGAAGAAGAAATGGATTTAGCGCAGCGCATAACTTCCATGACGTTAAGCTTGAGAAAAAAAGAAAAAATTAGGGTCCGACAGCCCTTGAGCCGCATTCTAATTCCAACGATGCCCGAGCCTATTAAAAGTCAAGTTGAACGAATAGCTCCGCTGATTCAATCAGAGGTCAATGTTAAGGCAGTGGAATGGATGGACGCCTCGGTTTTAGTAAAGCAAATTAAGCCTAACTTCAAAACCATCGGTCCTAAGTATGGTCCTCACATGAAAGCCATCGCCTCTTGGATTGCCGGATTAGATGCGTCACAAATACAGGCGTTTGAATCCAATAATGGCGCTGCTTTTGAAATTAATGGAGAACCCGTTATACTAACGTTGGACGACGTGGAAATCCAAACGAAGGACGTTCCTGGGTGGGCCGTTGCAACCGATGGTCCTTTAAGCATCGCATTAGATGTAGCCTTAACGACAGCGTTAAAAGCAGAGGGGACGGCTCGAGAGGTGGTAAATCGGGTACAAAATGCGCGCAAGGAAGATGGATTTGACGTTACGGACCGCATTGTGGTAAACTATTGGGCTTCCGAGGAGGTGCTTTTAGGAATACAACAATATGCGGATTACTTGTCGGAAGAGGTCTTAGCGGAAGACCTTTGCTTTATAACAAAGGGCGAAGAATTCAACCATACGGAAGATATTGTAGCCACACAGGATTTAAAATTCACTTTAATTAAATGCCCATGAATTGGTTTTTCGATCAAAAGCCCACCTTGTCCTCCGAAGGGGCTAGCGTGACTTGGGACGATTCCCGTTTTTTCACCATTACCTTTGAAGGAAGGCGCTATCACGGCGAACTGTTGTCTGATCTCTCCGAAGATAAACAGTTGGTTTTAAAAATTAACCATCGTGTTTTTCACGTAAGAAAAAAACACGAATTGGATGAGTTGATTCATCGATTAGGTCTGGACAAACCTAAGGCTCGCAAAATAAAGTCGTTTGCCGCACCAATGCCTGGTCGAGTAATACAAATCTTGGTTAAACCCGGAGATGAGGTGTTGGAAGGGAGTCCTTTATTGACCTTAGAGGCCATGAAAATGGAGAACACCTTGAAATCTACTGGGGTTGGGGTAGTAAAATCCATTTTAATTTCTGATGGTGCTGTGGTGGATAAAGGAAGCGTTTTAATTGAATTTGAATAAGTTGGTTAACATTAAGGTAACATGCATTGACTATCTTTCTCCTTATTAAAAGCGATTTTCAACGATGAAGACCATAAACCGAGAATTAAGCTGGCTTAGTTTCAATGCCCGCGTTTTACAAGAGGCGCTGGATGAAAAAGTGCCCTTAATCGAACGGTTGCGTTTTCTTGGGATTTACTCGAATAATTTAGATGAGTTTTTCCGGGTGCGTGTAGCGGGAGTTCGGAGAATGATCAACTTGAAACAAAAAAAAGTATTTGGTTATGATGGGACGGCCGAAGAATTGTATAAAGACATACGTAAAACGGTCCTGAATCAACAGGAACTATTTGAGGCGTGTTATACTACGCTAACTCAAAAATTGTCCGAAGTGGGGATTCATTTCGTTGACGAAAACAGTATAACCCCGGAATTAAAAGGGCGGGCTTCTCTTTACTTCAAGGAGGCTTTCAAGCACTTGCTTTTTCCAGTAATCTTGGATAAAAAGGCGCCATTTCCCGATTTGCGAGACGACGCTATTTATTTGGCCATTAAAATCCAAAAGAAGGGGTTGGCCAATCGCTATGCCTTGCTTCAAATTCCTCCTGGAAAGGCTCGATTTCATGTTATAACAGAAGGTTCTGAGTCGTATTTTATTTTGGCAGATGATATTATTCGATTGCATTTACAGGATATCTTTTCTACGCTTCCAGCCGATAAAATCTCCGCCTATACGTTTAAATTTACCCGGGATGCAGAACTCGATTTAGATGACGATGTGAGCCAGTCCTTTTCTGAAAAAATAGAAAAAAGCCTCAAGAGGAGAAAGAAAGGGGACCCTGTTCGGTTTGTATTTGATGAATCTATGCCCGATGACCTGTTGCAGTATTTATTGAATTGTCTCCATTTAAAAAAAACGACCAACGCCATTCCCGGTGGACGATACCATAATTTTAAAGACTTTCTACAATTCCCAGACTTCAACCGAAAGGATTTACTCTTTGCTCCTCAACCGCCTCATGCCCATCCCAAACTAGATGCGGGTCAACTTTTAGCTAGAATCACAGAAAAAGACTGTTTCTTACACTTCCCGTATCAGAAATTTGACTACGTGATTGATTTGCTTCGAGAGGCGGCCATTGATCCTTTGGTTACTGAAATTAAAATTAATGTCTATCGCTTAGCACCGGATTCGCAAATAATGCGGGCCTTAATCGCCGCTATTTACAACCGAAAACAGGTGGTAGTGGTAATGGAATTACAAGCTCGGTTTGACGAAGAACACAATTTACAATGGGCCAATGAGCTGAAAGAGCATGGGGCGAAAGTTATTTACGGGGCGCCAAACTTAAAGGTGCATTCAAAGTTATTGTTTATCAAGCGCGTTTCTAAAGGGGCTGATTTATCGATTGCCTATATTGGAACGGGTAATTTCAACGAGCGGACGTCAAAAATTTATACGGACTTTGCCTTACTTAGCGCAGAAAAACGTATTGTAGCTGAAGTTTCCAAGGTTTTTAAGTTGTTAGAAAACAATATGGAAAGGGTTACTTTTCGCCATCTTTTGGTTTCACCAATAAACTATCGCAGGAAGCTTATACAGTTGATTGACCGAGAAATTACCTTGGCAAAGGACGGAAAAGACGCTTGGATTAAAATAAAACTCAACAACCTTACCGACCGTCAAATGATCGAAAAGATTATAGATGCAAGCACGGCCGGGGTTCGGGTAGAAATGATTGTTCGTGGAATTTGTTGCTTAAAAACAAACTTAAAAAAGAACCCAAATTTGACCGTAATCAGCATTGTTGACCGCTACCTGGAACACGCTCGATGTATGGTTTTTGGGAATGGCGGGGAGCCGCTTTATTACATTGGTAGCGCAGACTTAATGGAAAGAAACTTAGACCACAGAATTGAAGTGGCCAGCCCTATATTCGACCCAGCAATTCAAGAAGAAATCTCATCTATTTTTGATTATCAATGGCGCGGCACGGTGAAATCAAGGTGGATTAGTTCTGATATGAGCAACGAATATAGAAGAACGGAAGGGCCGCCGTTCCATGCGCAAAAAAACCTATACCTTAAGTACGCTTTTTCAACTAATAAAATAGAAGGCTAAGTTACGATGGCGCTAATAAACGGTTATAGAAATTGTTTTATTTCCGCTGCAAGATACGCCTGCCTCCGAAAATGATGGTGCGGAAAACGTACTTCGAGCATTGTTGGAAAAACCATAGGCCTCTGTCGGGGCCCCGAAAAAATTAAGATCCAGCTTATTGTTTTTATTTACATCGTGATAGGTTGCCACAGCATACTTTCCCGCGGGAAGCCCAGTAAATTGAACAGAACATTTTTGGTTTTTTATGGCCACAACTTTGCCTATGTATTGTTTCCCAAATTCCGGAAAACCTTTTTCCTTATTAAAAAGACCGACATAAGCCTGGCCTGCATTCGAAGGAAACCCTGACACATTTACGGTAAGGGTAAGTGCATTGGTTTCCGTTGTAGGAAAGTAAACGAGGGTAAAAACCCATAAAAAAAAGGAATACACCATAAGTACTAAACAAACGATTATGTAAAAGGTTTATGATCCGCATGGGTAAACGATAATTATTACCTTTGTTTATATGAAGAACGTCCTAGTTACTGGTGGAGCGGGATATATTGGTTCACACACGGTGGTTTCATTGGTAGAACAGGGGTTTTACCCTGTTGTTGTGGATGACTTGCGCTCTAGTTCTTCCCTCATTCTAGAGGGACTGTCTACTCTGGTAAAGGATGGATACACTTTTCATCGTGAGGATGTCTGTGATTTAGACTCCATGACCCGACTCTTTCAGGAATATCGATTTGATGCAGTAATTCATTTTGCGGCCTATAAATCGGTAGGGGACTCTTGTGAAGAACCCCTAAAATATTACCATAACAACCTCCTTGGGCTTATAAACATCCTCGGGCTTTGTCGTGATTTTTGTATTCCAAAATTTGTATTTTCTTCTTCTTGCACCGTATATGGAGAACCGGATGAAAAACAAGTTTATGAACACACGCCGAAACGACTGCCCGAATCCCCTTACGGTTTCACGAAATGGATGGGTGAACAAATCATTGAAGACCTTCATCGCAATGTGGTACCCTTTCAAACGCTTTGTTTGCGTTACTTTAACCCCATCGGGGCACATCCTAGCGGCATGATTGGAGAACTCCCAAAGGGAATACCCAATAATCTTTTGCCTTATATCACCCAAACGGCAACAGGGGAGCTTTCCTCTCTAACCATATTTGGAGATGACTATCCCACCCCGGATGGCACCTGTATCCGCGATTATGTTCACGTGTGTGACGTTGCAGACGCCCACGTACAGAGTCTGTTTTTTTCAGACCCCAACCCCCTGTGTTTTTTTAACATTGGAACGGGATGCGGAAGCTCTGTTTTAGAAATGGTCCGCCTCTTTGAGCAAGTGTCCGGTAAAACCCTGCCATACACCATAGGAAAACGCCGAAAAGGCGATATTACGGAAATTTTCGCGAATGTAAATGCCTCCAAAAACCTACTCGGGTGGAGCGCTAAGCGTACCGTAGAGGACGCCATTCGCGATGCATGGAATTGGGAACAACGCCGAAACAAAACTCATGATTGATACCCATTGTCATCTCTATGACGATTCGTTCACGGAGGATCTTGATGCCGTTTTTAATCGGGCAAGCAATGCCGGTGTGTCGTGTATTTTGTTGCCAAACATCGATTTAGCATCTTGGGAACCGTTGTTGGAGATAAAATCAAAGGCTAAAATCCCCTGTTTTTCCATGTTGGGGCTACATCCGTGCTATGTAAAAGAAGACTATTTGGCCGTTCTTCGAGCGTTTAAAACGGTTTTAGATAAAGAGCATAAAAACTTAATTGCAATCGGAGAAATTGGTATGGACTTATACTGGGATAAGGGTTTTTTCAAAGCGCAAGAAAGCGCGTTGCGGATACAAATCGAATGGGCCTTGGAATTCAATTTGCCTATTGCCTTGCATGTGCGGGACGCCTTTGATCCTTTGCTCTCCATTTTATCAGACTACACCAAAACCTCTTTGCGGGGGGTTTTCCACTGTTTCACCGGCACGGAAGAGCAAGCAGAGTATATAATGCGTGAACACCCTACCTTCTATTTTGGGGTGGGAGGGGTCATAACCTACAAAAACAGTGGATTAAGCGCCGTTGTCAAAAAGCTCCCCCTTAATCGAATCGTGCTCGAAACCGATGCGCCTTACTTGCCGCCAACGCCCTATCGCGGTAAGCGCAACGAACCTTCATTTTTAAAACC
>CAIJTF010000116.1 GCA_903823565.1 uncultured Flavobacteriales bacterium
ATTGCTCGTGATTGTCGTTTGGACCGATACTCGTTACTGCAAAAACGTGGGCATAAGCAGCAGGATAAACAAGCGCATCGGGAGAACCACAGGTAGTTCCGTTACCAGCGGCTGCAATAATCATGGTTCCGTTATCATACGCTTCGGTCACAGCGTCTTGTTCGTATTGGTTGTAGAAACACCCGGAAGTCCAGCTCGTATTGATGACACGAATACCGGAGTAGGAAGCCGTAAGAATTTCATTGTAGTTCATCTGAAAAAAGGCGATGCTGCTATTGAAACCAATGGAACTTAATCCATTCTGGTTATCCGTATTTCCGGCAGCCAAGATGCTCACGGCATTACCATGGGTGGCAATGGAGGTATTGGAGGCATCGTAGTGGACAATTTTTCCTTGAAGTTCGGTGTGTAATGGGGTAATGTTTTGGTCGCTGATGCCCAAAACAACATTCGTATTACCATGCGTAATATCCCATGCACCTTGTGCATGAATCAGGTTCAAAGCATAATCCGAAGGTACGTTCATGTTATAGTCGTTTGGTGTGTAAAGGGTTTGGTATGCTGGAGCGTTTTCAATTCCTTCGATGATCGCCACTGTTTTTAGTCCTGCTTTAAGATCGTTAAGGGTAGTGCTTGCTTCAAATTCGTATACCCGTTGAAGTTTTGCCTTTCTCGAAGCGGGTAGTGCTTGCTTCACGGATTGAATGCCTAGCGTCTGAAGCGCTTGGTTAAGGGGGAGGTTGCTTGAAAACCACGATCCATCCGCGTTTTGAACTGGAATGGCATTGGCCTCGGTGATTTGGGCCCAAACTTTTGCAGTTTGTGCTTGAAAAGAAAAAGTAAAAATCCCGAAGAAAAGAGCGAGGAGTAGGCGAGTAGTTTTCATAATCTTTTGTTTTTGCAGTTTGTTGAGACAAAGATGAAGGGTATAAAAACCGTGCGAGCTATAAATACGGATTAGCCCTTACAATTTACAAGGTGCTACCGAGAAGAAGCTACGTAGAATTACATCGGGGCCTACGTAGAACTACGTAAGGAGGGATGGGTTTGGCCTTCGTAGCTTGCGCATTAATCTATGCTTGTACTGAGGTGTACAGGGTGGGGTTTTCTAAGGAAAAAGTAACAATAAAAGAAAGGAATCCTTTCTCATTGGATTGATGAGAACCCCCATCTCACCCTTACTTTAAGGGCTCTTGGTTCCTGAGGAGCTAATTAAGTGCTCCAAAAGCGTTCACGCGTGGCTTTTTTTCGGCATTTACCAGAGGGACGCTTTAGTGTTTTTACAAAATACCACGAGCACGAAGCCTTTTCCTCGGACAAGCTTACTTCCATGTAGCCATGCCTACGCAAATTGATGAAGTTTAGGGTAGGATTTATCCTCGGGTTTTTTAAATATCGTTCAACCCGCCATGCGTTAAGGTTGGAAGTCCTCTCATTCAAATTAGCGGAGGTGATGCTTGGTGTAACCCATTCTGCACCCATTTTTTCGCCATCGTATTGAAGATCAATTCCAAATGATACATGTGCATCACCGGTTAAAACGATGAGGTTTTTTTCCGATTGATTTTTCCAAGTTTTCAATAAAAGGGAACGCTCTTCAGCATATCCATCCCACATATCAGCACTTTTTTTGATCGCGCTGAGGTTGGAGGGCACGTTCATAGAAGAAAATAAGACCTGGTTGCCCAGTACTTTCCAACGCGCATGGTGCTGTTCCATTTCTCGCAAAAGCCAAGTGCGCTGTTCTAGTCCCAACATGGTTTGTTCCTTGTTCTCAACCGCTCCTTCCAATGATTCTATGGGTTTAGACCTGCCTTCAAGGCGCTCGTCCAACATGTATAAATCCAGAAGGTTTCCTACATGGAAACTACGACGAACCCGATAGTGCGTATTGTCCTTCAAGGGCATCCATTCAAAATAAGCCTTTTGAGCGTTTTCTTTGCGAAGCCGCCACGCGCCTTCCTCTTCTTGGTGGTTTTGTGCCCCCAAGGCGTAGGCATCGTTTGCAATTTCATGATCATCCCACACCGATATAAATGGAATACTCTTGTGTAGCGCTTGAAGTTGAGGATCCATGCGGTACTGTGCGTAGCGAGAGCGGTAATCGACAAGGCTTATGATTTCTTTAGAGGGGACATGTTTTCTTGCGAGCTTTTTATCGCCGTAGGTTCCTGGTCCATGTTCGTAGATATAATCCCCTAAATGAATTACAAAGTCAAGGTCTTTGGATTTCGATAAGGCTTCGTACGCGTTGAACCATCCCCACTCATAATTGCTACAACTTACCACGGCAAATCGAAGGTTCTTTGGATTTTTCGGAAGCGTCCTTGTTCTTCCGACCATAGAGGTATCTTCACCGTAAATGAATCGATAATAGTACGTTTTCCCCTCCGCAAGTCCATAGGCTGTAATTTTTGCGGAATACGCATTCTCTATTCGAATGGTCGTTTGAAATTTTCGATAAATTTCGGTGAACGTTTCATCTTCGCTTAGTTGACATTCTACGGTGGTAAGGCCAAACACCTTGAAGGGATTGATTTGGGTTAATAGGACCATACCTTCATCGCTCGGGTCGCCAGAGGCTATCCCAAAAGGAAAAGTACCTTCGCGTTGCAATTTGTCATTGATTTCAGCGCAATATAGGCCTTCCTTTTGGCCAAATAAAATTCCTATCCAAAGGAATCCGGTGAAGAAAAACAGCAATTTCATGGAAGCAATATTTCAGCCGAAGGTAAGGGATTTAAAAAGATCAGCCTAACTTAGGCATCGCGAATTGTTTGTTCAAGCACCCAAATGCTGTTTCCTAAAGTTCATAGGGTTCAATGGTACGTTCGGGTTGCGGTGTTTCGAACGGAAAGGGTTATATTTGCCTTACGAATCAATCCTATGAAAAATTTACTTTCACTACTACTGTTTTTTTGTGGACTATTTTTATTCAATCAAGCAAGGGCAACCCATATCCTAGGCGGAGAGATTTATTACGATTCCCTAGGCAATGGAAATTATAAAATCACTTTTGAAATTTATAGAGATTGCAACAGTCTAACGGCTTATGATGACCCCTTGGTATACACCATTTTTTCGGGTGACGGAAGTTACTATGGTGAGTATGTGGTTTCGCTCTTGAGCAGCTCGATTCTTCCGGTAGTTTATGACGATCCTTGTGTAACCCCACCTGATAACATTTGTGTGGAAAAAGGAATTTACATCGATACGGTGCAGCTTCCCTTTAATCCCCTCGGTTATCACATATCCTACCAACGCTGTTGCTGGGCGAATAACATCGATAACATTGTAGATCCGGGAAACAACGGGATAACATTAACTACGTTTATTCCAGGTTCGGATCTAATACCAACCTATAACCAAGGTGCCCGATTCATTAATTATCCGCCCTTGGTATTATGCGCTCAAAACACACTTAGCTTCGATCATAGCGCTTTTGATCCAGACGGAGATTCTTTAAGTTATGAGTTGGCCGATCCTTTATTGGGAGGGAGTATCGGAAACGTAATTCCCAATCCGGAGTCACCTCCCCCGTATCCTGGGGTGGCCTGGAACCCTAGTTTTTCAACCTTAATACCCTTCGGTATGGGTTCCAACGTCACCATAGACGCACTCACCGGTATGATGTCGTTTACACCCAATAATATTGGAAATTTCGTGGCAGGCGTCAAAGTGAATGAATTTAGAAATGGAATCTTGATTAATTCTAAAATTCGAACCTTCGCCTTTCGCGTGGTTAGTTGCCAAGTAGATATACCCATCACCGTGAATATAACAGGTCCGCCCCAGTTGGTGGAAGATTGTGGTTATGCCGGATTTATCATTTCGAGAACGGATACAACAGAAGCCCTGGTTGTACAAATTGAATTGGGTGGAACAGCCACCAATGGATCAGATTATCCTAACATTGCCGATTCCTTGGTTATACCTATCGGAGTGTTTTCCGATACCATCGGAATTGAGGCATTAATAGACACCTTAGTCGAGAGCACCGAAACAGTATTCTTTAGTGTTATTGTTCCCAATCCATGCGACGGGTCATTTGACACGACTTCTATTTCCCTCAACCTTGTTGATTATCAGCCCATGACGCTTATCGCAGCAGACTCCATAAACTTATGTGCCTTGAGCGGAGAAAATGCTCAACTTACCTGTACGGTAAGTGCTGGATTGGCGCCGTACACTTTTAATTGGGAACCCGGTCCTTTTCCGAATAACGATACTATCAGTATTCCCGGTTTTAACCTAAACCCGAACCTCAACACCTTTTATGTGGACGTACAAGATGCGTGTGGGAAAACCATTTCCTACAACCCTATCGCTGTTTTTAATCAATGTCCGCTTACAGTACCCAATGTCCTTACCTTGAATGGTGACAACACCAACGATGTTTTTATTGTAGGCAATTTAGAGGATTACGATGCAGTTTCCCTGAGGGTATTTAATCGTTGGGGAAATCTAATTTATGAGAATGAAGACTATCAAAACGACTGGTCCGGCATCGATAGTAAAGGGGCACAAATAACCGATGGGGTTTATTTTTATATCGTGGTTCCCCAAAGCACGAAATACCCCTACGACGATAGCGAGAAATCAAAATACATGCTTTCTGGCTTCGTCCACGTATTTCACTAAACCCTTGAAATATCAAGCAGATAGTATCAATAGAGCAGGCAGGTTCCTTGGTCCGTAAGGCCGGTTTGTTTGGATTCATAACGAATCTATTGCTTGCGGTTCTCAAAGCCATAGCAGGAGTAGTTGGAAATTCCGCTGCACTTTTAGCCGATGCGATAGAATCCACTGCAGATGTAATATCTTCCTTCCTCTTATTCATAGGACTGCGCTTTGCCCAAAAACCTCCCGATGAGGATCATCCCTATGGGCACGGACGCTTGGAGCCTTTGATTACTTTTTTTATCGTCTTAATGCTCCTACTTTCTGCAGCATTCATTACCTGGCAGGCTATAATTGACTTAAAAAAACCGCAAGACCCACCAGCTGCTTGGACCATAGCCGTTTTAGTAGGTATAATTGTTTGGAAAGAATCGGTTTACCGGTACATGGTAGCCAAAGCAAGGAAAATCGGAAGCGCAGTGTTGCGCGCCGAGGCTTGGCACCACAGGAGCGATGCATTAACTTCGGTAACGGCGTGCATTGGCATTGCTTTGGCGGTATTTTTAGGTAAGGGTTTTGAATATGCCGATGAATGGGCTGCCTTGTTTGCCGCTGGCGTTATAGCCTTCAATGCCTACCGTATTCTTACGCCGGCATTTCGTGAGATGATGGATGAAAACCAATACCATGAATTGGTAATCCACATACATGAAATAAGCGATAAGGTAGAAGGCGTTGAAAATATTGAGAAATGTTATGTAAGAAAGATTGGCATGTATTATCAAGTTGATTTACATGCTCGAGTCCAAGGAGAATTGTCGGTGCGAGAAGGACACCACATCGCCCATCGCCTTAAAGATGCTATTGTCGAGGCAAACCCTGTCATACGAAACGTTCACATTCATGTGGAGCCTGTTGATTAAGAACTTAGGTCGAAAAGTAAATTATTTCAAAGTTTTTTAGGATTTTCTATTGCGTAATTAATTAAACCTCGTATCTTTGCACCCCTCAAAGAGCGTTTGAGATTATTTTATATTGTTTAATTAAGAGTATTTTTATGCCAACTATTCAACAGTTAGTTCGCAAAGGAAGAACGGCGGTAGTCAAGAAAAGTAAGTCTGCTGCACTTGATTCATGTCCTCAACGAAAAGGGGTTTGTGTTCGGGTTTATACGACCACACCCAAAAAACCAAATTCAGCCATGCGAAAAGTGGCAAGGGTTCGTTTGACCAACGGTCGCGAAGTCAATGCCTATATAGGAGGAGAAGGCCACAACCTTCAAGAACACTCCTTAGTACTCGTTCGTGGGGGTAGGGTCAAAGACCTTCCCGGCGTTCGATATCACATTGTTCGCGGTGCAGAAGACACCGCCGGTGTTCAAGGAAGATCACAGCGTCGTTCGAAATACGGAACGAAAAAACCGAAGCAGAAATAATTCATTTATCATTCAGCGATAATTTTTAAGCGATGAGAAGAAGAAAAGCAAAAAAAATTGCCATCCTGCCAGATCCGAAGTTTAACGAGCAGGTTGTAACCAAGTTCGTAAACAACTTAATGTACTCTGGTAAGAAAAGTTTGGCCTTTAAAATATTTTATGAAGCCATCGAACTGGTGGATAAGAAAGTAGAAGAAACCAATGGTTTAGAGGTTTGGAAAAAGGCATTGGAAAATGTTACTCCGAGCGTTGAGGTTCGTAGCCGAAGGGTTGGAGGTGCTACCTTTCAAATTCCTACTCCCGTTCGTGAAGAGCGTAAGTCATCTTTGGCCATGAAGTGGTTGATCGGTTATGCAAGAAAGCGAAACGAAAAAACCATGTCGCAGAAGTTAGCGGCTGAAATTATTGCGGCGTCCAAAGAAGAAGGTGCTGCTTTCAAAAAGAAAGAAGACACCATCCGAATGGCAGAAGCAAACAAAGCATTTTCACATTTTAGATTCTAAGCAATGGCAAGAGACCTTAAGTACACGAGAAACATTGGGATTGCAGCCCACATCGATGCGGGTAAAACCACAACGACAGAGCGTATCTTATTTTACGGTGGTGTTAACCACAAAATCGGTGAGGTGCATGATGGTGCAGCGACCATGGACTGGATGGAACAAGAGCAGGAGCGAGGTATTACCATCACTTCAGCTGCTACAACATTAACTTGGAACTACCGTGGTACGCCTTACCATGTTAATATTATTGATACCCCAGGACACGTTGATTTTACGGTTGAGGTAAACCGTTCGCTTCGCGTATTGGACGGATTGGTTTTCTTATTCTCCGCTGTTGATGGAGTAGAACCTCAGTCTGAAACGAACTGGCGTTTGGCAAACAACTACAACGTTCCTCGAATCGGATTTGTAAACAAAATGGACCGTCAAGGGGCAGACTTTTTAAAAGTTTGTAAGCAAGTTAAAGACATGCTTGGAAGTCATGCCCTGCCGCTTCAAATTAACATCGGGGAAGAAGATAATTTCAAAGGGGTTGTGGATTTAATCAACTTCAGAGGAATTGTTTGGAACGAAGATGATTTTGGAATGACGTTCAAGGAAGTTGAAATCCCTGCAGACATCATTGATGAAGCGCGGGAATTACGAGGAAACTTGTTAGAAGCGGTGGCGGAGTTCGATGAGTCGCTCATGGAAAAATACTTCGAGGATGAAAATTCTTTAACCGAACGTGAGATTTTAGATGCCCTACGTCAAGCAACAATTTCTGGTAAAGTGGTGCCAATGATGTGTGGTTCATCGTTCAAAAATAAAGGGGTTCAAGCCATGTTGGATATGGTAATGGAAATTTTACCATCTCCTTTAGACATTGAGGCCATTACAGGAATAAATCCCAAAACGGATGAAGAAGTTTCAAGAAAGCCTTCGTACGATGAGCCTTTTTCGGCCTTGGCATTTAAAATTGCAACGGACCCTTTTGTAGGAAGGTTGTGTTTTACCCGAGTATATTCTGGGAAACTCGATGCTGGTTCATATATCCTGAACACACGTTCTGAAAATAAGGAGCGTATTTCTCGAATTTTCCAAATGCACGCCAACAAGCAAAACCAAATTCCTGTTCTAGGAGCTGGTGATATCGGTGCTGTGGTTGGTTTTAAAGACATTAAGACAGGAGATACCCTTTGCGCTGAAAACGCACCGATAATTCTCGAGTCCATGGTTTTCCCTGATCCCGTTATTGGATTGGCGATTGAACCTAAAACACAGGCTGATACCGATCGTTTATCCATAGGATTATCCAAATTGTCGGAAGAAGATCCAACTTTCCGCGTGAATACGGATGAAGATACTGGTCAAACCATTATCTCAGGAATGGGTGAGCTTCACTTAGAGATTATTGTTGACCGTTTGAAGCGAGAATTCAAGGTAGAGGTTAACCAAGGTGCGCCGCAAGTGGCTTACCGGGAGGCCATCGCAGGAGCAACTGAGCATCGTGAGGTATACAAAAAACAAACGGGTGGTCGAGGTAAATTTGCTGATATCCTTGTTAAAATTTCACATCAAGACAATGCTGAGAAAAAAGGTCTTGAATTTATCAATAGCATCAAAGGAGGTAACATTCCTAGAGAATTTATTCCTTCTGTGGAAAAAGGATTTAGAGAGTCTATGAAAAATGGAGTTCTCGCCGGATTCCCACTAGAATCTATGAAGGTAGAATTAATCGATGGTTCATTTCACGCAGTCGACTCCGATTCTCTATCGTTCGAGTTGTGTGCAAAAATGGCGTATCGTGCGGCGCTTAAGTCCTGTTCTCCAATCCTGTTGGAGCCCATCATGAAATTGGAAGTCGTTACACCAGAGGATTATTTCGGTGACGTTCAAGGTGACTTGAACCGTAGAAGAGGAATGCCTACAGGAATGGACGACCGAAATGGAGCGAAAGTACTTAAAGCAGATGTTCCGCTTTCAGAAATGTTTGGTTACGTTACTCAGTTGAGAACCATTACTTCAGGAAGAGCCACGTCATCAATGGAGTTTTCACACTATGCCGCCGCCCCTAAGAACGTTGCAGAGGATGTGATATCAAAAGCGAATGGTAAAGTTTCAGCATAAATATTGAAAGGAAATGAGTCAGAAAATTAGAATAAAATTAAAGTCTTACGATCACAATTTAGTAGACAAGTCTGCAGAGAAAATCGTGAAGACGGTTAAGTCTACAGGTGCTGTAGTGAGTGGTCCCATTCCGTTACCAACACACAAGAGAATTTATACCGTTCTTCGGTCTCCCCACGTCAATAAAAAGGCGAGAGAACAATTCGAACTGTGCGCCTATAAAAGGCTTTTGGATATTTACAGCAGTTCTTCTAAAACCGTTGATGCGTTGATGAAGTTGGAATTGCCTAGTGGTGTAGACGTTGAAATTAAAGTATAAACAAGTTAAGTAAAAAGACATGTCAGGAATTATAGGACGAAAAATCGGAATGACTAGCATTTACAGTGCCGAGGGTAAAGCATTACCATGCACGCTTATTGAAGCTGGTCCCTGCGTAGTTACTCAAGTAAAGACCGTTGATCGTGATGGATACGATGCGGTACAGTTAGGATATGGTAATCGCAAAGAGAAAAACACCCCTAAAGCGTTAATGGGCCATTTCAAAAAAGCGAACACCGACCCTAAAGCGAAATTGGTCGAGTTCAAAGGCTTTGAAAGCGCAAATGTTGGCGACGAAATTCTGGTTACCATACTAGAAGAAGGTGAATTTGTTGATGTGACTGGAACCTCTAAAGGAAAAGGGTTCCAAGGGGTGGTACGCCGACACAACTTTGGTGGTGTTGGTCAATCTACTCACGGTCAGCACAACAGGCTCCGTGCACCGGGTTCGATTGGTGCGTGTTCCTATCCTGCGCGTGTATTCAAAGGAATGCGCATGGCCGGTCAGATGGGAAATAAAAGAAGGCTTCAAGCGAACTTACAGGTATTGAAAGTTTTAGCAGAAAGAAACATAGTAATTATTAAAGGATCCATTCCTGGTGCGAAAGGATCGTTTGTAACAATTCAGAAATAATGGAAGCGAAAGTATACAGCGTAAGCGGTAAAGCATCGGCAAAGAAAGCCCAGCTCTCTGAGGAGGTTTTCGGTATAGAGCCGAACAACCATGCTATCTACTTAGATGTTAAACAACATTTAGCGAACCGCAGACAGGGAACCCACAAGTCCAAGGAGCGAAATGAGGTGGCTGGATCAACAAAAAAGTTGAAAAGACAAAAAGGAACCGGTGGAGCTAGAGCAGGTAGCGCTAAGTCTGGAACGCGCGTTGGTGGTGGAAGAATTTTTGGACCAAGGCCTCGTAATTATTCGTTCAAATTGAACGTAAAATTAAAGCGACTTGCGCGAAAATCGGCATTCTCTTACCAGATGAAAAACGATTCCTTAATGGTTCTTGAAGACGTGACAATGGATGCGATCAAAACAAAAGATTTTGTTTCTATGATTTCTGCATTATCCCTTGATAACCAAAAAGTATTACTGATTCTAGGAGATAAAAACGATGCTGTGTATTTGGCATCTAGAAACCTTAAAAAGGTAAAGGTGGTTACTGCAGATTCATTCAATACCTACGATGTGTTGAATGCACGTAAAGTTTTGGTAACCCAAGGAGCGGTTAGCCGTATTGAAGAAATTTTAAATTAATGTTCGGAGGTTATGCAAGGAATCGTTAAAAAACCAATTATTACGGAGAAAGCAACGTTTGCTTCCGAAGGTAGAAATGCCTTTACGTTTGAAGTAGAGCGTAAGGCCAACAAACTAGAAATTAAAAAGGCCGTCGAAAAAATGTATGGAGTGCATGTCACTGAGGTCCGTACACAAAACTATGGCGGTGGTAAATCCTCTATGAAGTACACGAACAAAGGCATTGTTGAGCAGCGCAGCAAACAATGGAAAAAAGCGATTGTAACCGTAGCAGATGGAGAAACCATTGATTTGTTTAACAACTATTAATTGAAAGATGAGCGTTAGAAAGTTTAAACCCACCACACCTGGTCAACGGCACAAAGTAGCCCTTGATATGTCGGTTATCACGGCGGCAAAACCCGAGAAGAGCCTTGTAAAAGGCGGGGGGAAATCCGGTGGACGTAATAACGATGGTAGGATGACCATGCGATACATTGGTGGTGGTCACAAGCAGAAATACCGTATAATTGATTTCAAACGTAACAAGTTTGATATTCCAGCAACGGTAAAATCCATTGAATACGATCCAAACCGTACCGCGAACATCGCCTTACTTTTTTATGCGGATGGTGAAAAGCGTTACATCATTGCACCGAATGGCTTGAAGGTTGGAGATACGGTTCTTTCCGGAAAATCGGCTACTCCAAACGTGGGCAATGCAATGTACCTTTCAGATGTTCCACTAGGAACCTTGATTCACAATATAGAACTTTTACCCGGTAAAGGAGGTTCTATTGCTCGAGGAGCCGGCGCCTACGGTCAATTAAATGCCCGTGAAGGTAAATTTGCTGTGGTTAAAATGCCTTCAGGGGAAACGCGAATGATTTTGGTTACCTGCCTTGCAACGGTAGGGGTTGTTTCCAACGGCGAACATAATTTAGAGCGTTCAGGAAAAGCAGGTCGCTCTCGATGGTTAGGCCGTCGTCCACGGGTCCGAGGGGTAGTAATGAACCCTGTGGATCACCCGATGGGAGGTGGTGAAGGTCGAAACGCTGGAGGTCACCCAAGATCAAGAAACGGTATGCCAGCTAAAGGGTATAAGACACGATCTAAGACCAAATATTCGAATAAGTTTATCATTGAAAGAAGAAAAAAATAACGTAGTATGAGCCGATCCTTAAAAAAACCGCCTTTTGTTCATTACAAGTTGATGAAGCGCGTTGACGATGCACAGGCATCCAACAGCAAATCTGTCATTAAGACATGGTCACGGGCGTCTACGATAACTCCAGATTTTGTAGGGCTTACTTTTGCCGTACACAATGGACATAAATTTATTCCTGTTTTCGTCACAGAAAACATGGTAGGGCATAAGCTTGGTGAATTCTCCCCCACAAGAATTTTCCGCGGACATGCAGGTAATAAAAAAGATAAAAAACGATAAGATAAAGCGTCATGGGAGCTAGAAAAAGACTTAGGGCAGAAAAGTTGAAAGACGAGAAAAAACAAACGGCAATTGCGCAGTTGAACAATTCTCCAATTTCGCCAAGAAAAATGAGAATGGTTGCGGATTTGATCCGTGGCGTTGAGGTTAACAAAGCGCTCAATATCCTTACACACCAATCTAAATTTGCATCCGTTGGATTAGAAAAGTTACTCCGTTCAGCGATTTCCAACTGGGAACAGAAGAACGAGGGAAAAGATGTGAGTGAAGAGAAGCTAGTGGTTAAGTCCATTGAAGTAGCCGGAGGATCCATGTTGAAGCGCATTCAGCCTGCTCCGCAAGGACGTGCACACAGAATTAGAAAAAGATCAAACAATGTTACAATCATCGTTGATGGTGTAAATTCATAAGAATATGGGACAAAAAACAAATCCAATTGGAAACAGATTAGGTTACATCCACGGATGGGAATCAAATTGGTATGGTGGTAGAGATTACCGAGATAAAATTGTAGAGGACGATCAAATTCGCAAGTACCTTAACGCGCGACTGGCCAAGGCAAGTATTGCGAAAATTATCATTGAGCGTACCTTCAAACTGGTTACGGTAACGATCAATACGGCTCGTCCTGGTGTAATCATCGGAAAAGGTGGACAAGAGGTCGACAAGCTCAAGGAAGAGTTAAAGAAATTGACCAAAAAGGAAATCCAGATTAACATTTTCGAGGTTAAACGACCAGAATTGGATGCGCGACTAGTTGCGGATGCAGTGGCTCGTCAATTAGAGGCACGTATTTCCTTCCGAAGAGCGATTAAAATGGCCATTGCAGGAACGATGCGTCTGGGAGCCGAAGGAATTAAAATAAAAATTTCCGGTCGTTTAAATGGTGCGGAAATGGCGCGCTCCGAAATGTATAAGGACGGAAGAACACCGCTTCATACGTTCAGAGCGGATATCGATTATGCCGTTTCTGAAGCTCATACTACATACGGACGTTTGGGTATCAAGGTATGGATTTGTAGAGGTGAGGTTTACGGTAAGCGTGATTTATCCCCGAACATAGCTCCTTCTGCTAGCAATGCAAATTCAGGAGGCGGTTCTATGGCAGCGAAAAGAAAGAAAAAGTAATTGGTATAAATAAGCAATCAGATGTTACAACCAAAAAGAACAAAATTTAGAAGAGTACAGAAAGGGAGAAACCGCGGTTTAGCCCATAGAGGATCTTCCATTGCCTTTGGATCCTTTGGATTGAAGACTTTGGAGCCCGGTTGGATTACCTCTAGACAAATCGAAGCTTCTCGTATCGCGGTAACGCGTTACATGAAAAGGGAAGGGAAGGTTTGGATTCGAATATTCCCTGACAAACCAGTAACGGCGAAGCCTGCAGAAGTACGGATGGGTAAAGGTAAAGGTGCGCCAAGCCATTGGGTAGCTGTGGTTCGACCCGGTAGAATTATGTTTGAAGCAGACGGTGTTCCCTATGATATCGCAAAAGAAGCGATGCGACTTGCCGCTCAAAAACTACCTGTTAAATGTAAGTTCGTGGTAAGAAACGATTATGTTATACCTGCTTAATACTTAAAAATGAAAAAACAAGACGTTTCAAAATTATCGCACGAGGATCTTGCAAACAAGTTGCAAGAGTTGAAAGGGCAGATGGTGACCTTAAAGCTAACGCACAAAATGGCACCCATAGAAAACCCCATGCGAATTAGAAGTTTGAGAAAAATGATTGCTCAATACAGTACCGAATTAACGAAAAGAAACAGCGCTGTTTAGTGCTAAAATTATAGAGGCTTAACATGGAAAAGCGAAATTTAAGAAAAGAAAGAATCGGCATCGTCACCAGCGACAAAATGGACAAGTCTGTGGTTGTTGCGGTTGAGCGTAAGAAGAAACACCCGAAGTATGGAAAGTTTGTGAAAACGACGACCAAGTTTGTGGCACACGATGAAAAGAACGAAAGCCATATTGGTGATACCGTTAAAATTATGGAAACGCGCCCCCTAAGCAAAACGAAAAATTGGCGCATGGTAGAAATTGTTGAAAGAGCGAAATAACCTGAGAAATGATACAAACTGAATCAAGACTTTCCGTTGCGGATAACTCCGGTGCTAAAGAAGTACTATGCATAAGAGTTTTAGGTGGAACACGAAGAAGATACGCCTCCGTGGGTGATAAAATTGTTGTTGCTGTAAAGAGTGCAATGCCAACCGGTGCTGTGAAAAAAGGTTCCGTGGCTACAGCGGTTGTTGTTCGGACGAAAAAAGAAATTCGTCGAGGAGACGGTTCTTACATCCGATTCGATGACAACGCGTGTGTTATTTTGAACCAGGCAGGTGAAATGAGAGGCACGCGGATTTTCGGGCCAGTTGCACGAGAGTTACGGGAAAACAACTATATGAAAATTGTATCACTTGCACCTGAGGTGTTATAATACATGGAATTATGCAAACGAAATTAAAAATAAAAGTAGGCGACCTTGTTAAGGTAATTAGCGGCGACTCGAAAGGACAAGAAGGAAAAATCACGTCCATTAACCGCGCTAAAATGAGAGCTACTGTAGAAGGGGTTAATATGGTAAAACGCCATACAAAACCAAGTGCTTCCAACCCACAGGGAGGAATAGAAGAAAAAGAAGGAACCATACACGTTTCTAACTTAATGGTAGTTACGTCTGGCGTTGCATCCCGAGTGGGAAGAAAAGCCGATGACAAAGGTAAATTAGTACGTTTTTCAAAGAAATCAGGGGAGGTGATTAAATAATGAGCTATACACCACGACTTAAAGAACAATATAAATCGGTGATCATTAAAGATCTAACCGAGAAGTTTGGATACAAATCCATCATGCGCGTTCCTAAATTGACAAAAATTGTTTTGAGTCAAGGAATGGGGGATGCTGTGGCGGACAAAAAACTTATCGAAAGTGCTGCTGCTGATCTTTCGCGCATTGCAGGACAAAAAGCAATCACTACGGAATCGAAAAAAGATATTTCGAATTTCAAACTTCGAAAAGGAATGCCCATCGGAACCAAAGTAACCTTGAGAGGAGATCGCATGTATGATTTTCTTGATCGTTTATTGGCGGTTTCCTTACCGAGAACCCGAGATTTTAGAGGAATTAATCCAAAAGGATTCGATGGTCGAGGCAATTTCAACCTTGGAATTAAAGAACATATCATTTTCCCGGAAATTGATATCGATAAAGTAAATAAAATATTAGGAATGGACATCACCTTTGTGACTACTGCGCACAGCGATGAAGAGGCAAAAGCCTTGTTGGATGCCTTCGGATTTCCATTCATAAAAAAATAAGTTAAGAAATGGCAAAAGAATCGATGAAAGCGCGCGAGCGCAAAAGAGAACGGATGGTAGCGCGATATGCGAGCAAAAGAGCTGAGCTTACCAAGGTTTTAAAGTCTACCTCCTCAGACGAAGATGTCGTTAACCAGAAGTGGGATGCGATGATGGCATTGCAAAAAATGCCTGTAAACGGTGCTAAGGTACGTTTGCACAACCGCTGTGGGTTAACGGGAAGACCCAGAGGATACATGCGCCATTTTGGAATCTCGAGGGTAACCTTCCGAGAAATGGCCCTATCGGGTAAAATCCCAGGAGTAAAGAAAGCAAGTTGGTAATTACTATAATAGAAGAAAAAAAATGACAACAGATCCAATCGCTGATTTTTTAACGCGAATCCGAAATGCAAGCGCAGCCGGATTGAAAATGGTTGAAATTCCAGGTTCTAATACCAAGCGTGCCATGACCCAAATCTTGTTTGATCAAGGGTATATTTTAAACTATAAGTTTGAAGACGATGACAAGCAAGGTATCATCAAGATTGCATTGAAATATAACATCTCAACGCGTGTTCCTGCCATTACCAAACTCCAGAGAATTTCCAAACCTGGTTTGCGTAAATACGCGGGTTCCGACGAATTACCTCGGGTATTGAATGGTCTTGGTATCGCCATTGTTTCTACCTCCAAAGGCGTTATAACCGACAAAGAGGCACGGAAACTAAATGTAGGTGGAGAAGTTTTGTGTTACGTATATTAAAAATTGAATATGTCAAGAATTGGTAAAGCACCCATAACTATTCCTGCAGGCGTTGAATACGCGTTGCAAGGAAACGTAGTTACGGTGAAAGGAAAGAAAGGTGAATTGTCTCAAGAAATCGATTTATCTAGCGTTTCGTTGCACCTCGAAGATAATGTCCTAACGATCACAAGAGCTTCGGACGCACCCGATCACCGCTCAAAACACGGTTTGTACCGCGCGTTGATCTATAACATGATGGTTGGGGTAAACGAAGGTTTCAAAAAGGAAATGGAAATTGTTGGGGTAGGTTACCGCGCAAATGCAAACGGTCAATTGTTAGAATTAGCCCTTGGTTTTTCCCATCAAATTGTGTTTGAAATTCCGAGCGAGGTTAAATGCACAACGGTTACGGAAAAAGGAAAAGCCCCTGTGGTTACCTTGGAGTCCTATGATAAACAACTACTTGGAGCCGTTGCAGCCAAAATTAGAAGCTTTAGAAAACCTGAACCATACAAAGGAAAAGGAATCAAGTTCGTTGGAGAAGAAATTAGAAGAAAAGCTGGTAAATCAGCAGGTAAAAAATAATAGGTAAAGTCATGGCACTAAACAAAGTTTTAAGAAGAGCGAAAATTAAGCGGAGAATTAGAAAAAAAGTTTTTGGTACCACAGCGGTTCCAAGGTTGTCTGTTTTTCGAAGCAATAAGCAGATTTATGCTCAGATTATTGATGATACAACAGGAAAGACCTTAGCTTCTGCCGGTTCCATTAAAAATGATGCTGCACAGAAAGTAGCCAAAAAAGAACAGGCGTCTATAGTCGGTAAGTTGATCGCTGAAAATGCTACCAAAGCTGGCGTTCAAACGGTTGTGTTCGATAGAAATGGTTACTTGTACCACGGAAGAGTAAAATCGCTAGCTGATTCTGCTCGTGAAGGAGGTCTTAAATTTTAACAAAGCATGAGTATGCAACAAAATATGAATAGAGTAAAGTCAGCGGATATTGAGCTTAAAGACAAGCTTGTAGCGGTAAATCGGGTAACCAAAGTAACCAAAGGTGGACGAACCTTTAGTTTTTCTGCCATTGTTGTGGTAGGGGATGAAAACGGGGTTGTTGGTCACGGATTAGGAAAAGCAAAGGAAGTTACTGAAGCGATTACGAAAGGTATTGACGATGCGAAAAAGAATTTAATCAGGGTTCCTATTTCAAAAGGAACCGTTCCTCATGCCCAAAAAGGGAAATACGGAGGTGCTGAAGTTCTTTTGAAGCCCGCAACTGACGGTACTGGAGTTATCGCCGGTGGTGCGATGCGTGCTGTACTTGAGAGCGTTGGAGTTCACAACGTACTTGGAAAATCTCAAGGATCCTCCAATCCACATAACGTGGTTAAGGCTACCTTAGATGCCCTTTCCAAAATGAGAGATGCTGCTGCCGTTGCACGACAAAGAGGAATTGATCTCGATAAAGTTTTTAATGGATAATAAGCCATATCATGAGTGTAATTAAAATAAAACAAACTAGAAGTGCCATCAAAAGGCCGGCTGATCAAAAGGCCACCATTAAGGCCTTGGGCTTTAAAAGACTCAATCATGTGATTGAAAAAGAGAATACTCCGCAAATAATGGGTATGATCAACAAAGTGAAGCACCTGATTCAAATCATTGATTAATTCGATAAATAACGAGGAAATGAGTTTACACAATTTAACACCCGCTAAAGGGTCTATAAAAAGCGATAAAAGAATCGGTAGAGGACAAGGTTCTGGACGTGGGGGTACATCTACCCGTGGTCACAAAGGAGCTAAATCGCGTTCTGGTTATTCGAAGAAAATCGGTTTTGAAGGAGGTCAAATGCCTTTGCAACGACGTGTTCCTAAGTTTGGATTTAAAAACATCAATCGAGTTGAATACAAAGCAATCAATTTGGACGCCCTTCAAATGTTAGCTGAAACCAAAGGAATTACAGAATTCAATCTTGATACGTATGAAGCGAATGGGCTTATTTCAGGATCTAAATTGGTTAAAATCCTAGGTCGAGGTGAAATTAAAACATCTGTAAAAGTTGAAGCCCACCATTTTTCAGCGAAAGCCTCTTCAGCGATTGAGGCCGCAGGTGGAAGCATTTCAAAAATTTGATATTAAGCCATGAAAAGACTCCTCACCAATCTTAAGAACATCTGGAAAGTAGAAGAACTTCGTCAGCGTATTTTGTTGACGTTGGGATTGGTTTTGGCCTATCGTATTGGTTCTTTTGTAATCTTACCTGGAATTAATTACGGCGCCCTTGAAAGTGCTTCTGCTGGAAGTTCAGATACGCAAAAAGGTATTGAGAATTTGTTGTCTCTCTTTTCTGGAGGGGGGTTCACCAATGCTTCCATTATGGCGCTCGGAATTATGCCTTACATATCGGCCTCCATCATTATGCAGCTGTTAGGTATGGCGGTTCCAGCCGTCCAAAAACTACAAAATGAAGGTGAATCTGGACGTAAGGTTATTAATAATTATACGCGGATTCTGACCATTATCATTTGTGCGCTTCAGGCACCATCTTATCTTAAAATGTATGTGGCTCAGAAAGGAGCTCTTCCAGCAGATGCCTCATCCATTTGGTGGATGCAAACCATTCTTATTCTCGTGGCGGGTTCTATGTTCGCTGTTTGGTTGGGTGAACGAATTACGGAAAAAGGACTTGGAAATGGGATTTCCTTGCTAATTGCAGTTGGTATACTCTCCAGATTACCTGGAGCTTTCATTGCCGAAGTAGGTAAGTCTTTCGAAGGAGGAAACCTAATCAAACTTTTATTGGAAGTGATCATCCTAATGTTGATCATTTTAAGCGTAATTCTCATCATACAAGGCGTTCGACGCATTCCATTGAACACGGCAAAAAGCGTAGTTGGAAGCCGCTCTGTTGAAAGCCAACAAGCCCGAAATTATTTGCCGCTTAAAGTGAATGCTAGCGGAGTAATGCCCATTATTTTTGCCCAAGCCATTCTTACCATTCCAATGACCATCTTTTTGAGTGCTACGGACAGTAAAGGTGAAGCCGGTTTGGTTCAACGCATTTTGAGCGACCCCTACGGTTTATGGTACAATGTAATTTTGGTTGTTTTAATCGTAGTGTTTACCTATTTCTACACCGCGATCATGATTAATCCTAGAAAAATTGCGGATGATTTGAAACGAAGCGGTGGATTTATCCCAGGCATCCGACCAGGGGAAGATACTGCTCATTACATTGACGACCGCGTTACGCGAATTACCTTTCCTGGGTCCCTCTTTTTGGCAGCCGTTGCTATCGTTCCTTCCATTGCGAAATTGGCAGGGGTAAACGATGCCTTTGCGATGTTTTTTGGTGGAACCTCCTTGCTGATTATGGTTGGGGTGGTGCTAGACACCATGCAGCAAATTGAAACATACCTACTAAACCGTCACATGGATGGTTTAATGGAAGGTACGCGAGTTAGAGGAAGAAGAGGACCTAACGAAACTTCAGGATTTTAAAGATGGCTAAACAAACTTCCATAGAACAAGACGGAACGATTATAGAAGCTTTGCCTAATGCAATGTTTCGCGTGGAATTACAAAACGGTCACGTGATAACGGCCCATATTTCAGGGAAGATGAGAATGTTTTACATTAAAATTCTACCTGGGGATAAGGTAAAAGTAGAAATGTCACCCTATGACTTAACAAAAGGACGAATTTCATTTAGATACAAATAATAAAAAAGAAGCACAATGAAAGTAAGAGCATCGGTTAAAAAACGAACCGCAGATTGCAAAATAGTGAAAAGAAAAGGTCGCGTTTACGTGATCAATAAGAAGAACCCGAAGTTAAAACAAAGACAAGGATAAAATAAGATATATGGCACGTATTGCAGGTATAGATTTACCAAAGAACAAAAGAGGAGTAATTGGATTGACGTACATTTACGGAATCGGTCGCAGCACTTCCAAAAAAATTCTGAACGACAGTAAAATTGATGAAAACATCAAAGTTCAGGATTGGAATGACGATCAATTGTCCGCAATAAGAAACGCGATTAATGAAATTAAAACAGAAGGTCAGTTGCGTTCTGAAATCCAGTTGAACATTAAGCGATTAATGGATATCGGTTGTTACAGAGGAATTCGTCACCGTTCTGGATTACCATTACGTGGCCAGCATACTAAGAATAATTCAAGAACGAGAAAAGGTAAGAGAAAAACTGTTGCCAACAAGAAAAAGGTAACTAAATAATAACTAGAAAGATGGCAAAATCCAATCAAAAGAAGAAGAAAAATGTCAAAGTTGAGGCAGCGGGTGAGGCACACATCCAAGCAAGTTTCAACAACATTATTATTTCCTTAACGAATAATGCGGGTCAGGTTATTTCCTGGTCCTCGGCTGGAAAAATGGGTTTTAAAGGTTCGAAAAAGAACACCCCTTACGCCGCTCAATTGGCTGCTGAAAATGCGGCAAAAGAAGCGCATGATTTTGGCCTTCGACGCGTTCGCGTATTTGTTAAAGGTCCAGGAGCAGGTCGTGAATCGGCAATTCGATCGTTACACAACGCGGGCATCGAAGTGATGGAAATCATTGATGTGACACCCCTTCCACACAACGGATGTCGTCCACCAAAACGAAGAAGAGTATAATTTTAATTAACCAGTCATCGAAGGAATGCCTTAATTCATGACTAAAAATTTATCATAATGGCAAGATATAGAGGTCCAAAGTCAAAAATTGCGCGTAGGTTCCGAGATCCAATTTTTGGTCCGGACAAAGCCCTTGAGCGCAGAAGTTATGGTCCTGGTCAACACGGACCAGCCAAACGACGGGGGGGGAAACAATCTGAATACGCAATTCAGTTAGGGGAAAAGCAAAAAGCGAAATATACCTATGGTATCCTGGAGCGTCAGTTTGCGAACATGTTCGAAAGAGCGTCGCGAATGAAAGGTATCACGGGTGAAAACTTGCTACAGTTATGTGAAGCACGTTTAGACAATACCGTATTTCGTTTAGGTATTGCCCCTTCTCGACGAGCAGCGCGACAGTTAGTTTCTCACCGTCATATTACAGTTAATGGTGAAATCGTGAATATTCCGTCCTACCACCTGCGTCAAGGAGATACTATTGGCGTTCGTGAAAAGTCAAAATCCTTGGAAGCCATCGTTTCTTCCTTGAATGCGATTAACAAGCGACACGACTGGTTAGATTGGGATGCTTCTTCAATGTCTGGAAAACTCATTAACCTTCCGGCACGTGAAATGATCCCTGAGAACATTAAAGAGCAGTTAATCGTCGAATTATATTCTAAATAATATTTTTAATAAAGCAATGGCAATACTTAATTTTCAGAAACCAGATAAAGTCGTAATGCTCCAGTCGGATGCATTCCAAGGTGAATTTGAATTTCGTCCTCTTGAACCAGGATATGGAATAACCATCGGGAATTCATTACGAAGAATCCTTTTATCTTCCTTGGAGGGATATGCAATTTCCTCTATCAAGATTCAAGGCGTTGATCATGAATTCAGCACCATCAAAGGGGTGGTTGAAGACGTGACCGAAATGATATTGAACCTAAAACAAGTTCGTTTTAAGCAACAAATTGAGTCCGTTGATAACGAAACCGTAATCGTATCGGTGACTGGTCAAAATGCGTTAACTGCTGGGGATATCGGCAAATTTACCAACGGTTTCCAGGTGTTAAATCCGGATTTGGTTATTTGTAACATGGAGCCTTCGGTAAAATTTGAGATGGAACTTACCATCATCAAAGGACGGGGTTATTATCCTTCCGAGGAAAACAAAACCGAAGATGCGCCTTTTGGTACTATTTTCATCGATTCTATTTTTACGCCCATCAAAAACGTTCAATTTACCATTGAAAACTATCGTGTTGAGCAAAAAACAGATTTTGAAAAGTTGATCCTAAACATCACTACGGATGGTTCGGTTCATCCAAAAGATGCCTTGAAAGAGGCGGCTAAAATCCTTATCCAACACTTTATGCTCTTCTCTGATGAGCGTATTACTTTGGATAACGAAATGAAAACTGAAACGGAAGAGTTCGACGAAAGCTCGCTTCACATGCGTCAGTTGTTAAAAACAAAACTGGTAGATATGGATCTTTCTGTACGCGCCCTTAATTGTTTGAAAGCAGCTGAGGTCGATACTTTAGGGGATTTAGTTTCATTTGCCAAGTCCGATTTGTTGAAATTCCGAAATTTTGGTAAAAAATCATTAACGGAATTAGAGGATTTAGTAGATAACAAAGGCCTTACATTTGGAATGAATGTGGCTAAATATAAATTAGACAAAGACTAGTCGAGTAAAGATATAAACGATGAGACACGGAAATAAATTAAACCATTTAGGTAGAAAATCGGCCCACAGAAAAGCCATGATTTCCAATATGGCTTGTTCCCTAATTCAGCACAAGCGAATTAGTACAACCTTGGCCAAAGCTAAAGCACTTCGGGTTTTTGTAGAACCGCTTTTGACGAAATCCAAGTCGGATTCTACACACTCAAGAAGGGTGGTGTTTTCTTACCTTCAAAATAAGGAAATCGTAACGGAATTGTTCCGAGAGGTTGCTCCTAAAATTGCTGACCGAAGCGGTGGTTATACACGAATCATTCGCACAGGGTATCGCCTTGGTGATAATGCTGAAATGTGTATGATCGAATTGGTTGATTTCAACGAGGTTTACAACACCGATCGAGTTAAAAAGACAACACGTCGTTCGCGTCGAGGAGGTTCAACAAAACCTACCGCTAGTACGGAGACAATGATAGATGAAGCCGCTCCAATCGAAGAGGCTGTTGTAGTCGAAGACCTTGCCGTTTCAGAGGAGAGTGCACCTATCGAAGAGGCACCAATCAATGAAGAGGTTGCTGTTGTAGAAGAAGCTCCAGCACAAGAAGAAAGTCCAGCACAAGAAGAAAGTCCAGCAGTTGTTGAAGATACCGTTGCTGAAGAGGTTTCCGAAACAGAGGAAACGGCTAGTAACGAAGAAGAATCTGCTGCGTCTGAAGAGGCACCTGTTGTAGCCGAAGAAAACGATGAAGAAGCTTCAGCGTCCAATGACAGCGAAGCGGAAGGGACAGAAACATCGGATGATACCCCGAAAGAAGCATAATGCTATTCACATTTGTTAATAAAAAAGACGGTAAATTACCGTCTTTTTTTTTGTTCTAGGCCTTCCCTTTCGTTGAAGCCGTTAATTTTGTCAAAACAATCGCATGACGGATAAAAAACCGGCAGTGTTGCTCCTTGAAGACGGCACTGTTTTTCACGGAACCGCAATCGGTGCCAGAGGTATGGCTACCGGTGAAATAGCCTTTAATACAGGGATGACGGGATACCAAGAAGTTTTTTCTGACCCATCGTATTTCGGACAAATACTTGTAATGACTACCGCTCATATTGGCAATTATGGTGTCCATGCTGAAGAAATTGAATCCGATGAAATTATGATTTCAGGTCTGGTAACGAAGAAATTTTCTGATGGATATTCCCGCCCAGCAGCCTACACCTCCTTGCAAAAAGTTTTCGAAGAGAAAGGGAAGGTTGGGATTGCCGATGTAGATACCCGATCTTTGGTCCGCCATATCCGAAGTAAAGGAGCTATGAATGCCATAATTTCTTCGGAGGAGTTGTCGCTCGAGATGCTCATGGGAAAATTAAAGGAGATACCCAATATGGCGGGATTAGAACTTTCATCGAGGGTTGCCACGTCAGAAGCATACGATGTCTTTCCTGCGCCTTCGGAGGCATCCTTTCGTGTTGCACTTTTGGATTTTGGGGTAAAGAAAAATATAATCCGTTGTTTAACCGAAAGGGGCTGTCATGTAAGAGTGTATCCATTGTCGGTAACGGAAGCGGAAATTAAAGAATTTAATCCGACGGGCATTATGCTTTCCAATGGACCTGGCGATCCTTCTGCGATGCCTGCCTCTATTGCTTTGGTTAGAAAATTAGTGGCTTGGGGCCGTCCTATTTTTGGAATCTGTTTGGGACATCAAATTCTTGGATTGAGTCAAGGATTAAAAACAGAGAAAATGTTTAACGGACACCGTGGTATAAACCACCCCATAAAGAATTTAAAAACAGGACGGGGTGAAATCACCTCGCAAAACCATGGTTTTGTTATCACTAAAGAAAGTATAGCGAGTCAATCAAGCGTAGAAATCACGCACCTTCATTTGAACGATGGTACGGTGGCAGGAATTTCTCTGGTTGATCAACCGGTATTTTCCGTGCAATACCACCCCGAAGCATCGGCTGGACCACACGACTCGCGCTATTTGTTCGATCAGTTTATTACCCATATGAAAACCAACCCGTTATGAGCCAAATTACCAAGGTTTTTGCACGACAGATTTTAGATTCAAGAGGGAATCCAACCGTTGAAGTAGATGTAACCACCTCACGTGGTTTCGTAGGAAGAGCTGCCGTTCCATCCGGTGCTTCCACAGGGGCGCATGAGGCCGTTGAATTAAGGGATAACGATTCTTCTTATTTCCTTGGTAAGGGCGTATTGAACGCAATATCAAACGTAAACGGTGAAATTCAAAAGGCCTTATTGGGTATGGACGTAAGCCAACAAAGAACGATTGATGAAACCTTGATCGCTTTAGACGGTACGCCAAATAAGGGAAGGTTAGGAGCAAATGCTATCCTAGGTGTTTCCTTGGCGGTCGCAAAAGCGGCGGCGAACGAGTCGAACCAAAGCCTTTTTCGCTATCTAGGTGGCGATGGGGCAAGAACGCTACCGGTGCCAATGATGAACATACTCAATGGAGGTTCGCATGCGGACAATAAAATTGATATACAAGAATTTATGGTAATGCCCTTCGGAGCCGAATCCTTTTCTGAGGGATTGCGTTGGGGTACAGAGGTTTTCCATCACTTGAAATCGGTCCTAAAGAAAAAAGGCATGTCAACGAACGTAGGAGATGAGGGAGGGTTCGCTCCAAGTTTAGCCTCAAATGAGGAGGCCATTCAGGTGGTGCTAGAGGCCATGGAAAAAGCTGGATTTAAACCGGGTCATGACATGTATATCGCATTGGATGCGGCTTCGACAGAATTTTACGATGAAGGTACGGGATTGTATGGTTTTGAATCGACTGGGGAAAAGCGGACGGGACTTGAAATGGTTGCTTTTTGGAAGGATTGGTGCGATAAATATCCGATTATTTCTATTGAGGATGGTTTCGCGGAAGACGATTGGTCCAGTTGGAAAAAAGCGACTGAGGTCTTAGGTAACCGGGTTCAATTGGTTGGCGATGATTTGTTTGTCACGAATACCGATCGCTTGTTTAGAGGTATTTCCGAGGGAATTGCCAATTCTATCTTAGTAAAGGTGAATCAAATTGGTAGCTTGACCGAAACCATGGATGCCGTACAATTAGCCACCTCTAACGGTTATTCATCCGTTATGAGCCATCGATCAGGGGAAACCGAGGACAGTACCATTGCGGATTTAGCTGTGGCACTAAATACCGGACAAATTAAAACCGGATCTGCTTCGCGAAGCGATCGTATGGCTAAGTATAATCAACTCCTACGCATAGAAGAAGAATTGGGGCGAGAAGCCATATACCTCGGTAGGGATTTCAAATTTATTTCATAAGCTTGCCTTTTAATCTGCGTGTTTACGGTTTGGTAAGGAGTGGGGCCGGAGCGATTTTAGTTTCCGAGGAACGTAGAGCCGGTTTCGAGTTTTGTAAATTCCCAGGAGGAGGCGTACAAGCAGGTGAGGGAATACTGGATGCCTTACATCGAGAATTCAAAGAAGAATTGGATGCTGAAATAATAAAGGCTGAGTTTTTTTATTTCAATGAATTTTATCAACATTCCAGGTTTAATCCCAACGAACAGGTTATTTGCTTTTATTACCTTGCTACTTTAAGAGACCCGGAACGCCTAACGCTCATGGTGAATAACCTGCCAAAAGGCGGCGAAGTTGGAGATTACGAGCGGTTTCGATGGATATCCTTGGACCAGATAAACGAAAATATATTGACTTTTCCTATCGATCGAAAGGCATTGATTAAGTTTAAAAATATGTTAATATAATATTAAAATAGTTAAAAAGTATTTTTTTTTCGTTTAGCTAAATTTTACGTGGTTTCTCTGAAGTATTTTTGCCTTTTCTCCTTAATATTGTGCTGTTAGCGATTGATAAACAGAGTTTTTATGTAAAAGCCCAATTTGTTAACCAATATTAAAATACATACCTGCTGTTTTTTTTAGATTGACTAATTTTCGGCATGACTAGAAACACAGATAAAGAGCTTTTACTCTCAGTAGGCGCAAAAATCAGGCTTTTGCGGAAGAAGCGGGGAATGTCCTTAAAGGATTTATCCTATGCGATTGGAATGGAACCGTCAAACTTGTCTGTAATTGAAAATGGGAAATCTAATCCCCAATTATTAACCTATGCTAAAATTGCCTCGGCCTTGGATAGCAGCCTTAAGGAATTGTTTAATTTCCCTTTTGATTTCAAGGAAATGGCTCTAGCACCATCGGAGTATAAACCCAGAAAACACGTATAATACCTTAATTAAAACGTCGAAATTTTGAAAGACAGGTTCTGTGAGCACTGTTGCTATGCTTGTTTCTGCTGGTATTTGATCTTTTATTTTTTGAAAGGGTTGGAGACCACCAACTCCTTAGTTCCGTGACCCCATTGGTAAAAGCCTTCCCCTGTTTTTACCCCTTTTTTTCCAGCTGTTACCATGTTTACGAGTAAGGGACAAGGTGCGTATTTCGGATTACCAAATCCATCGTGTAATACCTTAAGAATGGCCAGACAAACATCCAGTCCGATGAAATCAGCCAATTGTAAAGGTCCCATAGGGTGCGCCATGCCTAATTTCATAACCGTATCAATTTCTTCCACCCCCGCAACGCCTTCGAATAGGGAATAAATAGCCTCATTAATCATAGGCATTAGGATTCGGTTAGCTATAAAACCCGGGTAATCGTTCACTTCAACTGGGATTTTACCCAATTTTTGAGACGTTTCCATTATACGGTTCGTCACCTCATCCGAGGTTGAATATCCGCGAATAATTTCCACTAATTTCATAACGGGTACGGGATTCATAAAATGCATTCCAATTACCTTGTCAGGACGTTGAGTCACAGCGGCAATTTGTGTAATGGAAATGGATGATGTGTTGGTAGCCAAAATAACGGAAGGATCCGTAAAGGCATCCAAATCTTTGAAAATTTTGAGCTTTAGATCTACGTTTTCGGTAGCAGCCTCTACCACCAATTCTACGCCTTGAACGCCAATTTTCATGTCCGTTTGAGTCGATAAATTGCTGATCGTTGTAGCCTTTTCTGCCTCGGTTAAACTTCCTTTGGCAATTTGACGATCAAGGTTTTTCCCTATCGTTGTAAGGGCCTTATCTAAGGCTTCTTGGGAAATATCAATGAGCGTAACCCGGTGTCCAAATTGAGCAAAAACATGAGCAATGCCATTTCCCATGGTTCCTGCTCCAATAACGGCAACGTTTTTCATATGTGATTCGAATTAGTGGGACAAATATAATCATACTATCTTTGTTGAACATGCCCTTGGCTCGAATTAGACCTTTCCTCCAAAGCGAGGTATTTAAATCGTTTACCGTACTCTTTTCAGGGACGTTGATCGCTCAGCTCATTGGGTACGCCATAGCGCCTGTACTAACTCGATTGTATTCCAATGCAGAAATGGGGGAAATGCTCTATTACATGCGTTTGATAGCCTTTATATCCTCGTTGGCCACGTTGCGTTATGAGGCTGCGCTACCTTTGCCCAAACGGGATGAACATTCCTACTTTTTATATCGGTTTATTTATCTTTTTTCTTTTTGGGTCTTGGTATTTGTTTCTTTGTTGGCTGTTGTATTTTCTTCGCTTTGGGAACATCAGCGCTTTGAGCCTTGGTTTATCGTTTTTGTATTACTCGGTTCGGCCGCTATGATTATTATCAATGTAGGAACCAGTTGGTCTGTTCGGACAGGGTCTTATGGATTAATTTCCCGTCAAAAAATCATCAATTCCTTGGTGTCAAATGCCCTTAAATGGGGCTTTTTCTTTTTCAATTGGAAATCGTTTGGTTTAATTCTGGCGACCTTACTGGGATTTATTTTATCTGCCCTAGAGTTTTTATGGGATTTTCGATCAACCCATCGCCGGTATAAGGCCTTTGCATCACGCCGCAAAACGCGCGCAATGTTACGCTCACATCGAGAATTTCCGCTATTGAATCTCCCTCATGTGCTCATTGATAACGGACGAGACATCCTGCTAGCAACCTTTATATTGGCATATTTTGGTGAGGCCATTTATGGTTCCTATGGACATTCTTATCAAATGTTAAGAATTCCTTTAATGTTGGTTGGAGTCTCCATAGGGCAGTTATTTTATAACCGTTCTTCGGAGGCCATGCATAAGCATAAACCGCTTGCGCCCATCTTGGCCAAAACCATGGTAACATTAACATTAATTTCCCTCGTTCCATTTACGATACTCTTTTTCTTTGGGACCGAAATTTTCGGTTTTATTTTTGGATCGCAATGGGCGATTTCTGGAACCTATGCAGAAACAATGTCTTTTTGGTTGATGGTGAATTTTGTGCTTTCTCCTGTTTCCGCATTACCCTTACTTCTCAACAAGCAACGGTATGCCTTACTCATGGGATTGGTAAGTTCATTGATTCAAGTACTTCCGTTTTGGCTTTTTCCACTTTTTTATGGAAAATCAGAAACAATTTTCATCTTCACACTCCAATGCGTTTCTTATGCACAAGCGCTTTGGTTGCTTTTTACCTTGTATCTATATTACCGCTTTGCCTTGGTTTCGGATGCGAAAATTCGCGCATAAATTTCATTAAATAGTATGGCATTTGATATTTTGTTTTTCACAATCTATAAACGTACACATTATATCGATCCCTTCTACCCTAAAAAGTTCGTGTTCATTCAAGCTACTCCCGTGGTCTGAATGTAGGTAAAACCCTACAACAATATTTCGAGTTTGTTTAATTCAATAGTAAAAAGGCATACTAAACGTCTTCGTTGAAAGGTCATTTTGAGAGGAATTATGTCTCTTAGATTTTAATCTATCCATCCAACTATTTTTGAAAGCTTCAGATAGAAGCAACATAGCCATTGGTTGTTTTCACTCTAAATTGCTTTGGTCTGATTAGTTTAACCCTATTCTACAAAAATATTTTCGCTTTGTTTAAAACCATTTTTTAAAGTTAACGCAACTAAGATACTCTGAATACTTCCTAAATGCAATAAAGCATACCTGATACAAAGTCCGTTAATTATCCTACAATGAAAATGTATTCTAGCTTCTTAGTGAGGGAAACATATCTTAAAACCATGGTGTTTTTACAAGGGTAAGTAATATCGCAATTGATAGGCAAGGTTTTTTTCATATCTGAAAAAGATATTTGCCCCTTTTTCCTTTAATCGGTTATGGCTATATCATAAAAGTATATATTTTTGCTAGTGAATTGGATCCCTGTTATAGGGCAACCTTCACTATTACGATTAAAACTTAAATACTACCATGAAAAAAATCGCGTACGCATTGTGCTCTGGTTTAGCCGTTCTCTTCCTTGCGAATTGTAATAGCGGAAACGCTGAACTAGAAAAAGAAAAATTGGCCATAGAAAAGGCAAAATTGGAACTAGAAAGTAAAAAGCTTACCCAGGGAACAGAAGGAAATCAATCGCCTTCACAGGCCGAGGGGGATAATAGCCCATCGAAATCATCGGGAGAACCCAAAGAAGCTAAAGGAGAAAATGACGAAGCTGCACGTAGAAAAATTGCGGAGAAAGCGACTCAAGCAAACCGTTTTCAAAACTATACCGACGCGGTAGTGGTAGCCAAGAAAACGTTTTTCTACAACATGCCAGATGAATCCACTCGAAGGTCCGCTTACCTTATCCAGGGGGATCGCATAATGGTTGAAAAATCACAGCGCAATTATGTATACGTTACGTTTACCAACGAAACGACAGGACGCACCACTGCGGGATGGTTAAAGTCTGATGATTTAGAGCCCATCGATAGCCCGGAATTTTACGATTAATAAAACCAAATTAATAGAAAGCCTTGGTTAACGCCAGGGCTTTTTTTGTTATCGTTCTTTTGTAGGGAAGGACCGTTTACTTTTCTCGCTTGTCTAAGAAAACTTGATAAAAGTTTCCGTCAAAAATAAATTGATCAGCTTCCACATGAGGCAATCCAATTTCTACCGAAAAACCGCCTTTTTCTTGGTAGGAGACCTTGGCAAACCGCGGACAATTCACGCTCATTGAGTTTCCTGCAACATGTAACGGTACAGGATTCCCATTCACTTTAATGTTGTTGACTTCAAATTTTACCACTGGGATTTTGTCCATAGAAATATACTGATCATATAATTCGAAAAATATGGTGTGATCTGCGCTGAGAAACAACGCTGAACCAGGAAAGGCAAGAGACCCACAAAAGTAGGTCTGTTGTGTTGCATGTTCGTAAACCGACATTTCTACAAAGGTGTGCGTCTCCCCGTAAATCTTCACTTGATCGCTGGTTTTCCTTAAAGTAAACGTATACTTGCCTTTTGTCCAATCGATACGATTTCTTACCGATACGAAGTCACCTTCATATACGCCCGATTCACAAAAACCATCCTGTGCAATTTTTATGGCTTCCCCGTTTGGCTCTGCCCAACGTGTGAAAATCATGGAACGCTTTATAAGATGGTATTCTGAACTATCTTTTAGATGATTCGCGCTTTTAAACCCTCCTCCGCTTGTTTGTATAGCACCGTAAAAATGTTTATGATTTATGGAGCTTCCACCAAACGGAGATATACCCAGGTTTATGCCTTGAGGAATATCGGATTTTATGTCCAAATCAATGGAAAAAGTATTAAAATCCAATGGTTCTTTAAAGGAATAAAAGATGTCGACCATTTGCCAGGGTGTATTTACGACGTATTTTGCAACCCATTCACCCTCATTAAAATATCCGGTCACCATCCTTCCCTTATTACTCATAATGGTGCCGATACCGTGTGGTTTTCCAAACATCGTCTGACCAACGTACTGATCGCCATTTTCAAAGGCAATGGTCTCAAAAAATATTTCTAATTTCGGGTTGTGCTTGAGGGTTTGCGCCTGGAGGTTACCTAGGAACAAGAGGGCAAAAAGGAAAGAACTCTGGATGGGCTTCATGGTACAGCGTTTTAGGTGGTTAATAGCTTGGAGCAATCAGCCTAAAAGGTTTTATTCCCTTTTTGGCTAGATCACCTAAAAAACGATGGGTCGTTATACCGTTACATTTACCTTGAAAATATTGGGGATTAATCTGCTGATTTTTAGTTGTTTATCCCCTTGAAGGGTGCTTTTAGAATTTCATTTCAACAAATTTGGATAGCAATCCGCGGGTATCCGATAAAAATTCTTTGATCAGGGATTCTTCCTGAGCATTCAATGCATACCGCTCAGGATTTTTTTCCCAATCGGATCCTGGTATCACATAAAATCCATTTGGATTTCCACCTTTACGAACCCACATGGGGAGGTATTCCCATGAACCAAAAGAGAGCCCCTTGTCAGAAATGTTTAAGGTCAACCCTAAACCAATACCGCCGCTTTTGTAACGGTCGCGTTGTGCGCTAATAAAATTGCCTAAGCTGAAGGCAACAGGTACCGCTTTGCTAGGATTGTTTTTAGGGTGTAAAATTTCCATGGGTTGAACCACATGCGGGTGCATGCCGATGATAGCGTCTGCACCATGATCACAGAGCCATTGGGCCAATTTCTTTTGCTCTGGCGAATAATTACGTTGGTATTCGTTTCCCCAATGAATAGTAACCAAAGTAAAATCACTGTTTTTCTCTTTGGCTTTTTTCAAGTCTTTCAGCATTTGTACCGTATCGATCATGTTCACAATGTTCGGTAATTCAACTTCCAATCCGTTGGTACCATAGGTGTAATTCAAAATAGCAAGGCGTTGGTCTTTGATGACTTTTATGTATGGGTAGGAATTATCTCGATCCATTTGGTTTTTAAAAGTTCCCGTATGTTCAATTTTCATTAAATCCAATTGGTCAATGGTTCGCTCAAGCCCTTTCTTTCTTCTATCCAAGGAATGATTATTGGCGGTAATGAAAAAGTCAAATCCTGCCTTGTGGACGGTTTCCGCATATACATCCGGAGAACAAAACATGGGGTAACCGCTGTATGGAGGTCCTCCGAGGGTAACTTCTAAGTTGAGCATGGTCATGTCAAAAGCTCCTAGCTTGGGACTCAAGTATGAAAACCAGGGTTCGAAGTTATACGATTTCCCATCGGCTGATTTGGCGCTATTGAGCATGGTTTCATGCCCCATAAGGTCACCTACAAAGAAAAGGGATAAGGTTCCTGATGTTCTTTTTTTATTGCCGGAAGCGGTATTGTCCCCCTTGTTTGGCTTGTTGGATTCTTCTTTGGGAACTACGAAATAAATAAGTAGGGCAAGGGGTAAAACAATGGATAGACCAAAAATGATTTGTTTTTTCATGACGGTGTTTGAGGTATGGCTCTACGGATAATTCGCTTTAAAGTTATAAAATTGGTGTTCTTCCCAGATAGTATAAGTACTATTTTGTGGCAATATTAAAACGTATGTTCATAAAAAAAGGCCGTTTGAACGACCTTTCTATACTTGATTATGGTTAATAATCTTCTGCTTCGTATTCATCTAATTCCTCGGGCTCATTGTTATTTTGATTTGCTAAATCTTTAAATTTTTTCATGTTGTTGAAAAATTTCTTACCCGCTGGACATTCATCTTTCATAGCTTCTTCATCATTATCAAATTTACTCGTAAGCTTTTCACATCTTTCATCATTTGAAATTTTTTCACCGAAGTCTTTGAAAAGAAGTGGTTTTTCAGCTAGTTCCTTCATCGAAGTATTAAGCAGTTTTTCTATTTCAGGGTTCCATTTTTCAAAACAATCGCAGGCGGTTTGCGGTTCTTTGGATTCGACAATTTCTACTTTTTTACTTTTAGTTGTATCGGCAGATACGGAAGAATTTGGCGCTTCTGTACTTGCTCCACCACATGATGTGAATCCTAACAATCCGATAAAACTTAAACTACCAAGGATGAATTTTTTCATATTAATTTTTTTATATTACATACAAATGTACTTAAAAAAAATAATCTCAAATTAATTTATAATTTGTTTAATCCCTAACTCGCAAGTTGAAAGCACTTACTTCTCATCTTACTTCCTTCGATATTTACCACGGGTGTGGTAATAATAGCGTGACCTTGCTTGAT
Source organism: uncultured Flavobacteriales bacterium (assembly GCA_903823565.1). GTDB lineage: Bacteria > Bacteroidota > Bacteroidia > Flavobacteriales_D > Crocinitomicaceae > UBA952. The sequence continues at coordinate 33,030 of CAIJTF010000116.1, forward strand.
TTTTAATTGCATTTTTATCGGTACTTACCTTTTTACGGACGTGGCCTTTACGAAATTGACCTTTATAATTTACGGATGGTTTCACATAGGTGCCCCCTGCCTTATCGGAACGCTTTCCATCGCATGCAGTCAGAGCGAAGCATAGAATTAGGATTGTAAATTGTAGGCGAGGGAATGACATTCCAACGAAGATACAGAATTTATAGCCCCGTTGAATTGTAACCTTTCTTTTCTTATTTATTATTATCTTCGTTACGTATTTCGAACCTTAAATGGTACCAACCGAGTGAAGTCACCACGGTGGTAAAAACGATACGGGCTGAGCACAGTCAAAATAAACGTTGGTTTCCAAGCCGGTAAGAAATACAAATGAGTTTATTAATGATTAAAATTTATTTGTATGAAAAAGCAAGTTATTGTATGGTTGAAAAATGGAATGATTGCCAAGATGAACGCTGTGGCATGTTCTGCAAATTCCCATCAAGTGTCCCTTCCCAGTACGGAAGTTGAATTACCGGTATTAATTGAGATTACGCACGAGGGTTTAACAACCATACTTGATTTAAGTGGGTTTCCCGATTGCGTTGTTTTACAATTTGGGAAGGATCGATATTTTACCGGTGCGACCTATTGTCGGAATAGAACGGATGGTGCCTTTATGGTTCAAGCGCAAGCGCGTTATTTTCTTCTAATGCCCTTGCCTTTGCCATATCCCATTCAGGAAACAGAAGAAATAATGATTAAACCTCTTGAATTATGAGTAGCCTCAATCCTTTGATCCTATCCGCAGAACGTTGTGCGGAGGGCTATGGGAGGTTTCCCTATGTCATCGTAAGGGTTCAACCTACGGTTTATCTGCAATTTCCCATTCATTTTTACCATCATGAGCATCCTGATCTTCCAGGTTTGCGGGTTCGTGTTAACGATTCAACCGAGTTAGATGCATGCATGGCTACTTTATTCAGTGTAATGCAGGGTTTTTATGCGCAAGTAAATGGAAACGAAGCCGTTCCGTACCGCATGTGTTTGGTTCTACGGTCGAATCTCGCTTATTTTTGGGAAAAGGAAGGAATAATGCTGTCTAGGGAAATTCCTGAAGGGGGTGCTTTAATGGATGGTCAATACAAGGTACTTTCCTTGAATAGTAGTCATTATATTCGGGAATGAAGTTGCCGAATGGTATGAATACACGATCTACCGTACGGTTAAATTCACATAATTAGTTCCCATGCCTTTTACTTTTTGTTCAAGGTTTCCATGCATCGGGAACCCCGTTTTTCGGTCGGTTTCAATCATGCCTTGGATGGTAAAGATTTCCTTTTCTTGGTTAAAGACGTTTGCCCGTAATTCCAATGCAACGCTTTCAGGATTTATGGCTCGAACAAAATAGGTGTATTTAATCGTGATTTCCTGCTGCTGAATGACTTGCTTATTGGTTTGTTCCCAAGAATCTCCCACCCCAAGCTCTTTCGACGGAAATTCTGGCATGAAACCATTGGATTGGTTTGATTTAAATTGAGCGTCTAATTGTGGATTATCTGCTTTCATGGATAGTACTTTTCCGAGCCGGTTATAGGTGACATAAGAAAATCCATTCATTAAAGGTTTCAGTTCTTTTGAAGTCTTTGCGTCAATTTCAGCCTCGTTGGTTTTAGCATGGATGTCTAAAATTTTCGTTCGGGTTAAAACGTCGCCATTGGAGAGTCGATCAGTCACTTGCATTTCAGAGGTAAAGGTCATCAGTAATACATCCTTTCCGAAAATGGATTTCATGGTCAATGCGATGGTTTTTTTGTTACCCTTTTGGGGTGTAAATGCTAACTGCACCTTTTCTTTTGAATGTTTTCCATCCAGATTTATGGGAACCTTTTTTAGGGCACTGGTATCTTTTTTGGGAAGTACAAGACCCTTTTCCCCCTTTCCTTTCGCAGAAGAATCGGAACAGGAAACAAACAAAAGGGTTGGGAAGGTAAGAAGCGCAAACAGTGGTATTATATATTTCATTCGCAGAAATTTTAGACAAAGGTACGCAAATAATGGAGCTTGAACTTTGATGGAAATGGCTGCGTGCTTCCAGTGGATTAAATATTGAATAGACTTAACCAGTCCGAATTTTCCTTTCTACCTTTACAAAAAACATTCGTAATGGATTCTATAACCCAAATTGTTTTAGGAGGTGCCATTGGTGAGCTTGTTGCCGGGAAGAAATTGGGAAATAAGGCCATTCTCTGGGGGGCGGTTGCAGGAACCATACCTGATTTGGATGTTTTCTTACGGGTATTCTATCACCCAATTGACGCGGCCTTGGTGCATCGCGGGTTTTCACATTCCTTGTTGTTTGCGCTACTAATGGGGCCTACCCTTGGTTATCTTTTTAATTTACTCACGAAACGAGTTCATGGTTTTTGGATGTGGACGCATTTGTTTTTCTGGGGAATTCTTACCCATCCACTATTGGATATGTTCACCAATTACGGCACTCAGTTTTTTTGGCCGTTATCCTATCGCATTACGTTTAATTCCGTCTTTGTCGTCGACCCCTTTTACACGCTTCCATTTCTTGTTTGTTTAGTGGCGGCTATGTTTTACCAACGGGATGATGTAAGGCGGAGGAAATGGAATCGGTTTGGGCTATTGTATTCGACATCCTATTTAATGTTGGGTTTAGCGATAAAGGGATTTGTTTTCTTTTCATCAAAAAGGGAGATCCAAGAGGCTGGCCATAAGCCATCACGAATGATGGTGACTCCCATGCCTTTCACACCATTTTATTGGTATATTTTAGCAGAAAAGGAGTCAAGTTTTGTGGTTGGTTACCGAAGTTTGTTCCGCAGTCGGATGGATACGCCCAAGACCTTGATACCTAAGGGGGACTATCGGATTGATTCCTTGCACTGGAAAGGATCTTCCTTTAATCCGCAGTTGCAACAAATTACAGATGGTTATGTCTTATTTGAGGAAACAGAAAAGGGCTTGCTTTGCTATGATTTACGGTTTGGATTATTGACAAAGTTCACCAACGGTAAAGTCAATCGGCCTTTGATGGGGTATGTTTTAACCTTACAAGAAGGTGAAATTGTTGATACCCATCCCTTAAGCAGAAATCAAGATTGGGAAAAGGTGGCGTTTTCTTCCTACTGGAGGGAGGTTGTTGGAGCCAACCGCATTGGGGTTCAGTCGCTGAAAAAGTAAGGTCGTATTTTTCGGTATTCTTGCATCAGGGACTCCACTCTTTTGCCGCGTTCTGCAACCTCTCGGTTGCTTCCCATGGCATTTTCACCGATACATTCATTGCTTCTGAGCAAATAACGGTTGGATTGTTCGGTAGTCGAGAAGTAAAACCGTTCCTCTCGTTCGCATGATTCACTGGCACTGTATACAAAGACAAAAAACAGTCGACCATCCTGGAGATAAAATACGGACTTCGCTTCGCCTTCATAATATGCATAGTTTGCCTCAATCACTCCATATCCCTGTTCCAAAAGGCAATACCTAAAGGAATGTGTGGTTTCATATGGACCATTACCTAAATCTTCTACATTTGGTTCCGTTACCACGTCACAACGGTCACGATTGGCTTAAAATTGGGTATTGGCTTCTGCATACATTTACCGAATTTGTTGCACCCATGAATTCACTTCTTGACTAAAACCGCAGATGGATAGGGACAGCATTAGGTACAATTGTATTCTTTTCATTTTGGATAAAGTAGCTAATTCGACACCCTTATAACTTAATAAGCAAGGTGCTTGTAATTTGTTCATCAAAAATACATCGCAACCAATAGCTACCCTTAGATAAGGACGAAACATCCACATTAAACAGGGCGGGAGGATTCGCAAAGCGCTTTACTTGCCTTCCGGTAGCATCCAACAATTCAAACCGATACGTTTTGTCTGATGGAATATTATGGTGTAGGGTGAATTGGTCATTGACGGGATTCGGATATACTTCGATTTGCATTTCCCCCTCAGTAATTTGAATTTGCTTAGAATTATGGGCAGAACATCCAAGGCTATCGGTAACATTAAGCGATAGGGTATAAACGCCAGGAGTGGCAAAAACATGAGAAACCATGAGGCCAGAAAGGCTTGGTGTTTGGTCACCAAAATTCCAAATGTATTGGCTGTTTGAACCATTGGCACCGGCAAAAGCATAATTAATGTCCCCGGGAATATGAAGAACTTCAATGATGCTTGAATCGGGAATGGAAATTTCCACATTCATGGAAAAGTCGTTGTAACATCCAAAGGGATCCTCCACCTCTAGTACATAGGCGCCAGTGCTATCGAACACGATAGAGGGAGTTTCAGGCCCTGGTTTCCAGTTATAGCTGAGGTCTGGGAGTAGGGGAGCCGTATAGGGTGTATTGATGCAAACCGTAGTATCAGAAGGAATGGATAATTGAGGGACGACGGCCCCAAAAGGGGAAAGGGTATTGTCGATCCAAGTTAATCGATTGTATACAAACGACTTCATATTCAAAACCCGTGTTAGGTAAGATGTGGCACCGAGGGTTTGCCAAACCGCAAAATTTCTATCCGCCGGTCCTTGAAGCAGTGGCGTAGAAACGCTGTCAATAAATGCCATGAATTCTCCGTTTTTGAAAACCTTTTCTCTAAGGCTAAACCAACGACATGCTAATTCATGCTGGTAGGTGCTATCGCTATACATTTTAGACCACCAAAATGGAAAGGGCCAATACGGGTGCGTGTTTTCCCAAACCCAGCCACTAGTTGGGTTACTATCCATGGCCCGGTCATAGTCCCACGGGGGACCGATGCACAATTTGCCACCGTCAGTATCTTTTTCTTTATACATGTAGGTGCTACGGCCATAGCTATCGTAGTTCATGGTGAATTCATTAACGATTAGAAAATCAATGAAACTGCTTACATCCGCCCATTTTCTGTACCCTACGTTTGGATCCGTAAACGTATTTGCATTCAGTGCATATTCAAAGGAATCAACATAGGCTTTAATATACTGTCCTTGCACCGGAAGAATGGAATCAACCTTAGGATATACATATTTAAACTCCACCGGATGGGGCGAGGTAACGGCGTTAATTGGAGGATAAATAGAATTCCAGGCTCCAGGATCCCCATTGATGTTCATTTCGATTATGTAGCCACCAGTCAATGCACTACCAACCGTATCCGCGCTGGTCATTTTGGCAATATTTAACCTTTCTTTATCGCGTTTCACTTTCTCCATGAGGGTGTATACCCCAATGTAATTTCCGTCTAAGAAAACTTCACATTGTCTTGTTCTTGGTGCATAACGCCCCATTCTTCGTGCAAATTCATAGGCTACGGTATTGATCAACAAGGTGTTGTCAAGATACTCTGCTTTGAAAATCCAATCGTTTTCCGCTGGCATACCCAGCAGGGAGGTGTCGATTTTGTTACCGAGGCTATCTATTAAATCGAAGTCGTAATTTTTCTTCGGGTAGGAAGGACCAGTGAAACCCTGTAATTCTGCCATTATTGCTCCTTCATAGGCATAATTGCTTTGGTTGGCATAATTCAATTGTCCCGCGCCATTGTCAATAATTTCCATGTTTACAGGAACCTTAACATTGTTGTTAATTGGATTTGCTACGGTGGTTAATTTCACGATCGGTAGAACGCTACTCAAGGCTCCATCGAATTGTATCGTAAATGGAATTCCACCAGGACATGGATTTAAGGGGTTTTTTAATCCAACTTTTATAATGTAGGTATTGCCTGCCATGAGCAGCGCGTCTACATCCGCCTGTAAGCCACAATTCAGGTTATCGTCGTTGTAATAGGTCGCTCCTGAGGAGGTTCCATTGGGGTCAACGTTTGCACAATTGTTGTAGATCCACAGTTTGGTATCGCACGAAGTAAGGCCACACGTACTTACCGAGTACATTCCTGTGGAGTCAGGGGTAAAAGAATAAAAGTAATTTACTTGTGCGGCGAGGTTTGATCCTAGCGATGCGGGCAAGGGATTTTCACAAATGGTCCCTGGGCCACAATTAAAGGAATGGGAGGCGGTGTAGGTAAATTCTCCTCCGGTAGCCACTTGATTTCCGTTGAGAACTATGGTATAAGAACCTATTCCATATCCACAGCATATTCCATCGCCGTAACTATCGAAAATATCGTATCGCAAGCAGGTAGAAGTATCTACGCAAACGGTATCGCTGATATAATTCCCCGTAGCAACTTCTACGTTGTTCGAAAAAAGTTTCCAGGTGGTTTCTCCAGGATAGGAGTCAGGGACAATGTTGATTTCCAGAGGCCATTCTCCAACAGGGCATTGAGCATGCGTAAAGTGCCTAAGAAACATAAAGCCAACACACAATACAATGGGTAGTAATTTTTTCATAGGCAGGTATGTTTCAAAGATAAAGAATATTAAAGAATTATTAATTTAGTTAGCCAAAACTTCAATGCGAGCAGAATGCGTCTAAACCTATTGCTATTTTTCTTGCTTGTGCTAAATGAAAGCCAATTTTTAGCTCAAGGTTGGATCAGGACCTACGAACGACCCAAGTGTTTTATTGAAAACCTAGGGCAGTTCGATGCAGATGAAAACGAATGGACAGGTCCCATTCTGTACGCTGCCGATTTTGGAAAAGCGCGCGTTTTTTTTGGTAAAAAAGGGATACAATATCGCTTTTTGGATGCAGAAAAGAAAAAACAGGAAGACATCGATGGCTTACCAATGGAAAGCAAAAAGGACCATAAGCAATGGGAACGCGAATATGGAAAGTACCTCTATCGCTCCGATGAAATCAACGTAGCTTTTGAACAAGCTGCTTCGACCGAAATAGAAGGTAAAGGAGCGCATAGTGATTATTTTAGTTATTCCTATAAGGGTAGGGATGGTGTCCAAAAAAAGGTGGACAAGGCTCGTGGTTTTGATCAAATCGTTTATAAAAATATTGTACCAGGAATCGATCTCGTATACAACATCCATCCTTCTTCGGGATTAAAATATGCCTTGACAGTACATCCAAAGGCAGACGTAAGCCGGTTTAAAATGCACTTTGACCGCAACGTAAATCATGTCGACCAAGCGCTGCATATCACTACGCTCTTTGGGGATTGGATAGATCATTCCCCCATTTCGTTCTATGATTATTCTGGTGGTGCTGTTATCCCATCCTCCTTTGTTGTCCAGGGCGAACGCACGGTTTCATTCCAACTAGGAAAACATGATTCTTCGAAGACGGTGATCATCGACCCTTGGACGCAATTGCCTAGTTTCCCTTCCAATTGGGATTGTATATGGGAATGTGAAAAAGACGCTTCAGGAAATATTTATGCAATCGGTGGAGTTATGCCCATGCAACTCCTTAAGTATAACCCCTCCGGCAACTTACAATGGACATACAACACCCCTTATGATACCGCCAACGTTTGGTTAGGCACGCTAGCGGTAGATAATGCGGGTAATGCTTACCTAACGGCTGGCTCTGTGGCCGCCATACAAAAAATAAATACGAACGGTGCTTTGGTTTGGGATAATCCGAATCCTGGAGGGTTTTTAAGCAACGATGAATTTTGGAGTATAACCTTTAACTGTGATCAAAGCAAACTAGTGGTTGGCGGTACGGGGGGTGCAGCCCTAAATTTAACCGCTACGGTATATGACATCGATGTGAATACGGGGAATGTCACAGCCAATCTAGACCTTGCACAAGGCAGTACCTTTGGAATTCCCCCATCCGTTCAAGAGGTTCGCGCTATCTGTGCTTCACCCAACGGTAAATATTATTTTCTAACGCAAGATACGGTTGGGGCTATTAATCAGAACTTGAATGCTTGTGGGGGTAATGCGTTGTTTTACAAGATTGATAACGCCTATGACTGGGGTTATAAGTGCGAAAATTACAGGTATGATAATGCAGGTATTTGCGCCATAAAAGCCAATAATTCCTTTTTTTACACTCAAAATGGTGTTAATTTGGCGAAACGAGATTTACAAACCGGAGCGATTCTCGCTTCCGTGGCTATTCCTGGCGGGGCAAATACAACAGCCCTTGGCGATTTTTCGGTTAGCAATAGTGGCATCGATATCGACGATTGTGGGAATGTTTATGTCGGGTCTACCAACGGTGTTGTGAAGTTTGATGCTAATTTGTTACAACTGGCTACGTTTCCTACCTCGTTTCGCGTTTATGATGTACACGTCACCTTGGCTGGCGAAATCGTTGCGGCGGGAAGTACGGGAAATGCGTCCAATCCGATTCGAACCGGATACCTTCAGACCTTTACTGCAGGGGCCTGCGCACCCTTGAATTCCGCTTGTTGCGATGCCTCTATTTGTGGAGTTCAGAGCGTATGCATCACGGACGCCCCATTTTCTTTGACGGCTGCCACGCCTGGAGGCATTTGGAGTGGTCCTGGCATTTCGGCTGCGGGCGTTTTTAACCCTTCGGTTGCAGGGGTAGGCAATCAAAACATCACCTATACCTTACCTTGTGGTAGTGAATCGGTAACCCTTGTTGTGAGTCCTTGCCAAGGACTAACGGCATGCATCGAACCGAATGGGTCAATTACGGTTTCAGGAGGTGTTGCTCCATATAATTGGGCGTACTACCAAGCCGCTCAAAGCACCCCGATTACCAATCAAACCGAATGTACAAGTTGCGGATTCACCTGGTTTTTTGGTCAATGTTTGAACGGTGTTTTTCCTGTTACTTCCTGCAATACCCCGGCGCAATGGGTGAATTTTGCTACGGGTACCAATGCCGCAGTACCTAATGGTTTTTCCCAAGTTCAAGTGACGGATGCTTCCGGAACGATTCAAGTGTTTACTTTGTCATCGCTGTCGCCTTGTACGCCGAATCCATGTCCGCCAATCGCACTCACGGTAACAGGAAGTACTAATGTGACGTGCAATGGCTTGGCCGATGGACAAGCGACCGTATTGGCGCAGGGTGGAACCGCACCATACAGTTACGTATGGATGCCTGGTAATTTAAACGGCGCAAATCAAAGCGGTTTATCTGCAGGAACCTACACGGTTACGGCGCTCGATCAAAACAATTGTACTGGGGATACTACGGTAACTATAACGCAACCGAATCCATTGCAAATTAACGCCCCCAACATCATGGGTACGCAGTGCGGAAGTTCAACAGGTGCTATTGAAGTGGCTGTTATTGGAGGATCAGGAAATTATACCTACGCTTGGAATCCCAATGTCGGCAGTGGGAATTACATTCAAAACTTAGGTGGCGGAAGCTATTCCGTGGTGGTGACCGATCAAAATTCGGGGTGCTCGGCGACGGCACAATTTAATGTGCCTAGCTTGGGAGGTCCTGTGTTAAACAATCCAATCCTTACCGAGGTCTTGTGCTTTGGTGGATCCACAGGGTCCATCCAAGTGACTGCGGGAGGAGCTACACCGCCCTATCAGTTTCAAGTCAATAATGGACCCTTTCAAAATACGGGAACCTTTACGGGATTATCCGCAGGTCAATACCAAATCACGGCACAAGATGCCACTGGATGTGAAAATAGCCTAGTGGTCACCTTAAACGAACCCTCTGCCTTACAGGCTTTTCTTCCTACCACTATTCCGTTGTGTTCAGGGGATTCCGTTCTCCTCAATGCCAACGTTAATGGCGGAGTTTCTGGGTACACGTACCAATGGAGCAATGGAGCCACGGTTCATCCGTTAACCGTAAGCGTTTCTCAGACTACACCACTTACTCTGGAGGTAATTGATGGCAATGGATGCAGCACCACTGCTTCGGTGCTTTTAGAATTAATTCCTTGTGGAAATATAGTTTATACCATTCCCAATGTCTTTTCACCAAACGGTGATGGAACCAACGATCAATATGGGATATTCTCTGAAAATGTTATTCGTCAAGAAGCCGTAATTGTTAATCGCTGGGGAGAGGTGATGCTTGAATTGAACCAAGTGAATCAATTGTGGGATGGCTTACTCCCCAATGGTGAAGCAGCCAAGGAGGGTGTTTATTTTATGAAGTTTAGGTTGTTGGGACTGGGTGGTGAAGAAAAACAGGGACATGTGTTTTTTCATTTGGTGAGGTAACAAAAATCTTACTTTCTTCTGACGGAGTCTGATATTGGTGAGAGTCATCCCCCTTCCTCCCCCTTCGAAGGGGGACAGAGGGGGATGACAGGAATAGAAATACAGTCACCTCCCTTAATCCCTCCTCAGTGCCTTCGCTGTGTGCCTTCGCTGAAGCTTCGGCGAATGCGAAAGCGAAAGGAGGGAAACAGAAATCTTTCTCCCCCTTTGAAGGGGGACAGAGGGGGATGACACATTTAGCGAGGTTCATCAGCGGCATTTATTTTTTCTTATAATACAATGATTCCCCTTAAAAAGGGTTGGTTTCGATGGTTTTTCTGTTTAACTTCACCCAATGAATGGTCTTCGATTATTATTTTTTCACATGATGTTCATAGCTTGTGCTATGGTTCATGCACAAACCGTACATGAATTGGCACGAGAAGGATCAGTGGAACAGATGAAATTACTGTTATCCAAGGATCCAAGTGCGGTAAACCGCTTGTCCGACCGAGGAATTACGCCGTTTATTTTAGCGTGTTACCGCGGGAATAACCCGGTTGCAAAGTACTTAATTACCATGGGAGCGGACGTGGATTATTGCGCGGCTGAGGGCTCCGCCATTTATGGAATGGTTTTCAAAAACAACCTTGAAATGTTGGATTACACCTTGTCCTTGGGATATTCCCCGAATGATACGTGTCAGTTTGCCCAATTTGGGACCCCGCTACACATGGCCATGAGCCTTAAGCGATATGATATGGTAGCGTGTTTGTTGAAACATAATGCTTCAACCCAGGTTCTAGACCCTCAAGGAAGAAGTCTTTCGGATCTATTGAAATTCTATCAAGACGAACAATTATCAACCCTTTTTTCCTCTTATGAAAACCATTAATCTTTTCTTGTTTGTATTGCTGACTTTTTCCACTTGGTGTCAAACCTACACCACAGGAACTGTCAATTTATCCAACACCGCAGGTCTTGCCATGACGGTAAAGTTGGACCTTAGTACCAATGTTACCATTACGCTTACAGGACCTTCGTCTCGATGGTTTGCTGTAGGATTCAACGCTTCCTCCATGGCGGTAGGAACGGACGTTGTTGGAGTGCATTCCGCGGGGACCTTGACGAATTTCGATGCAAACCTTACAGGATACAGTGCACCGGCAACGGATGCGCAACAGCATTGGACCATAACCTCGGATCAGGTAGTTTCCGGAGTTAGAACGATTGTTGCTACCCGTGCGCTCAATACAGGAGACGTTAATGATTATGTTTTCACCGCAGGACCCGGGACTCTTTCCTTGATCTGGGCTCGTGCCAACACCAATTCATTCAATTATGCTTATCACGGAAACACCAATCGCGGAATATCCACGGCTACCTTGACCTTGGTTCCTGTAACTCCTCCACCTACAGGGTCAGCTAGCCAAACGTTTTGTGCAGGAGCAACGGTTTCCCAACTGGTAGCAGTGGGGTCAAATATTCAATGGTATGCCAACGCTTCGGGCGGAAGTCCATTAGCAGGAACCACACCTTTAGTAAATGGAACCACGTACCATGCATCTCAGACATTAGGAGGACTCGAATCCCAAAATCGACTTCCGGTAACGGTGAGTATAATTGCTACGCCTGCTCAGGCCCCCGTCTTTATTGCACCACCCGCTTCCGTTTGTAGCAATGCAAATTCAATTATCTTCAACGTAAACAATGTGAATGGTGCTACCAGTTACCTATGGTTTAATCAAGCGGGACAAGGGATTACTACCCAACCTACTATCACCTATCCACTTTCACCGGGAATGACTTCAGTGAATATTAGCGTGAATGCTGCGAACCAGTGTGGTCAAGGACCAACCGCTACGCATACGGTGTTGATTAATACAGCATACAATTATTCGCTTCAACAAACCGCTTGTGATACCTTTGTTTGGAACAATCAGGCCTACACCAACAGTGGAAGTTACACCTATCAGGGCACTACTGCTGCGGGTTGTGACTCCATCGTGACACTCGATTTAGTGGTGCTTAACGGAAGTTCGACCAACGTTCAGGTTGCTCAATGCACTGCCTTGACGATGAATGGGATTACCTACAATCAATCGGGCGTTTATCAGCAAATTTTACCTTCTGCATTGGGGTGTGATTCAGTGGTTTCTATTGATTTTACACTTTACCCAAGCTATGATCTTACCTTCGATACGACAGTGACAGGTAGTTTTGTTTGGAATAACCAAACCTATGCTGAGACAGGTGCGTATACCCAGAATTTGACAACGTCCAACGGTTGTGATAGCTCCGTAACGGTAAATTTAACCGTATTTACGGGGGGTATTTCTACTCAAGCACTGGATTTCCCATTTCCAACGGTTTTGCGTGGAGGCGACATTCTTCATCTTCCTTTTGGCTCTTGGGAATTGTATACGCACGATGGTCGATTGATTAGAATCCTTTCGGATGAACAATACGTTGCACGGATCAACGAACCACCGGGATTGTATTTCGTTCGAAACGGGAAACACACAGTGCGTATTTTTATCCTTGAGTAAGATGCATCGTTCGGTTATAGTGCTCTTTCTATTAAGTACACTCACTTCAGTGTATTCCCAAAGAACCGTAAAGGTTGTATTGGGCGATTCCTTAACGAAGCAATGCATTCGTTTGAAAATGACATTAACGAAGGACAGTGTACGGGCTGAATTAGAGGGGCCAAAAAGCCAATGGTTGGCCATCGGGTTTAATTCCAAACGCATGCAGCGCGGGGTAGATGTGCTTGTAGTGCCTGCTTGGAAGGATGCCGCTGGTTCATTAGATGCCGTTGCTTACGATGGGGTATTAACGGGTTATGCGCCACCGATGCGGGATGCTAGTCAACATTGGAAGGTACTACAAGAACAGGTAGTGGGAGAAAAAAGAACCGTTTATTTAGTTAGGGCATTGCAAACGGGAGACCTGGAAGATTATGATTTTACGCTATTATCAACATCCGGAGGGTCATTGGATATTATTTGGGCCATGGGGTCGGAAAAAGGCAATAAAACCGAATATCACGGGAATCAAAAAGGAAAGCGTGTTCTTAATTTTTAGTGAAGCGAACCTTGATTGAATCCATTGATGATTCAAAAATCAAGGAATAGTTTCCCGGTTTTAACTTTCGAATATCCACAGTGGTAATATTGGTTCCATTTTCCCAAGCGTTGGAATAATATTCCAGTTCGGATTTGGAGCCATCCACGGCAATGGCGTAAAGCTTTCCAATGGGGATTTTGTGGGTTTGAATCTTTAATAGATCGGTACTTGGGTTTGGGTAGAAACCAAGTATTAGTCCTTCCGAATGATCATTCAATCCCACCCAAAAGCGGCTGCATGGTCCTGAAAGTTCTACTGGCAGTATTCCATGGCCAACTGCGGGGGTATTAACCAATGTCAGCGCATTACTGCCTTGGGTAGTTACAAAGGACTTAACACACTGGTTAGCTGCATTAATTTGGTCGATGGTGTTCACATGGTACCAATCTCCTTGGACTTGCATCGGATTAATGTCTACCAGTAAGAACCCCTTTTTCGTAAGTTCGACGTACTTGATGTGAGGATTTTGAACGGTTATTAAGGCAGAAAGATTGATGGGAGACCCTGGGGACGTTACGCTCGGAGTAACCATTTCTACACCCACGGGAGTATTTCCATTTCGAAGATCTAAGGCCCAACTGGTGTGAATATCTCCCGTTAACACCACCGTATTATTAATGCTATTGCTGGAAAGATGGTTAAAGAGTTTTCCCCTTTCCGCAGGGTATCCGTCCCAAGAATCTGTATTGATCGGATTACCGAGCAGTTCAACGGCCCCAATCATAACCTGATTACCGATAATTTTCCATGGCTGGGAGGTAGTACTCAGTTCATTTTTTAACCAATTGAATTGCGCTTGTCCGAGAATGGTTCGCGTTGTATCGTTAAACGTAGGATCGTTTGCGTTCAGTTGGACCTCCCGGCCCTCGAGTCGGGTATCTAGCATAATAATTTTGGCTAAATTGCCAAGGTCAAAGGTTCGGAAAACCTCTTGATTTCCCGTAGCTTTCGGGCGAATGGGAATCCATTCAAAGTATGCCCGTTTTCCCGCGGACATGCGTTGGTTCCAGGGTCCTTCATTGGCCTGATGGTTATCCGCTCCTCCTGGGTAAGAATCGTTTGCGGTTTCATGGTCGTCCCAAATACAAATCCACGGAAAATTTTGATGAAGTTTACGCAAAGCATAATCTAGGTGATACGAATTATAACGAAGTCTGTAATCGTTCAATGCGGTTATTTCCGTGCTGGGTTCCCATGTGCGGTCGACATTAGGATTGGGTCCAAACCCTTGGCTTTCGTATTCATAAATATAATCGCCAAGCATAAGAACGGCATCCACATCGTTGCGTTGCGCAATGGCATCATAGGCATTAAAGTAACCGGATTCGAGGCTAGCACAAGAAACTACCGCAAGTCTTATATTATCTACGTTTCCTACGGGTAGGGTTTTGGTTCTACCTACCAAACTGTATGCGCCGTTATGTTCGAATTCATAATAATAAAACGTATTAGCACTCAAGCCTTCAACGTCAATCTTAACGGTGAAATCTTTGGTGGAATCCGTAGTAAAGATACCGCTGGAAACGACGTTGGTGAATTGATCATCGGTAGCGACTTGGTAGGTTCCATTTAGCGTTGCTCCAAAGTCTACGGGCGTAATCCGTGTCCAAATGATAACACGGTCGCTTAAGGGGTCACCCGAGGCTACGCCATGATAAAAAGGTGCAATGCACGCTTGAGGCGTTACGCTGGTTTGGGCCCTGGAGAAAAAGGGAAGGAAAGCGATTCCGAAGGTCAATAGAATCAGACAGAAAATCGAAGGTTTCATTGCTCTCAAAAATAAGTACTTTCGATTAGAATAAAGGGTTCTTTACTATGGAAAGCACAATAATTATTCATTATTTAATCCGTGAATCACATGAAATTAGTCTGGCAAAATTCAACCTTTGTTGGAATTGAATCTCCATAAATAAAGTACTTTTAAGGAATGGAAAACAAGAATGTTTCAGAGGAAATTGGTTTTGGCAGTAAAAACTATACGTCAAAATCCCGGTATTTAAATCCGGATGGTTCTTTTAATATTCAGCGAAAAGGAAAGAATTTTTGGGAGAATTTTGATGGATATAATGCGGTTATTACGATGCATAAGACCGCGTTTTGGGGGCTCGTAATTTTAGGTTTTCTCGTGATCAACACCTTTTTCACATTGGTATATATGTGGATTGGCGTGGAGCATTTTGGAAACTTAACATCGACTACGGGGTTAAACGATTTTCTTCAATTGTTTTATTTCAGCGCCCAAACCCTTACCACTGTAGGATACGGACATTTATACCCAAAAGGTAATTTAGCCGGTGTCGTAGCGACTTTGGAAGCAGCCATTGGACTTATGGGTTTTGCCCTCGCAACGGGGATCTTGTACGCACGGTTTTCCCGTCCGAAAAGTTTCTTATTGTATAGTAAGCATCTATTGGTTTCTCCTTACAAAGCGGGTAAGGGATTGATGTTTCGAATTACCAATCCAAAACGAAATGAATTGATTGAGGCAGAAGCTCAGGTGATCGTATCCATGATAAACCAAGAAACGGGGCTTCGAATTTTTCGACCCTTGGAGTTGGAGCTTACTAGGATAAGTTTCTTAGCCCTTACCTGGACCATCGTGCATCCACTGAATCCAGAAAGTCCGCTTTATCAATTCTCCTTGGAGGATTTTAAAAAGGTTGATGCAGGATTTTTTAATCTTTATCAAAGCGATTGATGATACCTATGAACAAAAAATCCATTCTCGTCATTCCTACACCTTTCTAGATATTATCGATGGAGCGAAGTTCGTTCCCTTAGTACCCCAGGCCAATGCTGCAGGAAAAATTATCCTTAACGTGCATAAAATAAGCGACTTCGAATATGTGTCTCCAAACCCATAGGTAGGGTATGCAGGCTAAATGCCTAACATTTTATGGCTAAACAGGGCTTTTTGAAAATCGATATCAATCCGTCCTAGAAACAGTCCTGCCCATCCCGTTTGATTGATTAAAACGGGTTTTTTATCTCGGTTTTCCATGAGCAGGGGTTTCTCGAGAAAAGTATGGGTATGTCCTCCAAGGATGAGGTGAATGTTGCTTGTTTGTGCGGCTAGAACTTTATCTGAAATTTGATTGGAAGCGTATTCAAATCCGAGGTGCGATAAACAAAGAATAAGATCACATCCCTTATCCTTCAGATAGGCGGCTGTTTCGTTTGCAATTGCAATGGGATCAAGGTAGTTCGTGTTTCCATAATTTGATTTGCCTACCAACCCTTTAAGGTTAACACCAATACCAAATAGCCCGATCCGTAAACCGCCCTTTTTCAATATCAGATGGGGCAGGGTAGCGCCTTGTAGGACGGTATCCTTGAAGTCGTAATTGCTACAAACAAAAGGGAAATTGGCAAATTTCTGGGCATTTTTGAATCCCTCAAGTCCAATATCGAAGTCATGGTTTCCCATGGTAGCAGCATCGTATTGCATGGCGCTCATGAGTTTCATTTCAAGTACACCACGATAGCGGTTGAAATAGGGAGTTCCTTGGAAGATATCGCCTGAATCTAACAATAGTACATGTTCCTCTTCGGATCGAATTTTCTCGATTAAAGCAGCCCGTTTGGCTACGCCTCCCATCCCGGGATATTTGGCATGGCTTAGGGGAAAGGGATCGATGTTCGAATGGGTATCGTTGGTGTGGAGGATGGTTAGTTTTTTTCCTCGGTACATGGGTTGCGCTTTGAGCTCCAAGCTTCCGCTCAAAGCACCCAAGGTTGCAAGGCCAGTAGTACTGATAAAATGCCTACGGTTCATGGGATATAGCGTTTTTCTGTTCGGTTCAAAAGCGTACCTTGCTGTTTGACAGCATTTATGAGAACGTCCCGTAGGTTGCGTTGGGTAATGGTTGGCGATTCGGTTGATCCAGGTTGCATGAAAAATTGCATGTTATCCCCACCGAAAACCAAGTAGTCTGAGGTAATGAACGTGATATGGGTATGTTCTGGAAGTAGGTTTTGGACAATAAATTTGCCTTTTTCAAAGCGTGCATTGGCCAAGGCAACTCCTTTTGCCTGTTGCGCAAGATTTTTTTCTATTTCGGGTAGGCATTGAACGGGCAAACGAACCCATGCCACGACATTGTCAAAAGGCATGAGCTTGAACAGGTCTCCCACGGTAATATTTCCACGGTTAAGGCTCGACCTCAACCCTCCGGCATTCAAAAGAACCACCACTGGTTCGCGCATTTTAACCGCTTGCGTTTCTTGTTGCAATAAAGCATCTGCCGCCCAATTCATTAAATTAGAATTTGGGTATGCAAGGTCAAAGCTTGTGTCAGCCCGACCGATGATTTCCCCCATTTGAGCGGATAGACTATCCGAAAAAGGCTGAATCATGGCACGAATTGATTCCTTTTCGGGATAACTCGGATCTAAGCCAACGTTTTTTATACCACTTCGCAACGTGATTTGGTTTGCGCAAGCCCCCAAAACAAAAAGCCAAACAGTACAGAAAACAAAACGCATTATTCGATCACAAAGCTTTTTTGTGTACTTCCAAACGGAGTTTCAACATGGAGCAGGTAGTTTCCTGATTTGAGGAAAGAAGTTTCAATCGTCAATACAGGTAATTCCAGGTTTTTGACATCCATAATTACGCGACCGCTTAGGTCAAGAACACGGTATGCATTGATGGTTGTGTTATTTACCTGAGCATAGACTTTTCCGTTGCTCGGAATCGGAAAAACCGAAAAATTTTCTGCTAGGCGTTCTTCCAATCCCACGTTACATGATGTTTCTAAATAGGACATATTATCGAAGTTCACGTGGCAAACAAAGTTTACTGAATCGATATACGGATTCCGATTGCCTTGAACGCTGAAAATATACTCTTGCCGAGCGATTTCATACGAATCGGGTAGGTCGTTGAAATGCCACGTTTTCAACGTTTCTTGATCTTGGTTTGCTGCGATTCCCCAATTTAAATTGTTTTGAAGGTTATAGCACGTCGCATGATAGAAGATAGAACGTGCAGCGTTTCCTTTTTGGGCATCACGGGGCTCATAGCACATTTGATTTCCATTATAACCGACACTTCCCTCCAAAAACGTGAACAATACATTTCCTGTTATCTCCATCAGCGGTAAATTGCTGCGGTAAGAATTTGCATTAGCTAGATTGGTAGGATATAGGTTATGTTGGTCCGTATATTCCGGTTGTTCAGGATTATCACATGGGAAGGTTGGCATCCAGGAATGGCAGTAGGTATGTTCACGGGAGTATCCTGTGGCCGTCCAGTCAAAGGGGTCGTTAAACACCTTATTTTCTCCTGTGTAAACGCAAGTCACGTAGGATTGCCCATTGGTGGTATCTGACACTTCAAATTGATTCATTACCGTTTGCTTGTAGTTGAAGTAGGAGATAAACGTGTGGGGATTGATTAAAGCGGAAAGGTCATTAATAAAGGTAGGTGAGGAGGCGTTGATTCCTGCATAATAATTGCCAATATTCAACCCGGTAGTCGTTACATTACCTGTGGCGGGATTGGTTGTTTTGTAATTTTCAAATCCTGACGGTCCATTGAAGGCAAAAACTGCGAAGTGGTAAGATTGGTTGGCACGCACACCACGCGGAACAAAAGAGGTGGCAGAACCCACGTAAGCAACTTTGGAATTTCCAATAATATCGCCCCGTTTGTAGCTCGTTCCGTCTTGGGGGATTCCAGTAACCGGTGTGTTTTTACTCCATAAAACTAGGTATTTTTCTGCCGTGTTTCCCTCTGTGAACGTTCCCGCTAAGGTATAGGCTTGAATGCCACTAAAGGTTAAGTTGCTGGCATTGGTAAGGGGCTCGGTGGCAATATTATCCAAACCAACGGCAATCAGGTTAATAACGTAAGGGTTTTCATCGCTATCGTCATTTGCTATGCTCAGGGTAGCAGAGCGCGTTCCGTTTCCAAGGGGAGCAAAGGTCAGGGTAAAATTCCCCGAACCCAACCCGGGAACTGTAGTTGCATTCAGGTTGGTCGTGTAGTCCGATGCGTTCGTTCCTGTGAGGGAAGTAGCATTAACCGTTAGCGTTTGAACCCCTGTATTTTCTATCGTAATAACATTGTTTGCGGTATTCCCGATTACGTAAGAAGTGTTGTTTAATGCAGTTGTACCATTAATTTTTACATTTATCTCCCGCTGCGGAGCGACATACGGCACAATATCGCTTAGGCTTCTGGGAACGATTTGGTAATTGGCATTAAACTGCCCCATTAATCCGGTAATCGTAACGGCACCAGCAGGAATAGCGGTTCCATCGATATTGGTCGATCCATTAATGCGAACGTCTAAGGTATTCACCCCGTTGGTAATTTGCACGGTGCTGTTTCCTCCGGTGAACGTGCCACTCTGAACGAAGGTGACATTTTCAATGCGGACCAACTGAGATTCTAGCGCTTCACCGGCACTTGTAATCGGAATAACCTGAGGCACGTTTGGGGTGACAGGTCCATGATCGGTAAAAGAGTTTGTAGGGGATAATTCTAGTAATCCACTAAAGTCGAATAATACCCCTGTTGCCGTTACGGAATCCCCCGTTGTTAATGAGGAAAGGGTATTCCCATAAATCGCGATACCCGCGGTACCATCTTGCATGTAGCGAATGGAACCAAGTTCCGTTCCGTTGGATACCACACCTTTCACCGTGACCGTACTGCCCACCGACATGTTTCGAACTTGTTGAATGGTCTGTGCATGAAAACCAAACGAAGCCCATGCAGTAAATAAAAGTAAAACCTGTTTCATAATTAAAATTGATAAGATAAGGAAAGATTGAAGCGAAAGCCTTGGCCAAACATAACGGTAGCGGACGTGGCATCAAAATTTTGATTGCTTCCATTTAGGTTGTTTGATGCATCTGCGATGAACATAGTATTCAAGGCATTAATAATGCTGCCGGAAAAATTCAAAACGTCTTCTTTGAGTTGAAAACGATACCCTGCAAAGAAATTTACCAGGAAATAGGAAGGCATAACCCAAGATTCTCTTCCCGCATTGTTTCCTTTTAGCGTGAATGGGTTAAAGTCAGAATAATATCGATCAAAGTACTGAACTTGTCCTTTCACGTAGAGATTTTTGATGGGCTCGTATCGAACGGTTGCCGATAAGGCTGTTTGAGCGGCATCCCCCACATGAACACCTTTCGCATCAAAGGTATAAGCCAGCGAGTCAAATTGAGGGATTACCACGGTTTTACTCGAATTCCAATACCAATCGCCTACAGAAAACATGATTTCCGTGGAAAGTTTTTTGACGATATTCCAAGCGATATCGATTTCGCCTCCCATGTGAATGGCATCCATTCCATTGATATTAACATAAATATTTTCGCTTGGATCGTTGGGATCGGGAATGGGTACTCCGTATGGGAAAGGTTTATTTTTCCAACGCGTGGCATAGGTATTTACATTAATCCCAAAATCCTTCGTGGTGTAGGAAAATCCTTGTTCGATGGCAAGAATATTCTCGTTGGCAATTTCAGCGAAGAACTTATTGTAGTTGTTATCGATTACATTGGAGTACATCGGTGTTCGGTTGAGAAAGCCAACGTTAGTAAATAAATTGGAGTACTTACCCAATTTAAAACTGATACCGTATTTAAAGGTGAATCCCGGAATGAATTTCCAACCGGTTGTCGCATATTCTACGCCGTCTGATTGACTGTGGTAGGTGTTCCCTTGGTATTGAAGGGTATCCCCATATCCAAACTCGAGTAAGGTATCGTTGATGTAAAGTCTGCGCTTTTGGAAATAATCGATGCCGCAATACCCGTTTTGAATGCTTGAAAGGTTAATAAAGGCGTTTATTTTTTTGGATTCATATTCAACTTGTCCAAAAGCGCCAATCCAAGTAACCAATCCATCGCGGTTGGCATTAAATAAATTTTTGGCTATTTTATCTCCAACCCGTTTCATTGGACTTGCAGCATTTTTATCCGATAGATCGATGTAGTAATCTCCTCCCAAAAGGTCTTTCACTTCCTGGTAGTGAGATCCTCGATAATACCGCGCATCAAGTCCCGCTGAAACTTCAAAACCCTCTTTGATTTTATAATTCGCTTGGCCCAAGTAGCCCACCCAAAAATGGTTGTTCACGCTGGCAAGTAAGATTTGTGAGGACTTGATTTCCGTAGGTGAGTATTGCATATCGATATTGGGCGTGCCAAATAATGGATTTACTTTGTTGTTTTCTACAATGGCGTCCCAATCTATCAGTAAGTTGGAATCGCGAATAATGGCCCCGGAGTTATACAAGGCAGTTCCTCCCCCTCTACCGATGGAGGCATAGGCTAAATTCGAAATCGATAATTTTTCATTGACTTTCCAAAAGTCTTTCAGCGTAATTTGCGGTTTGTTGTAATAATTCAAGCGCTCGCTTAGTACCTCTTGTTTTCCATTTACCGTTCGATAACCCCAATGTTGGTTGTAACGGATACCAAGGTTCGACATGAACATGCTGGAATCAATGGTACAACCCAAAGCCCTCGCTTCATCCTCACTCCAATACTGTATGGCCTGTCTGAACGAACGTTGTCCGTGCTGCTGTGGGGCAGCAAATGCAGAGAGGGTTAGCAAGTGTTTATCGAATTGTTTGGATATTTTCAAATAACCAAAAAACCCTTGACTTGGGGTACCTTCGACCCATCCTAACGATTGTTTGTACGATCCTGATAGCGTTAAACCCCATCCTTTAGGAAGCAATCCAGTATTGTAAGAGAAAGAGGTACGCATAAAGTGGCCTGTTCCATATTCTTGTTTCAAGGACCCTCCTCGTTTGTTACCAATGCCTTGGGTGAGTATGTTGATGGTTCCTCCAATGGAAGGCATCGCGATTTTTGTGGCCCCCAATCCGCGCTGTACTTGCATGGTAGAAGTAATGGCATCCAAACCAAACCAGTTGGACCAATAAACCCAGCCGTTTTCCATGTCATTCACGGGAACACCATCAATCATAACCCCCACATTACGTTGGTCAAAGCCACGAACATTAATTCGGGCATCGCCATCGCCTCCTCCTTGTTGCGTGGCATAAACTCCTGCGGTTCCATTCAAAAGCATTGGCAAATCACGGGAGGCTAATTCTTCTTGAATTTTCTTAGCGGTAATTTTGGTTACTGCAACAGGCACAGGGCCTTCCTTAACAACGTTTCCAATGATTCGAATTTCCTGATATTCCAACGTACCGAGCAAAGCGATGGAAACGCTTTGTTCTGGTTTAGCGATGGTAATTTTCTGAGAGGCTTCCGTGTAGGATTTTTCACTGGTGACTAAGGTGTAATTCCCGAAGGGTATTTCTTGGAATGAAAAATTGCCATTTGCGTCTGTTGACGTGTTTTTAATCACCTCGCCCGCAACCGACTTCAATGCAACCTGCGCTTTGTCAATACGCTTTTTCCCCCCTTGGTTGGTAACTACCCCTGATAGCGTACCGACTTGTGCCCATCCGGAAAGGGTTGTAAGGAGGATTAGCGAAAAAAGTATACATTTCATAGCGAAAAAAAATCCCGCGCTAGGCGGGAAGTTCGTTATCGAATAACCAATTTTTGGACAGCCTTATTTCCACTTAGGGTTTCGATCAACAAATAATAAATCCCTTTGTTGCTATCGATTCGAAGTGAAACCAGTGGTTGCTGTTGGTGTGTATAATAACCAATTTTTTGGCCTAAACCGTTGGTAATCGTCACCGATTTAATTTCTTCCGCACCTTCAATAAAAACGGTTCCACTCGATGGGTTGGGATAGACAGTAAAGTTTTGTTGGGTTATGAATGAAGTAGATCCAGAAGGACTGCAGGTACACTCATGGGTTCCCAATGAATTCCAGTTTCCATCCAGAATAGGATTCCCGCTCTGGCCCAATACGGTATCGCCATTTCCATCTAACCTAACGATTACCGCTGGGATCGTGTCCCATTCTAATAACGGGTCGAAAAATGCAACTTGGGTGGTTACCCCTTTTTGGATGGTTGCCTTGCGCAACATGGAATGGTCTTTCGTAACCAAAACTCCCTGCCCGTTGTTGTAAGGAAAACTGGTTGACCAAGCACCGTCGTTTCCTGCGGAGGATCCAGTTTCATTGGCAGGGTTTTCACCAATCTTACCAAAAATATCAACGATGGCAAATCCCGGTACATTGGCTGGGCTAATCACTGCAGTGGGTGAGGCAGGAAGAGTTCCCTTTGCCAACATCACGGCATCATTGCCATTCCAATAGAACGCATTTGAGGTATTGTATACCGGGCAATAAAATCCGTCGGCTCTCACTTGTAAGGAGTCCCAAATCGGGGCTTCTTGACCCGTACCATTGGGATCCAATTTCTCTAAAACGGCCACATAGGTATCGTAAGCACTGATCGTACCATTCAACTGAACGGCATTGGCTACCGTCGCGGAGGAAGATCCGTTGGAGTAACGCACCACAAAATACCCATCCAGATCTATGGTTTGGCTTGTTGGATTATAAATTTCTAAAGCTTTGTTATTGGACCAACCTTCGACGTATTCAGAAATAAATAAGTCCGCGCAGGTATTTTGTGCTTTTCCGGAGAAAGCGAGCGCGATAAGGACAAGGGTAAACGTTGTTTTCATAGGCGATTTTAATGATTACAAAATTAAGGAGGTTTTTTGACATCCACATGTAATTTTTTTTACCCAATTGTTAATAAATGGCATTTGGTTCTAAATTGGTAATTTCGCAAGAAAGAAGCGCATTATGAGAAAGCATTACGGGTTAATTTTTTGTTTTTTGGTCTCATTGGCCTACACCCAATCACTAACTGTAGAGAAAATTTGGAAACAATTTGAGTTTCGCGCGAAAGGAGTGGCTGGATTTAACAGCCTAAGAGACGGGGTCCATTATAGTCTAATGGACGAAAAAGGGAATTTAGTTATGGTTCCCTTGGATTCTAAGGAGGAACAACCCAAAGTATTAATTAACGCCAGTGATTTGGTCTGGCAAGGGAAAGGCCTAGCCGTACAAGATTATGCGTTTAACCTTCAGGAAAACAAGGTTTTGCTCATGACCGATGTAAACCCCATTTACCGCAATAGCTACACTGCCGTGTATTACCTATTCGATTTGCAAACCAAGAAGCTAAGCCCTTTGTCGAACGAGATGACGCCCCAAACCTTGGCCGAGTATTCCCCGGATGGAACCATGGTTTCCTTTGTCTTCAAAAACGATTTATACGTAAAGAATTTGTCCAACGGAAATATTACGGCGATAACTACGGACGGAAAAAAGAACAAGGTGATTAATGGTACGACGGATTGGGTTTACGAGGAGGAGTTTACCATAACCAAAGCGTATAGTTGGTCGCCCGACTCAAAGTACTTAGCGTTTTTAAAGTTTGTTGAAAAGGGGGTAAAAGAATTTGGGATTGATAAGTATGGTGCCCTCTATCCAGATCGATTCGAATACAAATACCCAAAAGCGGGAGAGGATAATTCCGTGGTAACGGCACATTGGGTCTCAGTTTCCAAAGCTCAAATAATAAATCCCATTGCCCTTGGTTCTTATGAATATATTCCAAGAATCCAATGGTCGAATGTGTCCAATCGCCTTTTGTTACAGACAATGAATCGTCATCAAGACAGCCTTCAATATCACATGGTGGATTTTACGTTAGGGAAAAAACCAATACACAGCATTCTCTACACGGACTATAGCAATACCTATGTGGATGTGAATGAGGCCTTGCATTTTATGCCCAACGGAAATGGGTTTTTCTTTACTTCCGAAAAATCAGGGTATAATCAATTGTATTCCTTGGATTATTCAAGCAAGATGCAATCGATTACTAATGGTACATCGGACGTAATCGATGCTTTTGGAGTGAGCCAAGATGGCCTGTATTTTTATTTTACACGTTCCAAACAATTTGGGATATCTAAGGAATTATGCAGCATTAATATTCAAACCAAAGAGGTAACGATGCTGTCGCCTTCTGAGGGGTGGATGGATGCTTCCTTTACCCAAGGAATGAAGTATTTTGTGGGAACGTATTCAGATGCCAATACACCACCTGCGCATGGGCTATACAACGGTAAAGGCATCTTGATAAAGGTCTTAGAAGATAATTCCGCTTTGAAAACCAAACTAGCCGCATTAAACTTGAGCAAAAAAGAATTCCAACGAATGGATATAAATGGTGTCCCATTAAATGCTTCGGTTATGTTTCCACCCAATTTTGATAAAAGCAACAAGTATCCGGTTTACATGAATGTATACGGAGGACCTGGACACAATGAAGTAACGAATCAATGGGATGGAAATGATTACATGTTTCACCAATTGTTGGCGTCAAAGGGATATATTATAGTGAGTGTTGATCCTCGAGGGACACAGTACCAAGGGGCAGCCTTTAAAAAAGCGACCTACCTCCAGTTGGGCAAGTTGGAAGTTGAAGATTTTATTGGTACCGCCAAATATTTCCAATCCCTTCCTTACGTTGATGCGAGCCGTGTTGGTATCATGGGGTGGAGTTACGGAGGCTTTATGGCTTCCTTGGCCATCACGAAAGGCGCAGATGTGTTCAAAATGGGAATCGCGGTGGCTCCGGTAACGAATTGGAGGTACTATGATAACATTTACACAGAACGGTTCATGCGAACTCCTCAAGAGAATGCGGATGGGTACGATTCTAATTCACCAATCAATCACGTAGATAAATTGAAAGGGAAGTATTTATTGATTCACGGAATGGCAGACGATAACGTACATTTTCAAAACAGTACCGATATGGTAAGTGCTTTAGTAAAAGCGGATAAGCAATTTGATTTTTTTGCCTATCCAAACAAGAACCACGGAATTTATGGTGGGAATACCCGAAATCACTTATTTTCAATGATGTACAATTACATTTTAGAAAACTTATAGGTAGAAACTGATACCAATCTTAATGGGTAGAATTATTTCTTTCCTAGTTTCTTCCTGAAATACCAAATTTGTTTAGTAAATTAGGCGGAAAAATTTTTGAACTAGAATGAGTGAAGTTGCCAAGCTTGAATTAAACGGTACCGTTTACGAGCTCCCTGTGATTACAGGAACAGAAAATGAGAAAGCCATAGATATCTCCAAACTAAGAGACCTTACGGGGTATGTTACCTTGGATACCGGATATAAAAATACCGGGGCAACAAAAAGTGCCATTACCTTTTTAGATGGGGAAGAAGGAATTTTACATTATCGAGGTTATCCCATCGAGCAGCTTGCAGAAAAAGCATCTTTTCTCGAGGTATCCTATTTGTTAATTCATGGTGATTTACCGACGCAAGCGGAATTGGTCGAATTTGAAAACAGCATCAAAAAACATACGTTAGTGCATGAAGACATGAAACGGTTTTTTGAGGCCTATCCTGCAAAAGCTCATCCAATGGGGGTTTTGTCGTCGATGATTTCGTCGCTTTCCACGTTTTATCCAGAATCCTTAGATCCTAATCGAAGTCAAGAAAAGAAAAACCTGACGGTGCATCGCCTGATTGCGAAGTTACCCACCTTAGCAGCTTGGTCTTATAAAAACTCAATGCGCCATCCCTTTATGTATCCTAGAAACGATTACGATTACGTTAAGAATTTCTTGTACATGATGTTCGGTATGCCTACCGAGCAATACGACGTAGACCCCGTTGTTGTTAGTGCCTTGAATACGCTACTTATCCTACATGCCGATCACGAACAGAATTGTTCTACTTCCACCGTTCGTATAGTAGGTTCTTCCAATGCCAACCTATATTCTACGATTTCCGCCGGTATATCTGCTTTGTGGGGACCGCTACATGGAGGAGCAAACCAAGAGGTTATTGAAATGCTAGAACAAATTGAAGCCGATGGAGGAAACGTTGATAAATGGGTAGCTAAGGCTAAAGATAAAGAAGATCCCTTTCGATTGATGGGATTTGGGCACCGTGTTTATAAAAACTTCGATCCGCGCGCTAAAATCATCAAGAAAGCTTGCGACGAGGTGCTTTCAAAGTTGGGTGTAAACGATCCTTTACTAGATATTGCTAAAAAACTGGAGCAAGTGGCCTTGGAGGACGATTACTTCAAAGCGCGCAATCTGTATCCGAATGTCGATTTTTACTCAGGAATCATCTATAAAGCGTTAGGCATCCCTACCGAAATGTTTACCGTCATGTTCGCTCTAGGAAGGCTCCCTGGTTGGATTGCTCAATGGAAGGAAATGACCGAAAACAAGGAGCCAATTGGTCGACCAAGGCAAGTTTATGTCGGTGAAATCAATCGAAACTACGTTCCTATTCAGGATCGCAAATAAGGTCTTTTGGCTTGCTGGAATAGGTATCATATCTTCTAAACTCACAGGGTAGGTTGCCATTATAAACCGCGTGTTTTAAGGTAGGTTTAAGCCCAATCTCGTTCCAACCCTCGCTGTTACTATTAATAAGCCAGATGGGGATCCCTGTCATTTCATGCTTCATCCAAGATCCTAAGTTTCTATAAAAATTATCCCCGTCTACAGAGATGCGTTCGTCATACGGGGGGTTACTCATAATGAATTGTATGTCCTTGGAGGCAATTACCGTTTCGAAAGAACAGGATTGTATTTGGATAAAGCGCCCAAATGAAAACCCGCGTAAATTCCGTCGGGTTTTAAGTACCATTTCATCCGAAAGGTCCGAACCGTTGATTGGACATGGAAGTGCTCTTACTGTTTTAGTAGCCTTCTCTACGATTTCCTCCCAGCACTTCGCGTCGTATGAAAGTAAATTTTTAAAAGCATAGTGGCTTCGCTCGATATTGGAAGGAATTCCAGATGCTAAAAGGGCCGCTTCGATTAACAAGGTTCCAGCACCACAAAAAGGATCGTAAAAGGAAGTCTTACGATCCCACCCCGAAAGCCTAATCAAACATGCTGCTACTACCTCATTCAAAGGTGCAACTCCGGTTGCTGTTCGATATCCTCGCTGAAACAAAGGGAGACCGCTGGTGTTGATGGAGATTACACCTTCTTTATCCGTTAAATACAAATCAATAGACACCTTTGGGTGCTTAATGTCTACCGAAGGCCGTTCTTTTCCTACCGATCGAAAATGATCGCTTATACCATCTTTTACAAGTAAAAAAGGGTAGTGTGTATTGCGCACTTTTTTCGTTTGAATGGCTCCTCGAATGGCAATCGTATTTTTTTCATTAAACAAAGCGGACCATCGAATACTGGCGGAGGCATCGTAAACATCCTGTTCGTTTTTGAACGGGAATTTGCAGATTTCTACCAAAACGGAAAGGGCACAACGGCTATGAAGGTTTAAAAAATATACATCGCTCCATGTACCTTTCAAACTCACGGCACGATTCCCTTTCACGCAATCCGGATATCCCAGCTCCGTGAGTTCCTCTTGAAGTACGGTTTCAAATCCGTAAAAACACTTGAGGGTGATTGTTAAATTTTTAGTAGATTCTTGCTTCATTTCGGAATTCGGTAAATAATGCGGTTAATTTTGTACAAAAGAACAAACTTTGGGTAGCAAATTTCATTTCATCCTATGCTTTTTTTTTCTGCACGGTTGTTTTTCATCCTATGCACAACAAAAAGTAGGCTTGGTTCTGAGCGGTGGTGGGGCCGCAGGCTTATCGCACATTGGAGTACTCAAAGCTCTGGAGGAGTATGAAATCCCAATTGACTACATATGCGGATCATCTGCCGGGGGATTGGTTGGTAGCTTATATGCCTTGGGAATGTCTCCCAAAGCGATGGAGCGTTTGGTTACCTCACCAGCTTTCCAGCGCATGGTACGCGGAGAAGTCCCTGCGAATAACCGTTATTTGTATCGCGAAAGCGATCCCGATGCAGGGATGATTTCCTTAGCCTTTCGGTTGGATTCAATTTTGAAGAATTCGATCCCAATGAATTTTATTCGACCTACCTATTTGGATTTTGAATTGTTTAAATTTCTTGGAATAGGTGGAGCCACCCTACAAAAAGATTTTAATCAACTCATGGTTCCATTGCGCATTATGGCGAGCGATGTCGTAGGCAAGCGGAGCGTTATTTTTAAGGCGGGAGACCTAAACGCCGTGGTTCGCGCCTCAATGACCTATCCCTTGTATTTAAATCCAATTCGTATCGGAGGTGTGGTTTATTTCGACGGCGGGTTGTACAACAACTTTCCCATTAATGTAATGTACGAGGAATTTAATCCAGATTACATTATCGGTAGTAATGTGTCTGACGTAATGAATGAACCGGATGAACAGGATTTTATTGGTTTGTTGGACCACATGACTCGGATGCCAACCGAGTACAAATTACCGTGCTCACACGGAGTTATTATTCGTCCGGTAGTTCGCATGGGTACCTTTGATTTCGAATCAGCCCAACGGGCCATCGATGAGGGGTATTCTGAAACCATGAAATACATTGATACCCTTCGAGCCTACCTAACCCGGAATGTAGACACGGTTACCCTAAACGCCAAACGAAATCAATGGCAGGAACGTGGCAAAGAACCGCAGATAAGTACGATTAATACCACCTTTTATGAGGGTAAAAAAGCCAATTACGTTGATCGATCCTTGTATAATTACAGAAAGAAAAAGACCATTAACCTCTCAGATTTGGAGAAACGTTACTACCGCTTGCATGCGGCCCAACAAATAGATTTTATGTTTCCAACGGTATCCGAAAAGAACGATAGTACGTTTCACTTAGATGTATACGTTCGGAAGGCAAAACCTTTTCAAGTGGACGTTGGAGGACATTTTTCTTCCCGGCCTGTGAATACGGGATATTTGGGACTTACCTACCGTTCGTTAGGCAAAATGGCCACCGCCTTACATGCCGAAACGTATTTTGGGAAGTTTTACGGCTCCGCCAAGGCAGAATTAAGCTTAGATTTTCCAAGCGTCTTCCCCATTACCACCGCTGCCTATTTTGTGATGAATCGATGGGATTATTTTCGAAGTTCTGCCACATTTTTCGAGGACGTAAAACCTTCCTTTTTGGTCCAAAACGAAATGTATTATGGGCTAAAGGTAAAGCACCCAATACTTAACAATTCACGAGGGATTTTGGATTTTAGGTGGTTCAACCTCGAAGACGATTACTATCAAACCATGAACTTTTTAAGCACCGACACAACGGACCAAACTTTTTTAAGCGGTGGCTTAGTTTCTTATGAGGTCACGGATAATGCCCTAAACCGAAAACAGTTTGCCAACGAAGGACATTTTTTCACCATGAAAGTAAAGTATCTTACGGGAATGGAGCGCACCGAACCCGGAACTACAGCCCAATTTGATAGCACCGTTTATAAGCAACACGACTGGTTGAATTTGAATATTGAAGGACAGTATTACTTTTTTAACAAACCCCATTACGACTTAGGCGTTCACGTAAAAGCAATGTTCAACTCACAATCGCTGTTTGCCAATTACACGGCGAGCTTATTGTCAATGCCAACCTTAAACGTAATTCCTGATTTAGAAACCTATTTTTTCAAAGAGTATCGTTCACCCCAGTTTGTGGCTTTTGGGGTAAACCAAGTGGTTCCTATCAAGAGGGGGCTTGAATTTCGGCTGGATGCCTATTATTATCAGCCCTTTATCACCCTTCAAAAATTCGATGACGGAAGCATTCAATATTCAAAGCCGTTTAAAGGCGATACATGGTTGGCTTCTTCAAGTTTTATTTACCATACCCCTATTGGTCCTCTTCGCGCCACAATGAACTATTTTCCGATGCAGGTCAACCCCTGGAATTTTCAGTTGAGTTTCGGCTATGTGTTCTTCAATGAGCGAGCCGTTCGTTAGAAGTATAAGATAAAAAGCAATCATACAGAGAGGGTGCTGCAATGTATTCGTGTAAATCCAAAAAGTATTATTAATTAACAAAAGTGGTTGTAACGCTAACGTCAAAAATCGACAATTCTTAAAATTCTCTCCCATATTGATGCTAATACAGATAGATTTTAATGCAGTGGAGTTTGTTAAATTTGATTATTATGTTTCGTTTACTTTTAAATTATTTTTTAAGTGAATTAATTGACAAATAGCTATTTAAGCATTAAATTTATTTCAGACAAAATACTATAAACTTATGAATTTGCTTAGACTATTCGTGATAATTTGCTGCTATTCCAGCATTTATTCTCAGTGTACACCTCCTGCTGGTGCTATTGCAGCCAATCCAAATACGGTGTATTACGCGGGCGGAAGCTGTACTTTCTACGATGCTCAGTGCAACCAATTCTTGGTAGTACCCGCAGGCGAAGCATCATGGTCATGTTCACCAGCACTAGCGGCGTGGGTATTGGTTTCGCCAGTCGCAGGCGGATATTATGAGTTCCCTCATTATGGAAACAACATGCCTCAGATAAATTTTAACCGCTACATGAATCCATTTTGGAATTGTGACACCATTTACAACGAATTAATTTTTCTGGATGGAGTAGGTTCGAGTGCGAATTTAATGTTTGAACCAGCCCAAATCATTTCAGTCAAGAACTACAATTACAATACGTCCTTTACTCAAGGAGTCGATTATCAGCTGAATGGAAATACCATTACTCAGATAAGTCCCAATGTATCCACTTCGGTGACCACTACCTTTGGCAGCGGATTGGAAAATAAACAGCACAGTTCATGGACCAATGTAACGTATATTCCCAATCGATCCAATTGGAATGCCAACAACAATTTCACTTATCGTGGACAACAATTACCTAAGACGATGGCCAAATTGCAGAACCAACTTCCGTTAACCGTTCAGGCGATTGGAATGTCCATTACCTGCGGTTTGAATGTGAGCGGTTTCATCGGTGATCCGAATAATTTTCAAGCCAATGTCCCCTACATGCATAGTTACATCGATATGCTTGGCACAAAACTTAATCAAGTTTTTGGAAACAATACCAGCATGCTCAACAGTTCTTGTGGCGGCAAAACGATTGCTTGGGTCGATAATTATTGTGAGCCATTGGTGAATCCCAATAACCCTGACTTGGTGATCATCGACATGGGAATGAATGATATTTGGGGAACATCAACGGCGTCATTTATGAACAGCTTACAATCAGCAATGAATAAAATGAAAACCCATAACCCGGACGTGGAATTTATTTTAATTTCGAACATGTTGCCGGATGTCAACGGAATGGGTGCTCCTGCGAACGGTGCAATAGATATGTACGGATTTAGAGCAGCCATGTTGAATTTGGATACTGTAGGTACCGTAGTGTTCGATATGACTTCGATGAGCGACACGATTTATCAGCGCAAAGGAGCCAATCAATGTACAGCCAATTCCCTTCATCCAAATGACTATTTGGCACGATGGTACGCTCAAGGGTTATTTGAAATATTCAATGAGCCGCAAGGGGCAACACTTAACGAAACAGCATTCGGTCATATTGAAGTTTACCCCAATCCAGCTTCTGGATCATTTACCTTGGACCTCGGTAAGATGATTCTTCCAGCAAGTATTACCTTATTTGATTTGAATGGCCAGAAGGTATTTGAGGCGGAGCAAAGCGAACAGATTTTGACCTATGATTTAAAATCCAATATTAAAGCAGGAAATTATTTATTAAAAATTTCAAATGGAAAACAATTGTCGGAAAAACTACTTCAGATTCGATAAAATATGGCTTACAATGTTCTGTCTCGTTGCTTCTTTTGAAGCGCATAGCACTACCTATTATGTCAGTCCAAACGGGAACAATACCAACGGATTAAGCCCTAACAGCGCGTGGAACTCAATTTCGTCAGTTAACAATTTTGTGTTTTCTCCCGGTGACTCCCTTCTTTTTGAAGGAAATTTCAGTTACACCGGTAACCTCGAATTCGATGCGTTGGATGCAAATAATCCAAATAATCCTTTTTTTATTGGTTCCTATGGGAATGGAATAGCTACGATTCAAACGCTTACGACGGCAAAATGTGGTTTCAAGGCGACCAACACCCAAGGATTTATTTTGAAAAATCTGATGTTTCAAGGACCAGATGTTGCAATAGCATCGAACAGTGACGGGGTTTTATTCTACACCGACTTACCGTCTGGTTATCTTAGAAATATTAAGCTAAATAATATAGAAGTTTCAGGATTTGGATATTGTGGAATTCGTTTCTACGCTAATTGGTCAGCATCGGTCAATTCCGGTTTTCGAACTGTGAAAATTGATTCTTGTACGGTTCATGATTGCCGCGAAAATGGGATTGTTAGCATTGCTTACGATACGCAAAATTCTACCAACTACCAACATTACGGTTTTCAGATCAAACATACCAAGGTTCATGATATTACGGGGTATTCAGCTAATTCTCATAAAGGAAGTGGTATTGTTTTATCCCAAATTGACTCAGCATTGATTGAACGTTGTGTGGTATACAATACCGGAAGCCTGAATACTGCTTGTGGCGGTCCTGGTGGCATTTGGGTTTATGCAGCGAATAATGTCACCATTCAGTTCAATGAAAGCCATCACAATAAATCGGGATCTGGAAACGGGTGTGATGGTTTAGGGTTTGATTTGGACGGTGGAACAACCAACTCCGTATTACAATACAATTACTCTCATGACAACGATGGTGCGGGAATTTTGTTAGGAAATTTTCCGGGTGCGCGACCTTGGGGTAATAACAAAGTACGTTACAATTTTAGCGTAAACGATGCCAGAACCAACAACAGTTCGGTTACCCTTTTTACCGCACCTGGAACTCAATGGTCGGGCCTCAGATTTCATAACAATACGGTTATAACCTCTTCCTCTAACACGAATAACTATCCTACTTTTGGAGCGTTTCAGATGACCGAATACGGTAGCACCATGGCAGGGGTTGAATGCTACAATAACCAGTTCATCACCGATGGATTGCCATTGATTAATGTTCCCGCGACCTTTTTAGGCGATGAACCAAGATTTATCAATAACCTGTATTGGTCCAATGGTCAAACACCGGAGTATTTTTATGGAGGTTCTTATAACTCATTGGCTTCTTTCCGTACCGCAGGGAATTATTGTGAAAAATGGTTGAACAATGATTATGGCATAGTATCCAATCCACAGTTAACCAATTTATGGAACCCTGCACCTACTTTGTATCCAAATCCAACAGAATCCTTGTTGAGTTATCGCCTTACTTCAAATTCACCTGCTATTAACCAAGGCTTAGATTTGTTGACCACCTTCGGCATTGGTAACGGTTTCATGGATTATTTTTGGCATTCACTCCCATTAGGTGCAGCCTATGAGATTGGTGCAGAAGAAGGAGTTTTTTTACAAGTGGGTTTAGCACAAAATGGCGATTTAAACCAGTTTAATGTGCTTCCAAACCCCGTAAGGGCGAACGCTGTTTTTCAGGTGTCAAATCCCGAATATATTCAAAAAATTTCCATTTATGATATGCAGGGAAGGGTTCAATATATGAACGGTGAAGCGTTGAATGTTCCAGTAAAAGCAGACTTCGGAAATGGTTATTTTTTCCTAAAAATTTCAACCAAATCAGGGCAGGAATTAACCTTGCCTATGCTCGTGATTGATTAACATCACTCCACGACCATACGAACTCGATTCCGCTAAATTTCCAAATGAGTTTCGGCTATGTGTTCTTCAATGAGCGAGCCGTTCGTTAGAATTAATACTTTTGTAAAAAAAAGAGCAATGAAACCTTTAATTTGTGGAATCCAACAAATGGGAATTGGCGTACCGAATGTCCCTGAAATCTGGAGTTGGTATCGAACCATGTTTGGAATGGATGTCCGTGTTTTCGAAGAAGCAGCAGAAGCGCCTTTAATGACCCGTTATACGGGTGGTGTGGTTCAAGCAAGGACTGCTACCCTCGCACTGAGTATGGATGGGGGAGGTGGATTTGAAAT
The DNA here is from genome assembly GCA_903823565.1 of uncultured Flavobacteriales bacterium. Taxonomy (GTDB): domain Bacteria; phylum Bacteroidota; class Bacteroidia; order Flavobacteriales_D; family Crocinitomicaceae; genus UBA952. The sequence continues at coordinate 68,018 of CAIJTF010000116.1, forward strand.
TTGGCAATACACTAGCCGAAATACCGAAAAAGCGACCTTTTCCATTCAATTGGGGGATTTAGGGCTGTATGCCTGTAAAATTAAGTCGAGAAACGTTGAGAAATCCTACGAATATTTTAGGTCCTTAGGGGTTGCGTTAAGGAATGTACCCACGGCTGCGCCCGATGGGAGCTTGAGTTTTTTCTTGGAAGATCCAAACGGCAATTTATTTCAAATCGTCGAGGGAAAAGGATGGTTTTCTGATACCAAACACCCATCCCACTGTGGCGGTGTGGTAGGGGCAATTATTGGTGTGTCTGATATGGAACGGTCCTTAGCGCTCTATCAAAACGTGCTTGCATACGAAAGCATCGTTTATGATGCTTCTGGATCCTTTGACGACTTTCATGGAATCAATCCATCAGGCACCTTTAGGCGAGTGGCCCTGACCCATAAAGAACAACGCACGGGTCCCTTTGCACCCTTGCTAGGACCAACTTCGATTGAATTGGTGCAAGCAGTGGATCGCCAGGATGTCAAACGAATTTTTGAAAATCGCTTTTGGGGCGATTGGGGGTTCATCCATCTTTGTTTTGATATTCAGGGAATGGATGCCTTAAAATACGCCTGTGAGCAAGAAGGCTTCGCCTTTACCGTAGACAGTTCCGATACCTTCGATATGGGAGAAGCCGGGGGACGTTTTTCCTATATTGAGGATCCTGATGGTACTTGGATTGAATTCGTTGAAACGCACAAAGTTCCCATCATGAAAAAATGGGGTTGGTACATCAACTTAAAGGCTAGAAAGCACGGCAAAGCCCTTCCGCGATGGATTTTGAAGGCAATGGCAATGAATCGCGTAAAATAGCCTATTTCGCTTTCGATAATATCTGGTAAATCGCGTGGTGAATGTCTGTTCGGATGTTCATATCCCTAATTTTCCAATTGTCTTGACTGGGATGTACCCGGTTCGAAAGGAAAACGAATATGGATTGGTTTTTGGGGTCGGCCCATGCCAAACATCCTGTGAAACCCGAGTGTCCAAAACTCAGGGAAGAAGCCGAGACATCGCACGTTCCACCTCCACCATTATTGGGTCGGTCGAAACCAATTCCCCGCTTATTACCTGGATATACCGCGCTGGTAAATTTCTTTCGCAGGGTTTCATCGAAAAATTGATGGCCTGCAAACCTTCCATTGTTAAGAAACAGTTGCATAATTTGTGCTAAATCGGTTGCGTTTGAAAAGAGTCCAGCGTGTCCGCCAACACCGCCGAGCATGGCCGCCCCTGGATCATGTACGTGCCCCCAAAGCAATTGTTTTCGGAAATATTGATCGTTTTCTGTGGCTACGATTTGATTTTTTGGAAACCGTTTTAATGGATGGTACCCAATGTACCTTAATCCCATAGGTTTGTAAAAGGTTTCGGCAACATACGATTCCTGCTTACTCTGTCCCAGTTTTTCTAATATGGGTTGTAGGAAGAAGTAACACAAATCAGAATAAAGGTACTTTTTCTCTTGTAGCGGTTTGGATAAAATCTGGGTGTACATCGAGTCGCGATAACCCGCCTTTAAGTATAAATTATCAGCGACCGGTGTGGGAAAGGATTCGCTTTGAATCGTGCTGTAGTGGTTGCTGGATGGAAAACCATTGGATAGCGTGTTTTGGTAAAACGGAATAAAGGCTTGTAGCCCCGCTTGGTGACACATCATTTCCGTGATGTTGATGTTACCGTATGGAGAACTTCTTGTTAATTCAGGAAGATACGTTTTCAATGAGTTGTTGATTGTTAAGGACCCTTTGTGTACTAAATGCATTGCCGCTAAGGTGGAAGAGGCGATTTTAGTGATCGAGGCAATGTCGTAGAGGTGGTTGTTGGTAATGGTGACGGATTCTCGATCATAGGTCATGGTACCAAATGCTTTTCGGTAAAGTATCGCACCTCTGAATGCGACAACAATCTGACAACTTGGGTAGGCACCTGCCTTTATCCCTTTAATCGCTAATTGATCGATACCATCAAAGGAGGATTTTGAAATTCCAAATTCTTCGGGATAGGCAAACCGCAAGCGTCCATTCCATTCGGTACCCAATCCGCTTCCTTGGGGAAACGAACCAATTGCTGTGGAGGTTTTTCCACTAAACGGAATAGCCCCCATTAGCTTTTGAGCGGCACGTTCTTGCGTAAAAGGGGTGTTGTCCGGACCGATTACAATCGCTTGAAACGATGTCAAAGGTAAGCTCAGGGTTTCCGGTAGTTTTCCGAATACCACCAATATCGCCTCTTCCAATCGAGGCATGGTTGCCAAGGTTCGAAACCATGCATTCCAATCCTTATCTTTCGAAAGTGTACTCCCGTGGATAGAAACTACGAGCCGTTCCGTTTGGATTGAGTCCCATAGGACGCGGTCCATTGGCGAACTTTTCACCAAGAATTTTGCGCTGTCATATAAAGTAAGCGTGGATCGAAAGGCTTCAGAGGAATCACCCATGCACAAGTAGGTCGTGTTCTTCTCGAGGTCGTTTAGCGGAAGGATTGCCCCTTCATTTTTAAGCAGACAGAGGTTGGAATCTGAGGTTTTAGCCCTGCGCATGAAAAGGTTTATAGCCGAAGGATCTGAGTCAGAATGTATAGCTGAACGGCTCGCAAGACCTTTTACACCCTCTTTAATTAAAGGATGTTTTATGGAAATATAAGCAAACATTACCCCCGTAACCAACATGACGGCAAGTAAAAAACGATGTCGAATGATCATGCAACGAAGGTAGGGAATTCTCTTTTTCCTCAGGTAACAATTAACATTTCCTTAAATAAGTGTACAATTGACACTAACTTTAATATACAAAAAAATATGGCAAAAAACAATTTATTTTCTCAACACATAAACCCCATGTATGTTGGTAAAAACGACGCATTTCCTTTGATACCTCTTGGGTTTTCATGTAGCTTTGTCTATCTTTTAATGCAGGACTATGGCAAATGTAGGTATCCTTGGAAAGCATGCTGATTTAGGCGATTCTTTAGGAATGAAGGAGCCCAAACAGACTTTTTGGAATTTGGCCCCTGACGAATTGGTTCGGGCTACCTTAGAACGCCAACAAGGACGACTAGCCAGCAATGGTGCTTTGGCCATCGAAACGGGTACCTTTACTGGAAGAAGTCCAAAGGATCGGTTTATCGTAAAGGATCAAATTACCCAAGACCACGTGTGGTGGGGCGATATAAACCTAGCCATGTCTCCTGCACATTTTGACGGACTTTACCGAAAAATGATGGCCTACGTTGAAGGGAAAGAACTGTTCGTTCGCGATGCGTATGCATGTGCCTCTGCGGCCTATCGTATGAATCTTCGCGTAGTTACAGAATACCCTTGGTCCAATTTATTTGCGCACAACATGTTTCTTCGCCCAGATGCGAGCGAATTGGTAGATTTTTTACCCGAATGGCACATCATCTGCCTTCCGAGTTTTCTCGCGAATCCTGAAGAGGACGGTACAAGGCAATCCAATTTTGCGGTGATTAATTTTTCTGAGAAGAAAATACTGATTGGGGGTACAGGCTACACCGGGGAAATTAAAAAAGGAATTTTTTCCGCCTTAAATTTTATCCTTCCTCACCATCGCCAAGTACTTTCGATGCATTGTTCTGCCAATATTGGCCATACGGGCGATACCGCGGTATTTTTTGGTTTGTCGGGAACTGGAAAAACTACCCTTTCCTCAGACCCGAACCGTAAACTCATTGGTGACGACGAACACGGATGGAGCCAAAACGAGGTTTTTAATTTTGAAGGGGGGTGTTATGCTAAGACCATCGACTTATCGGAAGAAAAGGAACCACAAATATTTCAGGCCATCAAACCAGGAGCCTTACTCGAAAACATCTTTTTTTCTGAAGGTTCAAACCATGTGAATTATGCCGATGGGTCCATTACAGAAAACACTCGGGTTTCCTATCCAATCTTTCACATTGAGAACATTGCCCGCCCTTCGGTGGGTACCGCTCCTAAGAATATCTTTTTCTTAACGGCGGATGCCTTTGGAGTTTTGCCTCCGATTTCACTCTTGACGAAAGCACAAGCCATGTATCATTTTATGTCGGGCTATACTGCAAAAGTTGCGGGTACCGAGGTGGGGATCACCGAGCCAACAACTACCTTCTCTGCAGGATTTGGGGCGGCATTCTTACCCCTTCATCCGGCAAAATATGCCCAATTACTGGGCGAAAAATTAGAAGGAACAGAAATTCGGGTTTGGTTAATCAATACAGGTTGGACCGGTGGCAGTTATGGTACCGGCAGCCGAATGAAGCTATCTTACACCCGAGCCATGATCACCGCGGCCTTGGAAGGAGCCTTGGATGAGGTTCCCTTCGAAACCCTCCCTGTTTTTAATTTATCCGTTCCAATGTCCTGTCCAGGTGTTCCCTCCACCTTGTTGAATCCAAGGAATACATGGGAAAATAAAAGCGAATACGACGCAACAGCGGAGCGCTTGGCGGAAAAATTTATTGTGAATTTCAAAAAATTCGAAGCGGGTACGGCCCAAGAGATTTTAGCCGCAGCTCCCGCACTCGTATCTTAGTCCATCAACCAACCAACGATAAGAGCCTCGTTTTCGGGGCTTTTTTTATTTTTGTACTTACCCATGTTGGATGCCCTATCTTTTCTTGAAGCCCAAGCCATATCCATCATACGGGAAGCCTATTTTCAATGCAAAAACCCATCAATCCTCTTTAGCGGAGGAAAAGACAGCATTTGTATGGTGCATTTGGTTAGAAAGGCCTTTTTCCCCGAAGCAATCCCCTTCGAATTATTGCATGTGGATACCGGTCATAATTTTCCAGAAACCCTGGCGTTTCGCGATCGATTGGTAGCGCAATTACACCTTACGTTGAACGTTCAATCCGTAGTAGATACCTTAGCCAAAAACAAGATCCCGGATGCTACGGGTAAGTTTCCCAGCCGTAATGCCCTACAAAGCGTAGCCCTGTTGGAGGCCATTGCCACCCACGGCTATGATGCTTGTTTGGGAGGAGGGAGGAGGGACGAAGAGAAAGCAAGGGCCAAGGAACGCTTGTTTTCCTTCCGCGATCTTCAGGGGAATTGGAACCCCCTTGGCCAAAGGCCTGAACCTTGGAACCTATTAAATGGGCATATTTTTTCCGGGGAAAACATTCGGATTTTTCCCTTGTCGAATTGGACGGAATTAGATGTTTGGGAATATATTCGTCGGGAAAATATTGAATTGCCCTCCTTGTATTTCAGCCATAGCCGTTTATGTTTGCAATTACCCGATGGTGCACTCATGGCCTTCAATCCTTACATCCAACTGGATTCCTCCGATACCTTAGTAGAGAAAAAAGTGCGCTTTAGGACCATCGGTGACATGACATGCACGGCGGCAATAGAAAGCACAGCCGCCAACGTTGACCAGGTGATCGAAGAGTTAAAAACCTGTATGGTATCGGAGCGCGGAGCTACGCGCCTCGACGATCGCATAAGCGATGCAGGAATGGAAGACCGAAAAATTAAAGGTTATTTTTAAAATGGAATTGGTTCGCATCTTTACCGCAGGAAATGTTGACGATGGTAAAAGCACCTTAATCGGTCGCTTGTTACTTGACTCGAACGCACTTTCTACCGATGTTATCCGTCAAGTAACTGAACAAGGAGGAGGAGCACCTAACCTGGCCTTTTTGACCGATGGATTAAGAGCCGAACGCAGCATGGGAATCACCATTGATGTTGCCTATGCTTTTTTCAGAACGGATCGAAGGCAATTTATTCTGGTCGATACACCGGGGCACGAAGAATATACCCGAAACATGTTTGCAGGGGCTTCGGTTTGTGATATCGCTATAGTGTTAATGGATGCACACCGCGGGATGGCCAAGCAAACTAAAAAACACATTGAAATTCTCGTTTCCTTAGGCATAAAAAAGGTCATTTTTGCCATCAATAAAATGGATTTAGTCGGGTACCAAGAAACGGTTTTCTTGTCCCATTGCGAGCAGATTAAAGCCTATCTTAATACCGTTTCGGCGGAATTTTCTTCCTGGTTTGTTCCGGTATCAGCCTTGACCGGTGCTTCGGTAGTTTTTATAGGAGAATCCATGCCCTGGTATCAAGGAGAGACCGTCTTCTCACTCGTTAATGGATTATCCATCGAGGCAGAGGGTTCCAGCGAAGGGGTAATAGAAATCCAAGGAATTGGTAATCAAACCGTCTATGCTAAAGTCCTTTCTGGGGTTATTCGCCCTCAGGCTACGCTCTACCGTTACGAGGAAAGCGTGCAGTTGCCCTCCTTTTTTCGATTGGGGTTACCAGCATCTGAGGCCGAGGAAGGAACATCGATCGCCTTTTCTTTGCCCGAAAACCTATGCATTCAACGAGGGCAACGCTGGTCAACGGAAAAAATCTTTCCGACTCAAGCCTTAAGGGCTTCGCTTTGTTGGATGGCTGCGGATGAACCTGGACCAACGCTCGCATTATGGCTTAGCCGCGGGACGGCCTTTCATCCGGTGATCCTTCACCTACCTTCTGGAATTAAATTAAATGCCTTGAGTGAAGTCGATTTGGAGTTACAAGAGCCAATGGACATGGCTTTAAGCATAATGGAAAATAGAAAAGAACACTTTATTTTAGTCGATCCTAGGTCCAATCAAACCGTTGGAGCGGGAACCCTTATTAACGCTTTAGGATGAAAACAACCACCGTTGATCAATATCTTGCCGAAGGATGCGGGCGATGCAAAAAAGGAGGAACTCCTGATTGTGTAGTGCACCGTTGGGATTCCATATTAGTCGAAATGCGTGCATTGGCCCTCGAGTGCAACCTGGTTGAAGAAGTTAAATGGTCCGTTCCGTGTTACACCTTGTCCGGGAAAAACATTGTGATGGTAGGGGCCTTCAAAGACTACTGCAGCTTTATGTTTATGAAAGGGGCACTTTTGCAAGACGAGGATAATCTGCTTTACCGTCAAACGGAAAACGTAACCGCTGGGCGACAAATGCGCTTCACTTCTTTGGGGGAATTTAAAGAGAAACGCTCGATAACAAAGCACTTTATTTTGGAGGCCATTCGCTTGGAAAGGGAGGGAGCTAAGGTGGAAAAGAAAACGAGACAAGAACCCATTCCATCCGAGTTGCAGGGTTTTTTCGATGGTGATGAAGGATTTAGTCGTGCTTTCTTTGCGCTAACCCCGGGAAGACAGCGGGCTTACCTTTTGCATTTTAACCAGGCGAAACAATCCGAAACCCGAAAGGCTCGAATTGAAAAATGTAAAGCCATGATCCTTCGCGGGGAGGGCTTGCACGACGGGTACCGCAAAGCGAACTAGGCTTTCATGTGAAAAGGAGGTGGAATCGCCAGAAGCATCTTCAATTTTATTTCCTATTTTTATCAAAATTAGGCATTATGACCAAGGGAATGTTTCTTTTATTTCTGACCATCGGCTTTGGTTTTGCACAGAAACCCTATACGCATCAAGATACCTTAAGGGGCAGCATAGGTCCAGAGCGCTCTTGGTGGGATGTTCAACAGTATTCCTTAAGCTTCAAACTCGACCCTAAAACGCGCTCCTTGCAAGGGACCAATCGCATTCGTTACAAGGTAGTAGCGCCCGGGAAAACCATGCAAATCGATTTACAACCTCCGATGCAATTGGTGTCCATTACCCAGGAAGGAAAATCCTTGGTGGTAAAACGCGATGGAAATGCCCATTTTGTTACCTTGGAGGAAGAGCAACCTTTGGGCTCAACTAAAGAAATTGAAGTATCCTACCGCGGTAGGCCAAGCGAGGCATCCAATCCACCTTGGGATGGTGGATTCACATGGGACACCGATAAACAGGGAAAGGCTTTTATTTCCACTTCGTGCCAAGAAATAGGGGCTTCGCTGTGGTGGCCATGCAAGGATCACATGTACGACGAACCGGATCAAGGAATGGATATTTCGGTAGAAATACCCAAAGGGTTAATGGCCGTATCAAATGGCCGTTTGGTGGAACAAAAAAAAATGGAAACCACCACCAGGTATCACTGGCGCGTTGTAAATCCCATTAATAGTTATGGGGTAAACATCAGCATAGGAGATTACGTAAAAGCCACAGATACTTACGCGGGCCTAAATGGCGATTTAACCCTTGAATTTTGGGTCTTGCGGGAAAACGAATCCAAGATCAATTGGCTTAGAAAAGACGTTGTTCGAATGCTAAAAGCCTTTGAGCATTGGTTCGGACCCTATCCTTTTTACGAGGATGGGTATAAAATTGTGGAAACCCCTTTTTTAGGAATGGAGCACCAAAGTGCCATTGCCTATGGGAATGCTTTTGGGAATGGTTATTTAGGAACCGACATGAGCGGTACCGGATGGGGTAATAAATTCGATTACATTGTGATCCACGAGTCGGGACACGAGTGGTTTGCTAACAACATTACAGCCAAGGATAATGCTGATTTGTGGATACACGAATCGTTTACCACGTATTCGGAAGGCTTATTTGTAGAATATTTTTACGGAAAAAATGCGGGATATGCTTACCTCAAAGGCTTACAAGAAGACATTCGAAACCGGGCTCCATTAATCGGCGCGTATGGAGTGAATGATCCAAACAATCCGGAGATTTATGCCAAAGGGGCGAACGTCATTCATACGCTAAGGCAGGTGGTAAACGACGACACAAAATGGTTGGAAATTTTGCGCGGTTTGAACCGAACTTTTTACCATCAAACGGTAATGACCCAGCAGATTGAAAGCTACCTTTCGGATAGGGCGGGCCTTGACTTAAGTGCCTTTTTTAACCAGTATTTGAGGGATCCCCGAAAACCAACCTTAGAACTAAAAAACGAGGGAAAAGGAATGTATGCCCGTTGGACCCATTGCCTTCCTTCCTTCGATATGCCTGTTAGGTTGATAGTTGGTGGGAAAGAACTCACCGCGCATCCAACCCAGGATTGGGTGTGGGTATCAGACTCCTTTTCTCTGGAAAACATTCGTGTGGTGGATGGGTATTACATTAATGTGCAACGCAACAAATAGCTTAAAGTCGAACGGAGATGATTTTATTTGATGAGGCTATCTATGATTTTTTTCAAATAACTAACCTCTTCCTTGAGGACCTCAATTTGCGCACGGTAAAGATCACGCTCTTCGCTGCTGAGGTGATTGTGCTGTATAATTAATCCGTTACCCGTTTGATTGTGCATTACGTTAAACACCATGCTTTCGTTGAAGGCGATGACCTCTTCCGGTTTCATTCCTAATTCACCTGCAATGCGTTCAAGTTTGCTGTAGGTAATCTCAGTATCTCCCATCTCCATGCGGCTGTATGCGCTTTGGGTCACACCGATGACCGAAGCCATATGCTCTTGGGTCAAGTTTTTAAGTTCCCGAAGCTTTTTGATTTTGGTTCCAATGTTCAGCGTTTCCATGGATAGTTTTTTACGAAGATAGGAAAAAGATTAATCTTCATAAATTATGTAAATTAAGTATATACTATGTAATTGCACTAATTCCGAAAGTGTTACATCCTTCTAACTTTGTGGCAATCTAAATTTTTTTATCAGTAATGTACAAGTATTTCATTTATACTTTATTCCTTTTTTTCATGAGCATTACATCCTTCATGCACGCTCAGTGGAGGCGAATGTCACGATTTACGGAATATGGTATAGTTAATTATTACATGTCGGTTTCTAATGAAAAAAGTGCTGAGAGAATTATTTTAGAGACAATTGCTGACAATGGACTTTTCGATCCGAAGGATATAACTTTTGCGAATGGTAAAAACGTTTTTGTTAATGCGGCGTTAGTAGACCCACTAAATAGTCAATGGGTTTATGTAATACACGCCATTAAGAGTTTTCAAGATAGAAAACCCGTAATAAACTTATTCTTTTATTACATCGAAAACCGACTAAGGTATTTTTATGAAATTGACCAGACGAATGAGCGAGTGTTTTTGATTTACGATCCAGACATCAATAAACCTCCGACAAAAAATAAGTAAGCCATGAAGTACATAATTGCCGTTATCTTCTTGATGGGATTAAAGTCCATAAGCTTGAGTCAATACGTTAGAATGGATGAGTTGGATTCCTATGCAATTCATGTGGGATCGGGAAATTATTACATCCATGTGGATGCGGAAGGTGAAGCAAAAACCGCAGTGAATCAAATAATAAAATATGCCCGATTACCAAAGGAAAAAATTGCTTTTGATAAAGGTAAGAACCTTCCTTTTGCTGGCTACATGGTGGATGTCGAGGACGATCGATTTATCTATTTCATCTATGTGTTAAGGGTACAAGAAGGGTATGATGTATATGCCTTATACTGTTCCAATTCATACATTCATTTTTTCGATTTTAGAGAAGGTAAAGACCTATACAGCTTAATCTTTAATCCAAAGGTTAATCAAGCAAAATTAATTACACAAATCTATGGAACTCTTCAGCAAGATAAACCGATACGGAATTAAATCATTTAGAGGAAGTAAGGAACTTTTTAAATGGTGGTGTTTAGTCTTGATGTTATCGAACTTAGGTCTAAATTTCGCACAGCAATTTCAGATTGATTCGGTACATTTCTACCGTAGTCAAGATGCGTGTAAGGTATATAGTTATTATTACGATAAGGAGCATTCGTTTGAATGGAAGGGAGGGTGCGAACAGGGATTCGCCCATGGATTGGGAACGTTAACGGTAACTAGAAAAGAAAGTTTAATCGCAGAATTAAAAGGGGTATTTAAAAAAGGAGTACCTCAAGGAAACTTCAAGGTAACTATGCCCTGGGGTGAACAATGGGATGTACCCTTTATTGATGGTAGAATGTGGGGAATAGGAACCTGTACGCAAACCGATGGTGAAATTTATGAAGGAGAAATGCGTGATTTTCTCTGCCAAGGAAAAGGAAGGATGACCCTTTCCAACGGGGTGTTATTATGGGGAACCTTTAAAAAGTCAGAAATTTGGACAGGAAAAGTCGTTAATTTGAAAGGAGACACCTTGATTTTCTATAAAGGGGAACAGGCTTTTCAAAGCTTTACCTATCCAGAATATAAACCTGCTCTAAATACAGATCTTACGGAATACTTTGACGAATACGGAATGCGATGTACCAAGGCACAAGCCAAATGGTATCGAAAAATTAGGTATAAGGAAGCACACATTCCTGATGGGCCTGTGCAAGACTTTTATATTAATGGTCAACTCTATCAAAAATGCAATTTGACGTACTTGGATTATACGGACGATGAACTTTCAATTTTCGGACCAGGTCCTTACACGTTATACCATCCGAACGGAAAAATTAATATCGAAGGAACCATAGGACAAACCGGTAATTTCGTTGGTCGTTTAAATGATTACTATGAAAATGGAAATTATGAATGTATCGCCAATTATTCACCTTATGGGCTTTTGCATGGGCATCAAGCGGCATTCACAGAAGAAGGGCGTTTAGTGGAATATTCATCGTATTCAAACAATGTAGAAAAAAATGGCAAAAGATATTTTATTGATTCAGATCAAATGTGGCAGCTTGTCAAATGTTATAATAAGGAGGATTTTGAATCGAACGATGATTTCTGGCTTTCTGATAAGGAACAAGCGTACAAGGAGTTGATGACCAACGGATTATACGTTTCATCGCAAAAAGGAAGTTCCTACATTCGATACCTGCCTTTAGACGTTGATTTAAATCAAAACATTGCGCTTCATTTGGAATTTGGGGTGTTAAAAAGTCAATTAAAAAAGGGCGCTTATTTGGGGTTGATTTTAGATTACAAAGATGCGAACCACTTTACAGCCTTAGAATTCAACGACAAGGATGAGTTAAGCGTTGTTCGCCATTCCTTTTACAAAGTTGAGATTCTAAAAAGCGTTGTGTTGGATAAAAAGAACCAAAACCTACAAAAAAATTTAGCACATCTAATCATGTCCGTATATTTTCTCAAGGACCAATTGAGTTGTTATGTGAATGGTGTTGAGCAATTCAACCTTCCTTATCCTGAGTTTTCTTATGACTATTTTGGGGTTATATGTTCTGGCGATGGTGCTTTTAATTTGATTTCTTTAGAAACCCACGAGTATTTTTCTAGAGAAGAATCAATGGACTACAATGATTTTATCGAGCGAAAGGTAATTAATCCAAACCCAAGTGATTATGATTCGAACGGAAGTGGATTTTTTCTGAATCGTTCAGGACATTTTGTGACAAATTATCATGTTGTTGCAGGGGCCAGTAACATAGAAGTAAAAGTGTATTTAAAAGGGAAAATTGAAAAATTCCCTGCAAAGGTTTTAATCCAAGACAAAGTAAACGATCTCGTCATTTTAAAAGTGGACCAACAAGGGTTTGATTTGGGGACGGATGTACCATATTCAATAAATTATAATACCGTAGAGGTAGGAGAAGAGGTTTTTACGCTTGGATATCCTTTGGTTGACGTAATGGGTAGTGAGGTCAAATTTACGGACGGAAAGATTTCAGCAAAAACCGGGCTGGAAGGCGATATCACCACATACCAGGTTAGTACCCCTATCCAACCAGGTAACAGCGGTGGTCCGCTCATAACGGAAAAAACAGGTGAAGTAATTGGCATAGTAAGTTCAACCCTAAACCGATCGGACTACCAAGCGGAAAACGTGAATTTTGCCATTAAATCCAATCTCTTGAAAAACCTAATTGAATCTTCACCAGAACCCATA
>CAIJTF010000117.1 GCA_903823565.1 uncultured Flavobacteriales bacterium
ATGGAGAACCGCTCTTGTATGAGGTGTCCTTTTTTAGTAAGGGTATTTAGGGTTGAGGGTGAAATTTCTTCCTGCAAAACCCTTTTTTTTTCAATAAAAGTTTGGTTAACCCCTTCTTGAGCGATTAGCTGTTTGATTTTCATCAAAGCCAGCATTTGTTCATGGGTACGTTCTTTGGATCCAAGTACTTCAATAGTCTGTTGAAAATCTTTCTCCGAAAGTTCAGGATTGAAGTATACAAAGGAACTAGTTTTTGGGAGGTAGCGCTGGTTAATTTCTTCTTGGGTAATAACGGCTTTTTTATCAATTAACCGTTTCACATACCACTGGATATTTTTTACCGAAATAACTTCCGCTAATTGTACAAGATTCGCTTTCTCGCGGTGTGCGAGCGTACTGATGATTAATTTTTCTTTTTGATCAAGGTCAGCTTTTTCTATATCGAATTCAGGGTGAATTTGGATTATGGTTTCGCTTGCTAGTTTGAAATTCGCTGGAAGTGCTGCATTCATTACGTCTCCGATTGGCGCTAAGTAATAAGAGGAAATCCAATTCCAAAAGGTAAATTGGTGAGGGCGCAGAATGGGCAGATCGTCTAGAATATAATCAATGTATTTGGCTTGGTAAAGCGTGGGTGGATTTTCATGCTTTTTTGCAATTATCCCCGTGATGCGCTTGTTTTTGCCGAAGGGAACAATTACGCGCTGGCCAACTTGAATGGCTTCATTTAATTCGTAGGGTACACGGTATGTAAAAAGATTCCGAAGGGGAAGGGGAAGGATTAGATCTACGAAAAACGTTTTTCGTTCTTCCATGGTCTAAATTTATTGACAGGCATAAGATTCTTCGCTGCCAACAACGTTATCACCAGGATGGTTGGAACAAAAAAGAAGGAGGCCTGTGATAGGCCCTAAACATAATTCGCGTGTACTTTTTTTATCAATCGCACGAATGTATGCTTGTGCTGCATTGGTGAAGAACGAACGATAAAAACGCAGCGTTTGTCGGGAGGAGAAGATTCCTACGACTCCTTTGCCATTGGTTACGGTTAGGTTGGTATACGTTGGTTTACTTTGGGATAGGGATGAGCTTGGAGCATTGACTACCATGTAGTTATAAAGTGCTTCTGAGCCTCCGGTGATGGTGAATTGAACGCCTTCAAAGGTTCTTCTGGTAATGGCGGGGTCTGGAGTAACAGCCTTTTTCATTAGGGTATAAAAGGTTTCTCCATAGGCAGTGAACGTTCGGGATTCACCAGGGATAATATTGGTCTCACCCAGTTTCCATTGAAACGATTTTGTTGATTTGTTTACTCCAATGTACTCATTAAAATACACATCAACTGCGGCGTTCACCACAAAGGAATTACCGAAAGTATTTACCGCGGCCACCCCTTGACTTAAGTATTCACCGGGGTTATTGGCAAATTTGAAGGTAAAATTTTGGGTATTGGAAGGGGAGGTTAGTCCACGAACGAGTTCGGTTTCCCCATTCACTTCAAACTTACCATTGTCGATTTTTATATTGAGTTTATAGGTTGCATCTTTATTTAATGAGGACATTAAAGGGTTTGCAGAAGTTTGTTGAAATTCGTTGGGTCCAGTCGGAAGCGTTTTGAAGTAATAAACTTTCTGCTCAGGTGCGTAAAATGCACCATTGATGTCCTTGTTTGTAACGATGGTATCATCGAGCAACCACGTTCTTGTTATGGTTCCACCAACCACTTCCGTAACACGGGCTTCTACTTGTTGAAAGTAACTTGAATCCTCAATTTGAGCAATGTCAACTGCACTTCCGGGGCCGATAAAAGCCCTAGTGATTTTTATGTAATGAAGGCTGTCTGCATGATCTAGCAAACCGTAAACCACAGCCGTTTCCTTGTAATCACCGATTAGATCAACTTTTTCATTACATGAAAACAAGGAGATCAGGAGTAAAAAAACCAGCAGGCGTTTGATCATGTTAATAAGGTGAATTTTCAACAAAGGTACCTTTTTTAGTTGAGGCAATCAAGTCAATTTCGTAGGAAAAAGCTTGGTAACGTTGATTGTCCATAACGGCAAGTTTACCCGGTATAAAAAGCCTATATTTCCCACCTGGTTTCATTTTTAAAAAACCGATTTGTAAGCCTTTTTCGAGGGATTGAAAGGGAGCCTTGCGAGGACTTGGGGATTTACCCATGGATTGGAAAGAAGTTTCTAGCGTATCGCCCAGCGCGTTGTATTTAACGAAATTAAACGTCACTTCATCCAATGGATTGATAAAATTGCCCTGGCCTGGTGAAATGATTTCTAGCAGGACGTTGCTATCTAGTTGGCTGATCGATTTATTTTCATACGCTTTTTGGAATAGCCTCTTTTCGTTTTCCATATTGCATTGGGTGATGAACTGTTCATAGGTATAAATCCACGATTGATCTGCATCGATTAAGTTGTTTTTGTCATAAATACCGTCTTCGAAACCTTTAATAAGCGTTGATTTAGAAATGTTTTGATGTGCGTTAAATCCTTTGAATACATTAAGACATTCATAAGCATTAATTTTCCCGAAGCAGAATGACAAACCTTGCATATCTTCGTTGGTAATTGTTTTTCGGCTCTGTTTTGCTGTTTCTAGGATTTGATTTCTGCATTGAAGGGCGGTGTCTCCGTTGAGGAATTGTTTGAAGCCATTAATCAAAAGAGGGAGGTCTAATTGTTTGAAATTAGGTTCGTTTTTTTTGAATTTGGCAGACATTTTCATGCCAATGAAATACGATACAGAGTCTTGTTTATCTTTCAGAGCATTGTTAATGGTATAGGGTTCGGGTGCATCCTCTTCAGAGCATGATGGCAAAATTCCAATGAATAATGCGGTGATGAGTATGGTGCAGAGCACGTAGGGGTTCGAAATCTGGCAATGAAGGAATCGTTTCATGTTAATCTAAAAAGTAGAGGGCGTTCACAACTTGAAGTTTACCATTTTCCCAAAATCCCCGAAAAAGAGGATTGTCAAAGAAAAAGACAACATGACCGTCTCCCATATTTACGCTTCCTGCGGACACCGTTTCGAATTGTTGATGCTTAACAGAAGCTCCTGCAAACCCACTAACCCATCCTTTGCTAGCTTTGATTTTATGTGCAATATCTCCTTCAAAGTCAATTGCGTTAGCGTTTAAACGTAGGGTAAAGTAGGGAGAGTCGTAACCGTATGCTAAGGGGTGAGAAGGGTCAACCTCGCATGCATATATCGCTCCGTTAACCGTTTCTTTCATTGCCGCTCGTTCGCGGTTACCGTAGTTGGTATCTTCTTTTTTGTTCGTTTCTTCCTTTTTATTCGAAATTCCAAATCCCGCATTTATAAAAGACACGTGCGCGTTGCCCATTACAATGCACGTTCCACCTTTTTCAACCCAGTTCTTTAATTCGTCGATTTTGAATGACGAGAAATCTTCGGGGATAAACAAAACATCATTATCCGAGAGGTCCGAGTACTCGAGGTCATCCCAGCGCACCAACTGGTGAGGAACTTCCAGTTCTTCCGATAGAAAATGCCAAATTTCACCAAGGGAAGTAGGAGAGGTCTTGTCATCAATGGGGACCGAAATTTTTGGATTTTTTATGGTTTTGATGTGTGATGACCCTAAATCGAAGGTGTTATTCCATCCGGAATTTAATACGGAGTAGGCCACTTGTTGCTCAGAAAGGATCGTGGTTATCAGTTGTGTAAGGGATTTTTCTTTATTGTTCGCTTTCAGTATAAACAAAGTGCCGCGGTTAAATTTTCCTTGTTTTGTGTCGATTTCACTATCCGTAAATGCTACAGAGTATCCAATTTTCAGCAGGTGGTTGAGTATTTTGGCATCCTTCATAGAATGCCATTCGATGGCAATTCCGTACGGCTCTTCGGTGGGTGGGGTCTGGGTTTTTGCCGGAACAGGATTTTCATACGGAGTGCAGGGGATCAATTGGTTAATTTTAACGCAAGGTATTCCATAAGCATAGGGGAGTGACCAAGCCGTAATGTCATAGGTTATGGAGTCAGAAAGGTAGGTTTCAGGTTCAAATAACACCTTTATCAAGGTGTGTTGCGGCTGGTTGGAATGTATGATCAGGTCTTGAGGTTTTATTTTGTAGTTCTTGGTTTCTTTGGAAAAGTAGTCATAACCTTCCACCGTTTTTGGCGTATTTTCGGATGCTTTTTTGTACTGAATTTGATGTGTCTTTAGCAAAGATAGAAGGGATGGGAGGTTTGGTGCGTTTCCATCGAGGATAAGGGTGAAAGGATTTTTATTTGGTTCCTTGTAGAAGGCTTGAAATTCTTTAATGAGTTTGTTTTGATGTTCTAAGGCCGTTTCAATGGTTGATATACCGGTAGCAACATGGTGTTCGATCCGATCGGACAAGGTAAGGGTATCTAAGTTTGATGTAATAATGCTTAAGCCTGCTTTGCCGGACCCACCTTGTTCATAGGTCATTCCAATGGAACCATGAAACATAGGATAGGTATCGCCATAGGAAGGATAAAGCAAATCGAAGACTTCTTTCGAAAAGTAGAGCCAGTGCTTTTTATCAAAGTAGTTTGAATGGTTTTTTCCGATATGTTTTTGAAACGTTCTTTGCCAGGAGGTAATTTGCTCGTGGTAGGGTTCAGCGGCTGGGGGGAAATAATAAGGTTCGTTGTAGGATTGTTCGTGAAAATCCACATGAATGTGCGGCAACCATTTGTGATAAACGGGGATGCGTTGTTTGCTTTCTTTCTGGGTCGCCCAAGCCCAATCCCGGTTTAAATCGAATAAGTAGTGATTGAAACGTCCGCCAGGCCATGGTTCCTGGTGTTCAATGGAAGAAACGGCATAGGGTAGAGTAGGGTTTTGATTTTGTCTGAAAAAGTTAACGTAACGATCCCTTCCATCCGGATTGAGGCATGGGTCCATTATGACCAAACACCTCTCCAAAAGTTCTTTCTTATCAGTCAACAATTGTATAGCGGTTTCCATGGCTGCTTCGGTACCCGAACTTTCGTTTCCATGAACATTGTAGCTAAACCATAGGATAGGTTGTGATTCGTTGGAGGAAAGTTCAAGGTGTTTGACCCGAAGGCTTTCCAATTGGCTAATGTTATTTTCCGATGAAAGGTATACCAAAAACAAGGGGCGTCCTTCTGGCGTAAGCCCATAGTTTTCAATTTTAACTTGCTTTGGATAGAGGGAAGCTAAGGACTCAAAAAAGCTTACTACTTCATGGTGTCTTGAAAAGTTCTTACCGCTGTGATAGAATTTATTCAGGGGTTGGGGGACCTTACCAAGCTGGCTAAAAACAACTTGCAGAAGAAGTAGAAAACAGGAGGAAAAAATCCATTTCATGGGGGTATAAAGCTACAAATTATCTGGTGAAATTACAGTAATCCTTTTACTTTCAAGAATTCATCTAGGCTTTCAATGTCGCTGAATAGCACTTCTCTGGCTTTACTTCCTTGGAATGAACCAATGATGCCCATGGCTTCTAATTGGTCCACAATTCTGCCAGCTCGGTTGTACCCTAGTTTTAATTTTCGTTGAAGTAAGGAGGCGGATCCCTGTTGGTTGATAACTACGATTCGAGCGGAATCTACAAACATGGAGTCTATTTCATCCATTTCAAAATCCCCTGAGGATTCCCCGCCCTCAGGAACATATTCCGGCAATAGAAAGGCACTTGGATAGGCTCTCTGTTGGCCAACAAAATCACAAATGTCCTCTACCTCTGGTGTATCCACAAATCCGCATTGCAGCCTCAACATATCGGAACCTGTGGTTATGAGCATATCGCCTCGACCGATAAGTTGGTCTGCTCCTGAACCATCGAGAATAGTCCTTGAGTCAATTTTAGACAATACCCTAAAGGCAATACGGGCTGGGAAATTTGCTTTTATCATTCCGGTAATAATGTTTACGGATGGACGCTGGGTTGCAACAATAAGGTGAATACCTATGGCTCTTGCCAATTGCGCTATACGGGCGATGGGGTGTTCTACTTCTTTTCCTGCGGTCATGATTAAATCCGCAAATTCATCGATTAGTACCACAATGTATGGAAGGTACCGGTGGCCTTTTTCTGGATTTAATTTTCTTGCGATAAACTTCGTGTTGTATTCTTTTATGGTACGTACTTCGGCTTCTTTCAGTAATTCATACCGATCGTCCATTTCGATGCAAAGGGAATTGAGGGTGTTAACCACTTTCGAGGTATCCACAATTATGGCGTCTTCCTCTCCGGGTAATTTTGCAAGGAAATGCCGCTCAATTTTATTGTAGAGGGTTAATTCTACTTTTTTAGGGTCCACCAACACGAATTTCACTTGGGCTGGGTGTTTCTTGTAAAGCAAGGAGACCAGGATGGCATTAAGTCCCACGGATTTTCCTTGACCTGTGGCCCCTGCAACCAGTAGGTGGGGCATTTTGGTTAAATCAAACACGAAGGTTTCGTTTGTAATGGTTTTTCCCATAACGATTGGCAATTCCCCGTCGTGGTTTTGAAATTTATCCGAAGCGATTAGGGACCGCATGCTAACCATTTCAGGGTTCGAATTGGGAACCTCTATCCCGATGGTACCTTTTCCGGGAATTGGTGCGATGATACGAATGCCTAAGGCCGACAAGGAGAGGGCGATGTCGTCTTCTAGGTTTTTGATTTTCGCAATTCGAACGCCAGGAGCGGGAATAATTTCATAGAGCGTAACCGTTGGACCTACGGTTGCTTTAATTTTTGCTATGGCAATTTTATAATTGGATAAGGTTTCTACGATGCGGACTTTGTTGGATTCCAATTCTTCCATCGTTACGGAATTCCCATTTCCTTTGTATTCCGTTAACAAATCAATTGGAGGAAGAATGTACGATTCAAGGTCTTGTTTTGGGTCGTATAGACCATGTTTTTCAACCAAATCATTGGATAATGCGTCAATACCATCTGTGGGGACAGGAGCTTCGACTTCTTGGAGCTCAGGCTCTTCATCGTTAGGTTCTTCTTCGTATTCCAATGGGTACAAGACATCCAATTCGGAGTCCAAGAAAGGGTTATTGACCTCGTTTTTAAGAGCAGGTTCTTCTTCCTCTTCTTCCATTGGGTCTTCGTCGAAGTGAATGGTTTCGGAAAGCACATCCTCCGAAATTTGATTTTCTTTGATGGGGTTTATTACCCTCATGTCGTCGATCGAGTTATCGTCCTTCATGGCCTTGGTTCGGTTTAAATCGACGTTTGTTCGGAAGGCATTTAGGAGGGCTGCATAATTGGGGTTAAACAGTAAGGTTGTAACCATGTACAGGGTAACGATATGAAGAAGAAAGGTTGGGACTTGCCCTATAGAGAAAAACAGCCAATGGTTGATGGCATATCCAAAGGTGCCTCCAGCAAAATTCAAGTATGGATTGAAAAAACCGAAGAACGATGATCCCCAAAGGGTGTAAACGGCCACAATAAGCGATGTTTTTCCAAGCGGAAGGAGCGATTTTCCTAGGCTAAGCTTGATTCCAAAGAGAAAAAGTAAGAAGGATACGCCGAGTGAAACAATACCGAAGGTGCCATGAATTAAACCATGACTAAACCAAGCACCTAATTTCCCTAACCAGTTATCGGGCTTTGGAATCTTGTATGAGGTGATGTATTCCCAAAAACCAATTTCAGATAAACCATCTTGGTCATGTTTCCACGTAAAGAAATAGGAAATACACGCAAAAAACAAGAACATTGCGAATAGGGTCACTAGGGCTCCAATGGAGGAAAGGAATCGCTTGCTTTTTATAAAATCAAGGAAGGAAGTACGTTCTCCCGCAGCTGCTTTTTTTCCTTTCGGTTTAGCGCTTCCTCCTTTCTTTGGTGGTTTTTGATTAGATCCTCCAACGGTTTCGTATTCAGGTTCATCTTCTTCGAACGGCGTAAATTGGTTGTCGCGCATTGGTACGGTAAAAGGCGAAGGTAAAAATAAGGCACGGGCCTAGGCACTTGTGAACCACATTAATTTACACAGGCAAATGTTGAATAAAAGATTATGGTTGACTGATTAATTCGAAGAATTCTTCAAGGGTCACGCGTTTGTATTCGGAGGGAACCGAAAAGAGGCTTAAAGGAACCTCCTTTTTATTCAGTTCTTTGAGTTCATAAAAATAAATGCCTTGGTCAGTGGGTTGATAGTAGGACAATACGAGGCCCGGTAGGCGATGAAAGGAGGGGCCATATTTGGCATCGATTTTTTTGGTGTAATAAAAAGGGAAAGGTTTATCCAGGTTGTTGAAGAATACCTGGATTTTTTTGGCGCGAATACCTGCGATTTTTTTCGAACCCATGGTTTTTTTGTAGCGATAGGTGAGACTGGTGTCGGTGTCGCTTTGGTTCCCGGTTTTAATGGCAAATTTTCCTTTTGTGGTTTCCACCAGAAGGATGGATTTATTTCTTGGAAGGTTATTGATGCATTCTTGTTTTCCGAGCACGGTGGAAAAATGTATGACTTTGCCAAGGCTGTCTTTAGCATAGATTAAAATTTTTTCGACGGCGTTTGAATCCTTGGGTGTTACTTTAACACCGGCGTAAAGTAATTCGCCTGTAAAAGGTTTTTGGGCAAGGAAACTAAAACAAAAGCATGTAGGTAGTACAAACCGGAGTAAAGTAAAAATCATAGACGAAGATACAATTTCCTTTGAATTTCAAAGGTAACGCGGAGGGAAAGGTGTACTATTTTTTTGTAAACAGAACTTTATTGTTTTGAGTAATTCGTCAAGCCGAACCCTATAAAAATGGAAAAAGCCCCAAACGGGGCTTATGGCGTGGTGGAGAAGATCGGGCTCGAACCGACGACCTCTTGACTGCCAGTCAAGCGCTCTAGCCAACTGAGCTACATCCCCAATACGATTAACACATTTCTGCCTCAGCCTTTGCCTCAGCCATGGATTAACCTTCTTTCCAGACCACGAAGATACGCCCTTTCTTCGAATGTTGGAAATTAAATCTTTTTTAGCTTATCAACTTTTGTATCTTTGTAAGGTTCCGTTCCAAAGGGGACATGCCATGAGCAAAAACATCCAAATTATTATAAATCCATCGGAGTTAGGTGCGGGAACGCGGGGCTCATCTTTGGGTCCGTTTGCGATTCAAGCAAGCGCACGAATGCAAGACAATACGCTGTTTAATGACCATTCTTGGGAGGTTTTGTCTGATTTCAATCGGTTGCTCGACTCCCAATCCGCTTATCCATTTGCTAAGCATATTGACTGCATGGTAGATGTTTACGAAGGGGTTTCTAACGCCGTCAAAAACCACCTTGCTCACGATCGATTTCCCTTGTTGCTATCTGGAGATCATGCCTCTGCTGGCGGCACACTGAAAGGACTGAAGGCTGCTTTTCCCAATAAGCGCATTGGAGTAGTATGGATTGACGCCCATGCGGATTTACATTCACCCTACACCACGCCTTCTGGGAATTTACATGGAATGCCGTTGGCTGCAGCAATGGGGTTAGATAACCTTAGGTGTAAGAAAAATGACATTGATTCCCAAACCTTGCTTCATTGGGAAAATTTGAAGTCCAATTCCTTAGAGCCATCAGATTTGGTATACGTTGGAGTTCGCAGT
Source organism: uncultured Flavobacteriales bacterium (assembly GCA_903823565.1). Lineage (GTDB taxonomy): Bacteria > Bacteroidota > Bacteroidia > Flavobacteriales_D > Crocinitomicaceae > UBA952. Next base: position 9,585 of record CAIJTF010000117.1, read on the forward strand.
ACTGAACGAGAGGAAGACGCCTTAATGGCCGAGTATGCAATTGGTAATGTATCGGTCGATCAACTGCGAAAAAATGGTGCGCAAGAAACAACCCAAGAAATTCTTGATCGCTTCTCGGAATGCGATGCGCTATATGTTTCTTTTGATGTTGATTCAATGGATCCTGAGGAGACTTCCCTAGGAACGGGAACACCAGAGCCTAACGGACTGCTGGTAGAAGAAGCGCGTTCGATGCTGGTGGCATTATGCCAGTCCCCCAAATTAATTGCGCTAGAATTTGTGGAAATCAATCCAACCTTAGATAACAAAACCAACAAAATGGCGGAAGTAGCATTGGAACTTCTTTGTGCCTGTACCCAAACCATACAAAATTCATGGAAAGAGAACTGAAGGAAGTATTGATTCAACAGGCTTCTAACTGGTTAGGTATTCCTATGCAAACGGATTGGATTCAATTTCAACCCACCCGTAAGGATGTTGTAGGCGATTTAACGTTAATGGTTTTTCCTTTTGCCAAGGCTTTACAACGCCCGCCGGCTGAAGTTGCAGCTATCCTCGGAGAGGGCTTGAAGAATGAAGTTTCTTACGTCGAAGGTTATGAGGTTATACAAGGGTTCCTGAATATCATTTTTTCTAATGACCATTGGCTGCATTGTCTAGAAAGCATGGATCGGGACGATATGTATGGAATTTCGGCCCCGAATTCAAAACCAACGGTTATGGTGGAGTACGCTTCCCCAAACACGAATAAGCCCTTGCATCTTGGTCACCTACGAAATATTTTTCTGGGGTATTCGGTTGCGGAATTAAAAAAAGCGAACGGACACCGCGTGGTTAAAACGCAGGTCATCAACGACCGAGGAATTCATATTTGTAAAAGCATGCTGGCGTGGCAGCGTTATGCTCCCGTTTTACCCAATGGAGAAAGAGAAACCCCAGCAAACACGGGGATTAAAGGCGATAAATTAGTGGGTAAATACTATGTGGCTTTTGAAAAACATCTGCAAGAAGAACTTGCCTCGGTACTCGAACGATGGAAGGCAGGGGATTTTTCGGGGACTTCTAACGCCGTGCAAGAAAAATATAAAGAATTAACCTTGGCGTGTGTTGGGAAAGATGAAAAAGCCTTAGCTGGAATTCACGACAAAATCAAGGAACTGGCGAAAAACGAAACCGAAATTCTTCAGGCGGCCAAAGATATGTTGGTGCGATGGGAAGCAAGAGACCCTGAAACCTATTTGCTTTGGTCAACCATGAACGGTTGGGTGTATGAGGGATTTGATGTTACCTATCAACGCATGGGAGTAGATTTTGATCGTTTGTACTACGAAAGTGACACGTTTCTTTTGGGGAAAGATCAAGTCATGGATGGCTTGGCGCGTGGCGTGTTTTTTCAGAAGCCAGATGGTAGTATTTGGATTGATCTTAGCTCCGAAGGATTGGATGAAAAGTTAGTGCTTCGATCCGATGGTACGGCCGTATACATTACGCAAGATATTGGAACCGCCATTGAGCGATTCCACAATTATCAAGACTTATCGGGCATTGTTTACACCGTAGGTAACGAACAAGATTACCACTTTAAAGTATTGTTCTTAATCCTTGAGAAACTGGGCTATTCTTGGGCGAAAAATTGTTTTCATTTATCCTACGGAATGGTCGATCTTCCCTCAGGAAAAATGAAATCAAGGGAAGGTACGGTCGTAGATGCAGACGATTTAATGGAAGAAGTGGTCATGGCAGCAACCGCGATGACCGAAGAGCGGGGGCAGATTGCAGCATTAAGCGAAGCGGAACGTAAAGCGTTGTTTGAACACATCGGTATGGGAGGGCTTAAGTATTATTTATTGAAAGTAGACCCTAAAAAACGAATGATGTTTAATCCGGAGGAGTCCATTGATTTAATGGGAAATACGGGCCCCTTCATTCAATACACCCATGCACGAATAAACTCGCTTTTACGAAAAGCGGAAATGGAAACCCAGGTTCACGCATTGCGCATTGAGTCGAATGAAATTGCATTAATCAAGACTTTGAGTTCTTTTCCATCCTTAATCGAAGAAGCTTCAGAGGCCTATTCTCCAGCCCTTTTAGCAAATTATTTGTTTGAATTAACAAAGGCGTACAATTCGTTTTATCAACAATGTCCGATTCTCCAAGAACCCGATCCATCGCTCCGACAAGCGCGGTTGATCCTTTCCTCTAATGTTGCCAAAATACTCGGCACAGGACTTCGATTGCTGGGAATTCACGCGCCTGCTCGAATGTAAGGTGAATTCATTACCTTTAGGGACATTATTTTTTTCAATGAAAACACTTCTTACCCTCTGCTTTCTTTGTCTTGGTTATTCATTAATGGCTCAAGGTCCGTATAACAATCACCTTTTGGATAGTAGAAAATTAGCCTCGGAACCCTTTGCACGGTTTTTTCAATTTGATGGTAAACTTACTGTTTCACCGGAGGAACATCAGAACTTAATGTACGGTGTTTTTGGTCTGCCAAGTGAATTTACCTTCCAACTCATGGACAAGGTCAGAGACGACCTCGGATGGGATCACTACATATACGACGTTCATTACAAAGGCATTCCTTTGCGTCACAACGTCATAAAACTTCATACAAAAGATGGAAAATTACAGTCTATTAATGCAGCCATAAATAAAGTTTCAGGTTCGGTAACCCCGACCTACTCAACGGAGCAGGCCATTGAGGCAGCCTTAATAGTCGTTGGTGCTCAACGCTATAAATGGCAAATGCCGGAGGAAGAAGCGTTGTTGAAACGCGAGGAGCAAGATGCTTCCGCGACTTATTTTCCAGCGCCCAAACTAATGTGGTATCGTAGTTCTTCGCAATCGAATTCTTTATTGGTGTATGGAATGGATGTTTATGCAGATTATCCCCTTTCCCGTCAATTTGTTTATATCGATGCTCATACCAACCAATGGGTAGCTTCGGAAAATCGAATCCATACCGCAGATAGCAATGGCATTGCCGTAACGGCCTATTCTGGAAACCGTCCTATGGTCGCTGATTTTTTTGCGGCTCAGTTTCGTCTAAGGGAATCGGGACGTGGCAATGGGATTCAAACGTTTGATTTGAACAATACCTCCAATTATGGTGCGGCTGTAGATTTTATTGATGGCGATAATTACTGGAACAATACCACCAATCAAGATCATTATGCAGGCGATGCACATTGGGGTGCAGAGATGACGTATGACTATTTCTGGCAAATCCATAACCGCAATAGCATTGATGGGAATGGGTTTATGTTGAAAAGCTATTTGCATTATAACACCAACTATAATAATGCCTTTTGGGATGGCCAACGCATGACCTATGGCGATGGAAATGGAACAACGTTTACTCCCTTAACGGCTATTGATATAACCGCTCATGAAATAGCCCATGGACTTACAACGAACACATCTAACCTTGTTTATTCCAATGAATCGGGTGCTTTGAACGAATCGTTTTCCGATATTTTTGGAGTGTCTGTTGAGTCCTTTGCGAACAATAATACCTTAAATTGGATTATTGGCGAGGATGCTACCCCCAACGGAAATGGAATTCGAAGCATGAGTAATCCCAATGCTTTTGCGGATCCAGACACCTATTTAGGTACGAATTATTATACAGGAACGCAGGACAATGGCGGTGTTCATACGAATTCAGGCGTGCAAAATTTTTGGTATTATTTATTAACCGTTGGCGGAACGGGTACCAATGATTTAAATAATGCGTACAATGTGGCAGGGCTAGGGTTAATCGACGCATCGAAAATTGCGTTTAGAAATAACACCTATTACTTAACGCCTAATTCGGATTATGCCGACGCACGGTTTTATGCCATTCAATCCGCTATTGATCTTTTTGGTGTTTGTACACCCGAGGTTATGAGTACCACCAATGCTTGGTATGCGGTGGGGGTAGGTCCAGCATTTTCCTATTCTGTGACAGCCCAATTTGGAACGGCTTTCCAAGACTATTGTCAAGCGCCGGCATTGGTCAACTTTAGCAATCAAAGTTTTAATGCAGGATCTTATGTTTGGGATTTTGGGGATGGAACTACGTCAACGGCATTGAATCCATCACATACGTATCAAAATCCGGGGCAATATACGGTTTCGCTCATTGCGAATGGAGGGGCGTGTGGTTTGGACACCTTAGTTTTAGTGGATTATATCAATGTAGATCCTGCATTGCCTTGTGCCATAACCATGAACCCAAGTGGATTAAATCAAACCCAAACTTCGTGTTCAGGAACTTTATTTGATCCGGGAGGTGCTGCTGCCAATTATCAAGATTTGGTAACCAGTGAAATCACTATTGCTCCTGCTGGGGCCTCTAACATTACCCTGAACTTTACGGTATTTGATTTGGAGGCGAATTATGATTATTTATATATCTACGATGGGCCTTCCAATACCAGCCCTTTGATTGGACAATACACGGGGAATACTTTGCCGAATGGAGGTACAATCCAGAGTACCTACGGTACGATTACTTTAAAGTTCTTTTCGGATACATATGTAACGAATGCGGGGTTTGTAATGACTTGGAATTGTTCCATTCCCACGAATCCTCCTGTCGCAGATTTTCAAGCGAGTTCTACAAGCAGCTGCACGGGAGTCATTACTTTTATGGACCAATCAACGGGTGGCCCCCAATCTTGGGCCTGGGATTTTGGCGATGGTAACTCCTCAAACCAACAATTTCCATCGCATGTTTATCTTCAAGATGGGACCTACACGGTTCAGTTAATTGCGGGTAATGCGTTTGGCACAGATACTTTTGCAATCCAACAATACATAACGATAGACCGTCCAGATGCTCCTGTAGCTTCCGATATCATTCTATGTGCACCGGATTCGGTTACGGTTACAGCTACTGCAGGGGGAGCCATTTCCTATTACGATGCAGCGCTCAATGGAAATTTATTGGATACTGGGGCCATTTATTCTACTTTTCTTTCGCAAACGGATACGATTTGGGTAGAAAGCGTTGAAAGCAATCCTGCGCAATACGTTGGTCCAGTAAATAACAGTTTTGGTACCGGTGGTCAACACAATAATTCATCCACTCAATATCAGATTTTCACTGTTTCTGAACCCTTGACGATAGTTTCTGCTTGGGTAAATGCAGGATCAACCGGCGATAGAACCATTACCTTATGGGATGCAAGTGGGAATCAATTGGATACACGTTTTTTAAACATTCCGTCCGGTGGTTCAAGAATTTCCTTGAATTTTCATTTAGAACCAGGGGTTAATTATCGCATGGGAGGAGCCCAGATGAATTTATACCGCAATAATACAGGCGCGGCATACCCGTATCAAATTCCGGGATTAATTTCAATTACCGGTTCAAGTGCAGGTGCTGCCTTTTATTATTATTTCTATGATTGGGAAATTGTCAAAGATCCGTGTGTAAGTCCTCGTACTCCAGTGAAATTAATCATGGATGAGGTAACGGCTGCGGCGAGCATTTCCTCCATTGGAATGACAGCAATTGTCGCTGCGAATGCCTCGAACAACGCCACACAATACAGTTGGGATTTTGGTGACAATACCTCTTCAACGCTATCCACCCCAACGCATACCTATTCAACTCCTGGTACGTATCCGGTTACTTTGGTGGCATTCAACGATCATTGTTCGGACACAACAACGTTTGAAGTGGTGGTTGACAATGCAGAAATAGGTAACTTGGAAAATTCTCAACTTGCACTCTTTCCTAATCCCGCAAATGACTATTTATTCATTCAGGCTTTGGGATTGGAAAATTCGGCGTATTCGATTTATGATGCATCGGGTCGATTGGTTCATCATGGAGAATTGGAGAAAGAGAATCAAGCAATTTCGGTAATAAACTTAGCTCGAGGATCCTACCAATTGATGGTAACAACGCCAAATGGCACTGCCTTCATTAAGCCGTTTATCAAAATGGATTAGTGACCAAAAATAACTTCATCCGTGAGGGATCGAACCATTTTAAAGAGTTCTTCTTTAAATTTTTTAGGGTCGTAGTTGCCACGTTCCATCTGTCGCAATTTATGTTCCCATTGTCCAGTGAGTTCAGGGCTTTTTAAGAGGTCGTTTTTTATGGTTTGAATCAATTGAATTCCAGTATCGGTAGGAATCAGGTTTTTCTTTTTCTTTTCGATATAACGACGTTTGAAGAGGGTTTCAATAATAGAGGATCGGGTAGAAGGTCGACCGATTCCATTTTCTTTCATTAATTCCCTCATTTCTTCATCTTCCACAAGTTTACCAGCTGTTTCCATGGCTCGGAGTAGGGTGGCTTCCGTGTAAGGCTTTGGTGGAGATGTCTTTCCTTTATGAATGAACGGTTCATGTTCACCGGACTCTCCCTCGGTGAACAGTGGTAAGACCTTTTCCTCACTTTCCTCCTTTTTAAACGTTTTAGTTTCAAGGTCTTCGTATACAATGCGCCAACCTTTAGCCAATATTTGTTTACCCGTAGCTTTAAAATGTAGTTGATCCACTTGTCCTATAACGGTGGTATTAGAGACCTTACATTCTGGATAAAAAACAGCAATAAAGCGTCGAGCAATTAGATCGTATATTTTTTGCTCATCGGGTGAAATTCCTGAGGGTGAAATTCCCGTTGGTATGATGGCATGGTGATCGGTTACCTTAGCATTGTCAAAAATACTCTTGCTTTTAAGTATGGGGTTTTCTAAAAGCGAGGCAGTAAAGCGGGTATAGTCCCTTAAACCCCTGAGGGTATTGGGAATTTTTGGATGTAAATCTTCCGATAAATACGTGGTATCTACCCTGGGGTAGGTCACTAATTTTTTTTCGTATAAATTTTGAACGTGTTTCAGCGTTTCATCGGCGCTGAATGCATACCGTTTGTTTCCATCAACCTGAAGTGAGGTAAGGTCGTATAACCTAGGATTTCCTTCTTTTCCTTCTTTCTGTTCAAACGAAGTTATTGTAAAGGGTTTTTCTTTTAAGTAGGCTAATCCTTTTTGTGCACGTTCTTCGGATTTTAAACGATTGATTTGGCAGAGAAATTCAGTGTCGCGGTATTTGGTTTTAAGTTCCCAATATTCTTCGGATTGGAAGGCATTAATTTCCAATTGTCGATGAACGATCATGGCGAGGGTTGGGGTCTGCACTCTTCCAACCGAAAGGGTCATTTTTGCCTGTCCATATTTTTTGGTGTAAAGCCTTGTACCGTTAATGCCGAGCATCCAGTCTCCTATTGCTCTTGAATTCCCTGCGGCAAAAAGGTTATCGAATTCCTTGGCATCTTTAAGTTTGGTAAATCCTTCTCGAAT
>CAIJTF010000118.1 GCA_903823565.1 uncultured Flavobacteriales bacterium
ACTCTAAAAACTAATTCGGAAAGTCTGACAGAAATCACCGTACTAAATGCACAAACCCATGTCCAATTGTCCCTTTTTCCGTTGTGAATTTATAGGTGTAAACCCCATCCGCAAGCTCCTTTCCAGACGTATCTTTTCCATCCCAATCATTTTGGTAATTTTCAGACGAAAAAACAACATTCCCCCAGCGGTTTAGAATAAATACCTCGGTGTTTTCGGGTAAATTTTCAATTTCAAACAGATCGTTGATTCCATCTCCATTGGGTGTAATGACATTAGGAAATTCAAATGGAAGAATCGGTATTATGGTATCTGAGCAATCAACCACAGTTAGATTCTGAGTAACGGTTTCTGTATAGCAATCAAATTCAACAATAGCAGTAATTTGATAGGTTCCTATTTCAGAAAATTGATGGCTTGGATTTAAAGACGTTGAGACATTATTTGCTCCTGAAGTTGGATCACCAAAATTCCAATTTATTTGATTTATCGGTGATGCTGTTGTAATTGAAAATGAAATAGAACCCTGAAAACACGAATCAGGAAGAAATGTAACGGTTGAACTAGCCGAAAATCCCCCAAGTGGGACTTGAGCCGGCAAACCGAGTTGACATGTTGCAGGACTGAAACTGACAGCATTGATTACATAAGCACAACCGAGCCCCAAGGTATTAGGATTTGAGATTTCATCGAGCCTTCCAGCATTTCCTATGGCAACATACAATTTATTGTTTGGAGCTTGTTCGATTTGTAAACAGGGATAACCATTGGGTTCAAGAATTGGAGAATAGATCAAGGTAATTGAAGAGGCTATGGCCGCTGAAGTGTAGGTGCTTAAATTTAATTGATAAACCGAATTGATATTTGTGTAATAAAATTTTGAACCATCGGGAGAAAAACAAGCGCCATACTTTCTGAGAAAAGGTGGATTTGAATCATCCGTAACATTGACCGTTAGTGGGTTACTTACAACTCCCGTTGTCTTGTTGAAATCGAAAAACTCCATGCGGTCACTCCAATCTATAGGCATACCAATCCGATTTCCATCAGGAGACGCATCCATTGCTCCTGACCAAGCTTCAGTCGCCCCTAAGGGAGCACTTGCAAAATTTGAACCCACCGTACTTACAACAGGTTGTGCAGTAACACCACATGCATCAATTTTCCAAGCTAAAAATTCATTCGCATTCCTTTTGTGAGCAATCACCCAAAAACCTTGTATTTCAGTACTTCTAATAACAATCAATTTTTCGGTCAAATCAGTTGCTAGTGGTGTATTTATTGTGGCAACTTGTACATCTCCAAGACCTCCATTCAATGTCATGTCCACCACACTATATCTCAAACCATTGTCAACAACAGGACTTAAGGAAAGTGCCTCCAGCTCTTCGAGTGTAAATAAATAGTATCGTTGGTTATCCTCAGGAAAAGGTACGATCAACGATCCCTGGGTACATGAGTTATAAAATCCTCCCAAGAGATTTGAACCATTTGGCATAACCTGATTGTTTGCATTCCAGACCTTTCTGCCATCGGTATAGAAAAGCAACTGCCCTGTGGCAGGATCCGACACACTTGCCGTTGA
>CAIJTF010000119.1 GCA_903823565.1 uncultured Flavobacteriales bacterium
TCAACGGCAAGTGTGTCGGATCCTGCCACAGGGCAGTTGCTTTTCTATACCGATGGCAGAAAGGTCTGGAATGCAAACAATCAGGTTATGCCAAATGGTTCAAATCTCTTGGGAGGATTTTATAACTCATGTACCCAGGGAGCGTTGATCGTACCTTTTCCTGAGGATAACCAACGATATTATTTATTCACGCTCGAAGAGCTGGAGGCGCTTTTTCTTTTTCCCTCGCTTTCTCCGTTTAAGACGGACTGCTTCTCGCTCTGAAATTCAGGCGCTTTTCTTTTAGAAAGAGAAAGAGAGTGATGAAAAACGTTCATCGTTCTAAGCTTTTCCTCGTTTGGCACTTTCAGTAAATTCTTCTAATTTTAACGTAAAATGAAATGAATGCATAGGAACAATTCATTATTACCCCTGCTGATTGTCCTTTTTTTCTCTTTCCATGCTTCAGCCCAAGAAAATTGCTCGAATGGATTGGACGATGACAACGATGGTTTGGTAGACTTTAACGACAATTTAGATTGCACGTGCAGCGGCATCAACTCGGTGAATCCCGGAAACAATTTTATACCTAACCCATCTTTTGAAGAATACAGTTGCCTACCAACCGACTTTACGCAATGGGCGCTCGGAGCTAATGGTATTTTTTGCGTTAACAATTGGCAAGCAGGAACATTGGGGTCATCGGATTATTTTGTAAATGCCCCTGTTTCTTTTTGGCCTAATATTCCAACACCTTTGCCAGATGGACAAGCTGCTGCAGGTTTTATTATTAGAAATCTCCCAGATATCACGGGTTTTGATGGCAACATCGATGACGGAATTTATATGGAATATTTGACAACTTGTTTATCTCAACCCTTACAGCCTGGAAATTCATATAACCTGCAATTGAACCTGACTGGAATAGGAATGTCATCTTTTGGAAATGCGTTAACCAATATTTGGTTTGGAGCTGTAGACATTACCGTATTCGGTAGCTCTATTTGCACGCAATCGGCTATTCTAACTGCCAGTTGTCCTGCTGTTTCCGTAGATTGGGTTGAACTTGGACACGCCTCCTACCAAGCCGATGGAACATGGCAAACAGTCAACATACCCTTCACCGCCTTAAATTCAATTCAATCCATCATGATAGGCGGACCGTGTTCTCCACCTATTGATTTCACATTCTCATATGCCAATGGTGAGACTTTTAATCCTTACTTTGTATTGGATAATGCAGCACTGTATCAAATTAATACGGAGGATTGTGGCTTCGATTTGACTATTCCAAATGTTATTACACCAAATTCGGATGGACAAAACGACCTCTTCGAAATCGAAAACCTGCCAGAAAATACAGAATTAATTATTCTAAACCGCTGGGGGAATCTCGTTTATTCTTCAGCAAATTACCAAAACTATTGGGACGGAAAAGATACGTCAGGAAAGGAGCTTGCTGATGGGGTTTACACCTATAAATTCACAACGGAAACAGGTGCAATTGGTCATGGCTTTGTGCATTTAATTCGATGATTTATATGCTCGTTTTAAAAAGATATTCCCTTTTTCTTATCCTAATTTTCACACTACAATCACCTGTTGTTTTTGGTCAATTGCAAAACAATAATTGGGTTTTCGGCTATGGAGCCCGCGTAAATTTTTCCGGTCCAATCCCAGTAGGTTCGAGCAATGCAGCCATCAACTCAAATGAATCAACGGCAAGTGTGTCGGATCCTGCCACAGGGCAGTTGCTTTTCTATACCGATGGCAGAAAGGTCTGGAATGCAAACAATCAGGTTATGCCAAATGGTTCAAATCTCTTGGGAGGATTTTATAACTCATGTACCCAGGGA